>JAWOEL010000080.1:0-109870 GCA_046482735.1 Bacteroidales bacterium | reverse complement strand
AGCACGTGTGTGGCCCAGGACGTAAGGGCCGTGATGACTTGACGTCGTCCCCGCCTTCCTCTCAGCTTGCGCTGGCAGTTTCTTTAGAGTCCTCAGCATTACCTGCTAGCAACTAAAGATAGGGGTTGCGCTCGTTGCGGGACTTAACCCAACACCTCACGGCACGAGCTGACGACAGCCATGCAGCACCTTGCAAAATGTCCGAAGAAAAAACTGTTTCCAGTCCTGTCATTCTGCATTTAAGCCCTGGTAAGGTTCCTCGCGTATCATCGAATTAAACCACATGCTCCACCGCTTGTGCGGGCCCCCGTCAATTCCTTTGAGTTTCAACCTTGCGATCGTACTCCCCAGGTGCATTACTTATCACTTTCGCTTAGACACCAACTGTATATCGCTGATATCGAGTAATGATCGTTTACGGCGTGGACTACCAGGGTATCTAATCCTGTTCGCTCCCCACGCTTTCGTCCCTGAGCGTCAATTCAGGCCTAGTGAGCTGCCTTCGCTATCGGTGTTCTGTGTCATATCTATGCATTTCACCGCTACATGACACATTCCGCCCACTTCGACCGAATTCAAGACTAACAGTATCAATGGCAGTTTCCCAGTTAAGCTGAGAGATTTCACCACTGACTTACTAGTCCGCCTGCGGACCCTTTAAACCCAATGATTCCGGATAACGCTTGGACCCTCCGTATTACCGCGGCTGCTGGCACGGAGTTAGCCGGTCCTTATTCGTTTAGTACCGTCAACCCAGTACACGTACTGGGGATTCTTCCTAAATAAAAGCAGTTTACAACCCATAGGGCATTCTTCCTGCACGCGGCATGGCTGGTTCAGAGTTGCCTCCATTGACCAATATTCCTCACTGCTGCCTCCCGTAGGAGTCTGGTCCGTGTCTCAGTACCAGTGTGGGGGTGAACCCTCTCAGGACCCCTAGACATCATCGCCTTGGTGAGCCGTTACCTCACCAACTAGCTAATGTCACGCATGCCCATCCTTTACCGCCGGAGCTTTTATACTATTAATATGCAAAAATAGTATCGTATGGAGTATTAATCCGAGTTTCCCCGGGCTATCCTCCTGTAAAGGGTAGGTTGCATACGCGTTACGCACCCGTGCGCCGGTCGCCATCTTTCTGCAAGCAGAAAATGCTGCCCCGCAACTTGCATGTGTTAAGCCTGCCGCTAGCGTTCATCCTGAGCCAGGATCAAACTCTTCGTTGTAAAAAATTGTTGTTTCTTTCCTCACAACTAGATAATCCATTCGCTCATCTTATATGAAACCTTATTTTGGCTTATTTATAATTTCAAAGAACTTTTTCTGTTTTTGTTTGCAAAATAATGAGAGAACCCTTTCTCTCTTTGCGGCTGCAAATATACACCTCTTTTTTTCACTATTCCAAACATTTTGGTAAAAATATTACAAAAAATTAAAATATATTTTCAACATATTAGTTATTAGCTTCTTGTAATTGCTATGTTAATGTTCTTTTTCTTTTATTATATTTGCATTATATATATTATTATTAAATTTAACTCTTTTGACATGTGTAGTCTTAAATATTTTTTTTCTGTTTTGCTTTTCGTTTCGATATTCTCTTCTATCTTTTCTCAATCTTCTCCTGGGGTATGGAAAGATTATTTTTCGTACAGAAATGTGAAACAGGTTCATTCTCTTGATAATTCTATAATGGCTGTTAGTGATTTGGGTTTTTGGACATACTCCTTGCACAATAATGAATACAGAAAGTTTTCTAAGGTCCAGGGGTTGTCTGACGTTATGCTTTCGGCTTCATTATACGATTCTGTTTCTCAGAAAATTTTTATTGGTTATCGCTCTGGGTACATAGATATTATTGACTATCCTTCTTATTCTATTCAAAAGGAATCTGGTATTTTTTCTAAAAAAGTGTATGGCACAAAATCAATCAGGGATTTTCATGCTCACGATTCATTATTATATATAGCTACGGATTTTGGCTTGGTTGTATATGATATATATAGCAATTTGTTTATTTCAACTACTATAATTGGTGAATCTGGAAGTTATGTGCCTGTATATGATATCGAAATATCAGGCGATTCAATAACTATTGCAACGGAATCGGCTATCATGATTGCAAATTATACCGATAATATTGCTGATATTTCTGTCTGGGATTCTATTCCCGATGTGAGATTTGATAATCAAGTTGATTACTCTCTGGCATCTTTCAATAATTCTGTCTTTTTTATTCAAAATAATGAACATGGTGCTAATGATAGTGTTTTTTATTTTGATGGCTCATCCACAAAAGCTTTTACGTATCAGCCCGGTTTTTTAAAGTCAATAGTTGCAAAACATGACAAACTATATATTCAATCAAAATATACTGTTGGGGTGTTTTCTAAAGATTTTGAACTAATGCGGGAATATACATACAGTGGAGACTCGACAGCAAATTGGTTTAAAACAATTGATGTTGATTCTGAGGGTACTATATGGTATGCCGGGAGATCTGAGGGAATCGGTCGAATTACAGATCAGGATGTTTTGTTTCCGAATGGTTTAATTACAAACTATATTGGGGATGTATATTATCGTAACAATATGCTCTATTGCGTAGGTGGTGCCCCCTACTTATACCACCGTGGTTCATTTGGTGTTTTAAGCTCGGGGACTTGGTATAATCATTACAATTGGAGTGTGCAAAATTCGTTGTCGGTTTATCCTTTATCTAATGGTGATTATTATTATGGAACATCCGGATGGGGACTGGTTAAAGGTTCTCATTCATGGGAGTATGACGAGTTGTATACTGATACTAATAGCATTTTACAAGCCCACCCTTCAAGTGGCTTGGTGTATATTTCTGATATAACAGCTGACTCATACAATAATGTATGGATTACTAATATGTATTCGAATCGTCCTTTGGTTGTAAAGACGAATAAAAACAAATGGTTTTCATATGAATTTCCAAATATATCATATAAAGACTTATTGGTTCGACATATCTGTGTTGCATCCAATGGTTTCAAATGGGTTGCAGGTGCAAATGGCTTCGTAATGGTTTTTTATGAAAATAAAACTTTCGACGATGAGTCTGATGATTCATACATTGCCATACCTTTGGAAGACTCGGAGGGTGAAATTGCAAATCGTTCTACCTGTGTTATTGAAGATTTAGATAAGAAAATCTGGATTGGTACTACCAATGGTATTGCCACTCACTCCTCACCTTATAGGGTGTTTGCTGATGAATCTTCTATTTCGAGAATAAAGATGGAAATAGATAATGAAGTTGGGTATTTGTTGAGTTCTGAATGGATTTCTGACATGATAGTTGATGGGGCAAACAGAAAATGGATTGGTACTAAAAATTCTGGTGTGTTTTTAATTTCGGCTGATGGTACTAAACAGTTGGCTCATTACACTGTTGAAAACAGCAAATTACCTTCTAATAGTATATCTGCTCTTACAATTAATCACACTACAGGAGAAGTGTTTTTTGGAACAGAACGTGGTTTAGTTTCTCTTATGTCGGATGCTGTGCGTGGTGCTCCAGATAATTCTGATTTATATGTGGTGCCAAATCCGGTACGAGAACATTATAACGATGATATATATATATATGGAACAACTGCTGATGCAGTATATAAAATAACCACAATACATGGTGAATTGGTATATGAAGGCATTGCTAATGGTGGTATTGGGGTATGGAATGGTACAAATTTACATGGAAACCGTGTACAAACAGGTATCTATTTAGTTTATGTATCTGATGAAGACGGTACAACCACTGGTGTTACTAAACTTTTATTTATAAAATAACGTGATAAAAACAGCGTATAATAATTTTTTCAATATCTTTTTTTGATTCTAAAAAAATAATAGAGTACATTTGATGCCCGAATTAATTGATACAAAGTAATGGAAAAACCTACTATTGCAGTTGCGGCGGATCATGCCGGCTTTCATATGAAAGAACTTATTTTTAAGTACTTAAAAAAAGAAGGATATGATGTAAAAGATTTTGGTGCTCACTCCGATGAAGATGTTGATTATCCTGATTTTGCCCATTTATTGGCTTACGCAATCGAAAAAAATGAATATGATCTTGGATTTGTGTTTTGTGGATCGGGAAATGGGGTCAATATGACTGTTAATAAACATCAAAACATACGTGCCGGTCTGTGTTGGAACGAAGAAATTGCACAGTTGGTGAAAGCTCATAATAATGCTAATGTGTGTGCTATTCCTGCTCGGTTTGTAACTGCAAATGATACATTAAAAATTGTAAAAACATATCTGAACACCGAATTTGAGGGAGGTAGACACGAACGCAGAGTTAATAAAATTCCTCTTCCTGATTTACGACCTAAACAATAATAGATATGAGAAATCCTACTCATTCTCAGTTTTTTATTGATGCAGAAAAAATTTCATTTGATCTTTCCCACAGAAAAACTATACAGTTTAATATGGGTAAATATCATGCTGCTGTTAATGCTGGCAAAAGCAGATATGCAAATCTGGAAAAAACACGAGAACGTGCAGCCACTATTAAACGTAAGGCTCTCGAATTTCTGCCTGATTACTTAGAGGAGTTTGAAAAAAAACATATCGAAAATGGTGGTTCTGTTTTATGGGCTCACTCTGCCAATGATGCTATTGCATATATTTTGGAAATTCTAAAAAAACATGATGTTTCTTCTGTTGTGAAAAGTAAATCTATGACTACAGAGGAAATTGAAATTAATGATCATTTAGAAAAAAATAATATCCAATCAATTGAAACTGATTTGGGGGAATATATTGTTCAACTTGCCGGTGAAAAGCCATATCATATTGTTACTCCCGCAATGCATAAATCAAAAAATGACATTGCTGATTTATTTCACGAACATTTTAATACCTCAAAACAACTTACTGCTGAAGAGTTAACTAGTATAGCCCGCGAAAAATTACGTCAGAAATTTATACATGCAGGTGCAGGCATTACCGGTGCAAATTTTATTTTACCAGATATTGGTGGTATAGCGGTTACAGAAAATGAAGGAAATGCTATAATGTCAACCTCATTCCCCAAAATACACATCGCTATTGCGGGAATAGAAAAAGTAATACCATCATATAAAGACCTTGCACTACTGTGGCCACACCTTTCACAACACGGTACCGGACAAGCTATAACTGTTTACAACTCTATTTTTACAGGTCCCAAAAAAGAAAACGAATCTAATGGTCCTGAAAAAATGTATGTGATTCTTCTCGATAACGGAAGAACCAATGTGTATGCAGAACCGGATATTGATGTGTCTCTCAGCTGCATACGTTGCGGTGCCTGTTTAAACGTATGTCCTATTTATACAAACATTGGTGGATACACCTACAACACAACATATCAGGGGCCTATTGGAACAGTGCTGACTCCTCATTTAAAAGATTTTGATTCATATATTCATTTAAGTTCTGCATGCTCTGTATGCGGAAGATGTTCAGAAGTTTGTCCCGTAAAGATACCATTACACGAACTAATTTTAAAAAACAGACAACTAGCTGTTAGTGGAAAAAAAACATCTTTTTTTGAAAAAAATTTAATGTCTCTTTTTACTTATGCTGCTTCGAATAGTTCTCGAATGGATATGGTACAAGGAAATTTAAAAAACAGTTTCTTCTCATTATCTGGAAACCGCGTATGGGGCGATAAACGAACATTTCCAAAATTTGCAAAAAACTCATTTCGAAATGTGTACTTGAAAAAAAATCGTAAAACATAATTGCGTACATAATTTTTCTTTTATATTTGCCACTGAATAGGGGTGCCTAAACAGGCTGAGAACAGACCCTCGAACCTGAACAGAGTTGTATCTGCGGAGGAAATTCGAAACCTGTCTTTTCATATAACACTCGTCTTTTACGTATTCCTGTTCATATTTATTTCTTAATGTTAAAAAAAAAATAATATATGAAAAAATATATACTAGGAATTATACCTGTAATATGTAGTCTTCTTCTTTCTGCTCAAGAATATACAATTTCAGGAACTGTTACAAACGAATTTGGGGAACCCCTTGCTGGTGCAAATATAGAAGTTAAACCAACATATTTATTTGAAATAACTGATTCGGCAGGTAAATACACACTTCCCAATCTTAAAGAAGGTGAATACACTCTTGTTTTTTCGTATTTAGGATGCAAAACAGTAAGCAAAACAATACAACTTACCAACAATTCGATTGTACATGCACAATTACCTATTGCAGTATTTACCTCTCCGTTAGTAATAACAGCAATTCGTGCAAAAAAAACAATGCCCTTTGCTCAGTCAGAAATCACACAACAAGAAATAACACGGCAAAATGTAGCAGAAGATGTTCCGTTTGTTCTCTCACTCACTCCATCAGTAGTTGCGACATCTGAAAATGGCACCGGCTATGGATATACCGGCATGCGTATTCGTGGAACAGATATGACAAGAATAAACGTAACCGTAAACGGAGTGCCGTTGAATGATGCCGAATCACATGGTGTATTTTGGGTTAATATGTCTGACTTCACATCTTCGGTTGATAATGTTCAAATACAACGTGGAGTCGGAACATCGACAAATGGTGCTGCATCGTTCGGAGCTTCGGTTAATTTTGAAACTGAGGGGCCAGCACACGAAAAATATGTACAACTATCGTCAACGGTGGGGTCATTCAATACATTTCAAAGAATGATATCGGGTGGAACTGGATTACTCGACAGCAGTTTTGCCTTTTCGGCCCGCTATAGTAAATTAAATTCTGATGGTTACGTAAAACGAGGATTTTCAGATCATGAATCAATACATCTTTCTGGAGCATTTTTTAAGAAAAATCACACTCTGCAAGCAAATGTATTATTGGGAAAAGAAAAAACCGGTATAACCTGGGAAGGTATTTCTCCTGATATGTTAGCTATTGACCGTAGATACAATCAGGCTGGGAGCTATACAGATAATGAGGGTAATGAACAGTTTTATGATAATGAAACTGATAATTACGAACAGAATCATTATGTGCTCAACTATTCATGGGACATGACAAAACATATTGACGTTACTGCTTCTTTACATACCACAACCGGTAAAGGATACTATGAACAATATAAAGAAGATGAATTCTTATCTGATTATGACATCGAACCAATACAATTGTCAGATTCTCTGTTAGTTATTAATAATCATTCACATATTTTCCCAGACAGCCTTGTGTATAAAACCGACCTGGTTCGCCAAAAATGGCTCGACAACGTGTTTTACGGATATGTATGGGGACTTACATATTCAAAAAACAAATTAGATATGAGTCTTGGTAATTCATATAATATATATGATGGCGATCACTATGGATACGTAATATGGCAAAAATTTAATCCCGAAGCTGACTCATATCAATGGTACACAAATAATGGTTTAAAAAAAGATTTTAATGCTTTTGCAAAAGCTCAATATGCATTAACTTCTGAAGTATCCGCATTTGCCGACTTACAATTTCGCAGTATAAACTATGCACTTTCCGGTGTTGATGATAATCTAAAAGAATTGGATGAAACATATAACTGGAATTTCATTAACCCAAAACTCGGTTTAAATTACACAATTGATAACAAAAACAATCTATTTCTCTCGTACGCAGTTTCAAACAGAGAACCAGCACGTAGCGATTTGCTAGATTCGCGTGACAACATAAACCTTAGTCACGAAACCCTCCATGATGTTGAGTTCGGATATCAATATTCCCGTGCAAAATATGCTTTAGCTATTAATCTGTATACTATGTATTATAAAAATCAATTGGTTTTAACCGGAAAAGTAAACAATGTAGGAGCTGCCCTCAAAGAGAATGTGCCGGAAAGTTACCGCCGCGGTATCGAACTGGTTGCTGCGGCACGTCCTCACAAAGAAATTGAATGGAATGGAAACATGACGATATCTGAAAATAAAATTAGAAACTATATAGAATATGCTACAAATTATGATAAAAACTGGCAAGAACAAACAATCATTACCGAACGAGGCACAACCGATATTTCATATTCACCCAGTGTTGTAGCAACAAATGCTATTCGTTTATATCCTGATGAACATATGTCTTTTGGCTTTGTAAGTAAATACGTAGGAGACCAATATGTTGATAATACTAGTAGTGAAGAAAGAAAACTTGATGCATATATGTTTCATAACTTGTATGTGCAATATTCATTTCCTGTCTCACATACAAGAAAATTCACCATTCAGTTTCGGGTAAATAATATTACGGATGAACAATATGAAAATAATGCCTATGCAGGAAATTGGTACGAACAAGGTACCGAAAAAACATGGATGGTTGTATTTCCTCAGGCACGCATCAATTATATGTGTAAAGTAACAATAGATTTATAATATGTACGAAATCCTTACTTCATGGATATTAAATCACTGGATAGAACTGGCCGGAACGTTATGTGGTTTTATATATATATTTCTTGAAATAAAGCAACATATATGGTTATGGCCTATAGGAATTATTACAGCTATATTTTATGTTATAGTCTATTACTATGCAAAATTTTACGCTGATATGTCATTACAATTTTACTATATTTTCATTAGTATATATGGTTGGTATTTTTGGATTTATGGCACAAAAACCCGGAAAGAAATACCAGTTACGCGAATTCCACGTATAGCATGTAGGAATGTGCTTATTATATCATGCATATTAATGGGTGCACTCGGCTTTTTTTTACAACACTACACAGACTCACCAGTACCCTGGGGCGATGCATTTACAACATCTTTCAGTATTACCGCAACCTGGATGCTCGCACGAAAATATATAGAACAATGGTGGTTTTGGATAGGTATAAATATAGTCTCGATTTTTTTATACATTGAAAAAGAATTATACCCCACCTCTATTCTCTTTTTTGTATATTTAACACTTGCAATTATAGGATATATCCAATGGCGTAAAAGTATGAATCAAACCAAAACACATGTCTCGTTATAATACCAAATCTCACTGTGTAATTGTGTGCGATGGCGAGTTTCCAACACATGCAATACCATTAGAAATATTATCAAAAGCTAAAACCATAGTCTGTTGCGATGGTGCCGCAAACACATTATATAAGAAGCACATACAACCAAGTATCGTAATTGGCGATTTTGACTCTATACTTCCTGAAGTACAAAAAGCCTTTGCCGACCGTTTAGAATATAATCCTGATGATTACACAAACGATCAAACCAAAGCTGTACATTGGGCTATCACACATGAGTTTTCTGAAATAACAATTTTAGCAGCAACAGGCAAACGAGAAGATCATACATTAGGTAATATTTCACTCCTGAGCGAATACAGAGAACATGTGCCAATTAAAACAATAACAAACACCGGCATTTTCACCCCTATACAATCATCTACAACATTTGATTCGTATAAAGGTCAGCAAGTTTCTGTTTTTGCTTTGCATCCAGACATTCACATCACTTCCGAAAATCTTAAATATCCCTTAAACAAGGTTGTACTCGATTCTTGGTGGAAAGGAACATTAAATGAATCAGAATCAAACACATTCACACTTCATTTATCGTATGGAAAATGTATTGTATTTCAAGAGTTTGGTGAATGATATGGTCTTCGATAATACCGAAGAATAAAAACAATACCACTACCCTGTTATAATAATGTAGTTTTTTATGCAAAAAAACATGCTATATTAAATTTATATTTTATATTTAGCACAAAAATAAACATATGAGTATAGGTTTAGCTTTAGGTGGCGGAGCAGTGTTGGGTGCTGCTCATGTAGGTGCATTAAAAGCATTATCAGAAAAAAATATAACAATCGATTATATTTCAGGCACAAGTATTGGAGCATTTGTTGGAGCACTATATGCTTTTGGTAAAAGCTGGGAAGATTTAGAAAAAATTGCATCTGACCTTAAATGGATAGATATTACAGCGGTATCTCTTTCCCGAAACGGCTTATTATCAAATGACAAATTAGGCAAATTTATCATTGACCACATAGGTGATAAAAACATCGAAGACGCACATATAAAATTAACTATTGTTGCAACAGATGTATCCACTGGTGAAAAAGTTGTATTTGATAAAGGACCGGTTTCTCTTGCTGTAAAAGCAAGCACATGCATACCTGGAATATTTATGCCTGTTGAAGCTCATGATAAAGTTTTAGTAGATGGTGGGGTTTCCGAAAATGTACCGACACGTACTCTCAAAAATATGGGAGCAGAATATGTTATTGGTATAGATTTAAATGCAAAACATTCGTACAAAAAACCAGAAAATATTTTAGATATTATTTTAAATAGCTTTCATTTTATAATGAAAAACGCAACGCTCTCTCAAACAGAAGACGCTGACCTGTTAATTCAACCAGATCTTTCACAATTTAACAGATCTAACATGAATCAAATTAAAAAATTAATAGATAAAGGATATGAAGAAACATACAAAGCCTTACAAAAATAGAACTCATAAATATATAACCGGCTTAAAATAATCATGTTTTTTTATGACATACTATCATGCTATTTTTTGAAATGATTCCACTATTCTACGACAAGTATATAAGTGTAGAAAATTAATGTATCTTTGAAATAGAATACACACACAAAAAGTCAACAAAAATAAATTTATGGAAAACAACCAAGAAAACACAAAATGGCACTCGCTAGAAGCCGAAAAAGTTTTAAAAAACTTAGGTGTAAACACAGCTGAGGGACTTTTTGAAGCAGATATACAAGAGCGAGAACAAAAATACGGAAAAAACAAAATTCCCGAAGGTAAAAAAAGAAGTGCGTGGTTGCGCTTTTTTGCCCAGTTTCACAACATGCTCATCTATGTGTTAATAGGTGCTGCTATTATGACAGCATTTATGGAACACTGGATAGATACCGGTGTTATTTTCGGTGTTATTATCATTAATTCACTTATAGGTTTTATTCAGGAAGGAAAAGCCGAAAAAGCATTGGATGGCATTCGCAAAATGCTATCTCTCAACGCCATGGTAATGCGTAACGGGAAGAGAAATACAGTGCAAGCAGAAGATTTAGTTCCCGGAGATATTGTAATTCTAAATTCGGGCGATAAAATTCCGGCCGATATTCGATTAATTAAAACAAAAGATTTTCAGGTTGAAGAATCTCCCCTCACTGGTGAGTCTACGGCTGTTGAAAAAGACTCCGAACCCGTAAATCCAAAATCTATACTCGGAGACAGATTATGTATGGCCTATTCCGGAACTGTTGTTATATACGGAAGTGCAACGGGTGTTGTTGTTGCTACAGGAACACATACAGAAATTGGTAAAATTAACCAAATGATGTCTGATGTAGAAAACATTACAACTCCGCTTCTACAACAAATAGAAAAATTCGGAAAATGGCTTGCCATAATAATTTTAGGTTTTACAGCATTATTTTTTGCATTTGGTTATTTCTTTCGCGACTACACAATTACAGAACTATTTTTAGCATCAATTGGTCTTATAGTTGCAACTATCCCTGAGGGATTACCTGCAATTATGACTATTACACTAGCTATAGGCGTTCAAAGCATGGCTCGAAGAAATGCAATTATCAGGCGCTTACCTTCTGTAGAAACACTCGGTGCGGTAAATGTTATTTGTTCTGACAAAACAGGTACACTCACACGAAATGAAATGACGGCCAAAACAATTGTAACCTCAGAACATAATTATTCAGTTGAAGGTGCGGGCTACAGTCCAGAAGGAAATATTTTACTCGACGAAACACCTATTACTCCAAAAAACAGTAAAGTATTAGTGCATCTGCTACAATCAATTAGAGCATGCAACAATTCAGACATTAGCAAAACCCCTGAAGGTGAATGGGCTCTAACAGGAACACCAACAGATGGTGCATTATTAACTCTTTCCTACAAAGCCGGTTTTAAAGATTTTACACCAACACTTATAGACTCTATTCCTTTTGAATCTGCTCACAAATATAAAGCAACGCTCAATAATATTGACGGAAAAATGATTACGTACATGACAGGAGCTCCTGAACGTGTGCTGGATAAGTGTAAATATGAATGTACAGAAAATGGTCCGGTTACTATTAACCGAGATTTTTGGGATAAAAAAATTCAGGAAGTTGCTGCTAAAGGACAACGAATGATAGGTGTGGCTTTTAGAGAAGCAGACTCTCAACAAACAACAATAGAAAAAGAATCTTTAGACGATTCGCAAGTTTTCCTTGGTTTAGTTGGTATTATTGATCCACCGCGACAAGAAGCTATTGAAGCAATAAAAGAATGTAAACGTGCTGGTGTAGAAGTTAAAATGATTACCGGCGATCATATTATTACTGCAAAAGCTATTGGAAAAGAAATTGGCATTGGTGATGGCGTAAAAGCTATAAGTGGACAGGAATTAGAAGAAATGTCTGATGAAGAACTCGTAAAAGTTGTAAATGAATATGACGTTTATGCCCGTACAAGTCCGGAACATAAACTCAGACTTGTAAAGGCTATACAAGCTAATGGCAAGTTATGTGCTATGACCGGAGATGGTGTAAATGATGCACCTGCTCTTAAAAAAGCAAACATCGGAATTGCAATGGGTATAAAAGGTACCGAAGTTACAAAAGATGCTTCGGAAATGGTGCTTGCTGATGATAATTTTGCTTCTATTGTAAATGCTATTGAAGAAGGGCGTACTGTTTTTGATAACATTCGTAAAGCATTATTATTTATTCTTCCTACAAACGGGGCTGAAGCTCTTGTTCTTGTAGCCGCTATTTTATTGGGTATAACAATGCCTATTTCGCCTGTGCAAATCCTCTGGGTAAATATGGTAACTGCGGTAACCTTAGCTCTGGCTATTTCATTTGAACCAATGGAAGAAAATGTGATGGATCTTCCTCCTCGAAAAACAAAATCTTCAATTTTGGGGCCTTTATTTATTTGGAGAATTGCTTTTGTTTCTATGCTTATTGGTGGTGTAACTTTGGGCTTATTCGACTATTTCAAAGACTCTTTACTTGTCGATATTGAAATTGCCCGCACTGTAGCAGTAAATACCTTGGTTGGTGGTCAGTTTTTTTATCTATTTAATTGTAGACGTATAAAAAAACCGAGCATTGGTAAAGACTTTTTTAATAATAAATATGCATTTTATGCCGGTGGTACGCTTTTATTATTACAATTAATATTTGTATATGCTCCGTTTATGAATACATTTTTCGGAACAACAGCAATTGATTTCACCTACTGGATGTATTCTTTAGCTGCAGGTATTACTATATTCTTTGTAATTGAACTCGAAAAATTCATAATAGGCAAATTAAAGAAAAAATAAAGTTTGTTGTATAGTTATATTACACACAAGACCAAGCACAAAAGTATGCTTGGTCTTTTTTTTATACTCAAAATTTTAACTCATACATACGAATATTTCACAACTCCTCTATTATTAATAGTTTCAACTCAAAACACACAAAAATTACGTATGCATAAACAGTGTAATAAATAAAAAATGGCTTTTACATACTATTCTATTCTCCGTATATTGACTTACATAATTATTCTAATTCACGTTTTTTAAAAAATTACGTACTTTTTCTTGATAAAGCGGTTTTTATAAATTATATTTGTAAACTACTTATCCGATAGGATTAAATAAATTTAATAAATTATGAAATTAAATACAAAAACACGATACGGTCTACGTGCTATAATTGAAATAGCCGCTCAAGAAAATGAAAAAGGCATTTTACAGAAAAAAATTGCAGAATCTCAACATATATCAGTTAAATATCTTGACCAAATAATTGCACAATTAAAGTCAGCAAATCTTATTACAACTACAGATGGAAAAAAAAGTGGCTACCAACTTACCAGACAAGCATCTGAAATTACTATTTATGATATATATAAAGCTTTTAATCCTCCTCTCAAACTTATAGACTGTTTTGGTGATGAGTACAACTGCAAAAAAGTCCCTTACTGTATATCACATAAATATTGGTTCAATTTAAATAAACAAATGATAGAATATATGGAATCAACAAATCTGGAAGAATTAACAGATGAACACAAAGAATTAACGAAAAATAATGATGATTTAATGTTTTACATATAAAAAAAAATAAGATGAAAATATATAATAACATAACAGAAGCTATAGGGAACACTCCCCTTGTGAAAATTAATAGAATAATTGACAGTTCTGCAGCAGAAGTGTACGTTAAATTAGAATCATTTAACCCAACCAGTTCTGTAAAATGCCGGATAGGAAATGCTATGATAACTAATGCCGAAAAAGAGGGCTTAATTACAAACACAACTACTATAATTGAGCCAACCAGTGGTAATACCGGAATTGGGTTAGCTATGACATGTGCAGCAAAGGGGTACAAACTTATATTAACCATGCCGGAAAGTATGTCTATAGAACGTCGTAAACTTTTAATTGCTTATGGTGCAGAGCTCGTTCTAACGCCTGCAAAAACAGGTATGAAAGGTGCTATAGCCAAAGCTCAGGAATTACAACAAGAAATAGGTAATGCATATATACCGCAACAATTTGAAAACCCGGCAAATCCCGAAATTCATCGAAAAACAACAGCTATAGAAATATGGGATGATACAGAAGGTGAAGTTGACATATTTATTTCAGGTGTTGGTACCGGTGGTACTATTACAGGAGTTGCTCAGGTTATAAAAGCAAAAAAACCATCGTTTCAAGCTATTGCTGTTGAACCGGACGATTCTGCGGTATTATCAGGTGATAAACCGGGTCCTCACAAAATTCAAGGTACTGGTGCTGGTTTTATTCCTAAAATTCTCGATACTTCAATTATTGATGAAATTATTCGTATTACAAACGAAGAGTCTTTTGAAATTGCCAGAAAACTTGCCCGAATAGAGGGTATTCTGTGCGGCATATCGTCTGGTGCTGCTATGGCTGCAGCTATTAAAGTTGCAAAACGTCCTGAAAATAAGGGTAAAAAAATTGTGGTTATCCTTCCGGATAATGGAGAGCGTTATTTAAGCACGCCATTATTTGACTAAATATACCAACATTACCTATAATATAACCGGGTTCTTAATTTTTGTAGTATTCAAATTACCTACTAATTGATATTACACTCAGATTATTACTTCAATTGTATATTAATAAAAAGCCCTAAATAATACTTAGGGCTCTTTTTTTTAAAAAAAAGTTTCAAACCACTAAATACGCTATATTGTTGCATTTCACAGTAAAATTACGTACTTTACAACATAATATTCTCTATCAATATTTAAAAATAGTATTTATATGAATAAACCATTTATTTGCAACTTGCAAGTAATATACTATATTACTTTGCTAGAGTAAAAAAAATGTGTAGAAAAACTGATTCTCAATACGATAAAAATTTACAACAATTACCAATCAATTAATATAAACATATGAAACATTTTGTTCGACAAGTACTAACACTTTTAAGCATTACTTGTTTTTACACTCATACATACGGGCAAACTCCGGTTGCTGATTTTGAAGCAAACATTACAGAAGGCTGCGATATTATTACGGTAAATTTCACAGATTTATCTACGAATTCACCTGATTCATGGAAATGGGATATATATAAGAATAATGAATTACATAAAACGTATTCAAAAGAAAACCCAACAATAGTTTTTAGCAATACCGGAGCATATAGTGTCGAACTTACAGTTTCTAACAATGATGGAAGCGATTCCGAAAAAAAGGAAGCATATATTACCGTATATAAAAGTCCTCATGTTGGTTTTTTAGCTTCTCCCCTTTCAGGATGCACCCCTCTTACAACTAATTTTACAAATATTTCAACATCAGACTCTCCTATCACATCATATAGCTGGGATTTTGGAGACGGTAACACATCAACCAGTACAAATCCTAATTATACATATAATTCTATTGGTGAGTATTCTGTTTCGCTATCAGTTACAAACGAAGATGGCTGTTCTCAAACAATTACAAAATCTGACTACATTTCGGTACAAACCTCACCAATAGCAAACTTCAGTATAGATACCCGGGAAAGTTGTTCTGCCCCACTTACTGTTTCTTTTAATAACACCTCAACCAATGCAAATAATTTTGTGTGGGATTTTGGTGATGGAACAACTTCAACAGAGCAAAACCCAAGTCACACATATACATCAGAAGGAGTTTTTTCTGTAAGCTTAACAGCACGTAATGATGTTGGCTGTTCTCACACTTTAGATAGCAGTAATGCTATTCACATCAATACGTTTGCAGCTGATTTTTCCTCTTCAGAACAAACTATATGCAGAGGAATTGAAACACAATTTATAAACGAATCCAATTTACCTGTTTCCTCTGTTGAGTGGGACTTTGGTGATGGGAATACGTCAACCGATAAAAACCCAACTCATACATACAATTCTCAGGGAGAATATACCGTAACACTTACCGCAATAAGTGCTGCAGGATGCACAAACATAAGAACAAAAGAACATTATATGGTCGTACAAGATCTTCCTGAAATAGTTATTCAAGCAGACGACAGCATTGCATGTGCACCACCTTTTACACCAACTTTTTCGGCACCTACAACTAATATCTCTCAGTGGGAATGGGATTTTGGCAACGGCTCCACATCTACCGAAGCAGAACCTGCATCAGAATACACAAATTACGGCAACTATCCGGTAAGTCTTACTATTACCGATAATAATTCCTGTCAGAATTCTCTCACAAAATCCAATTACATTCGTATACAAAAACCGCAAGCTGATTTCACCAGTGATGTTACTCAAGGATGTCTCCCTCTCGAAGTATCCTTTTCTGATGCATCAACATCTGAAAGTACCATCACAAAATGGGAATGGGATTTTGGAGACGATACAACACTTGTAATTGAAGATAACGGTTCGGGCACATATATATGGACAAAAAATGGTACCGTTATTTCAACAGACTCTTCATCAATAAACCCTACTCATCTATATGAAGCTGATACTGGTCAATACACTGTTTCGCTTACCATAACAGATAAAATAGGTTGTACACAAACTTTTACAGCTACAGATTACATAGGTGTCGGAGCCAAACCTTCTGCACACATTTTTGCACCAGAAACAGATGTTTGTTACAGAGGCATCACAGAATTTGAAGACACGACTTCAGATAGCTTTGCAAACGAGTGGATATGGGACTATGGTGATGGAACCGATCCGGTTACAGTAAACACTCCTTCTCACGAATACGTATATGCAGATACCGGTACTTTTGATATTAAACTTATTGCAGGACAATACGAATGCTATTCAGACACTTTTTCAAAATTGGATTATATTACTATTTTACCACCTGCAGCAGGCTTCACCGCCTCCTCTCTAAATATTTGTCATACTTCCGATTCTATTGCGTTTACAGATACAAGTATTTTGGCAGAAACATATACATGGACATTTGGCGATGGTAATACGCTCATTATATCAGAAAACAACAATCTATACAATTGGGAATACAATGGGGTATCAATTGCGACAGATACCACATCAAAAGATCCACATCATTTTTATACCGAGGCTGACTCCTATTCGGGACAACTAAAAGTCACAAATTCAAATGGTTGCGTTGATTCTCTTCCTATAGAAGTTACAGTTGACAGCTTATTACCCGGCTTTACACAAAATATTGAAGAAACCTGTCAGCATTCATCTATAACATTTACCGACACCACATATACAAACTTTACCAAAACTAATTGGGAATGGGATTTTGATGACGGACATACCTCTACCGACAGAGAACCAACTCATCAATTTACACAATCCGGCACATTCGACATATCATTACACGTTACAAATAATATTGGCTGTACCGATAGTATAACAATGCAATCTCATATATACGTACACGAAGTACCCAACCCGGCATTTACAGCTCCAACGACTGAAGGATGTGCCCCCCTCGAAATAGCATTTACCGAATCTTCAACTTCTACGGCAAGTAAAGTAGATAGCGTTGTTTCATGGATGTGGAATTATAACGACGGAACAACACTCGAAATAGAAGATTCAGCATCTGCCGGGTATAACTGGAAACTAAATGGCATCCGAATTGCAACAGACACATCCCAAAAAAATCCCACACATACATTCACAAATCGCGGTCTGTATGACATAAGCCTTACCGTTACCGATTCGCGAGGATGCGACACGACACTCACTAAAATTGACTATATACAGCCAACACAACCACACCCGGGAATAAACATACCAAGCGTAACTTGTTTTTACGACACAATAGCGTTTAGCAACACATCTACAGGAACAGATTTATCATATACATGGGATTTTGGTGACACATATACATCGACAAAAGAAGAACCAAAACACTCATACTTTGTAACAGCAGATTCTGTCATAACAGTTTCACTAACAGCTACCGACAAAAACAGCTGCGACAGTACTGTTACTAAAAATATAACCATAACCAGACCAAAAGCACTTTTTACAGCTGACACTACACAGAGCGACTGCCCGCCATTTATTCCCGAATTTTCAGACACATCAGGACAAAGTAATAATACATGGAATTGGAATTTTGGTGATTCTACAAACGTAACAAATAATACATCAACAGTAAACAATCCGCAACATTCATACAACACACCGGGTATATACGATGTTACATTAATTGTATCTAACACCTATGGTTGCGTCGACACTCTCACCAAAGAAAATTATATTGAAGTTGGCGGTCCAACAGGCTCATTCACTTTTTCGCCAACAGACTCTTGTGCACCGGCACCAATTTCTTTTAATGCCCAAACACAAAAAGCAATAGAGCATGTTTGGGTATTTGATGATGGCGAAGCTATTTCTGATGACGAAACTATTACATACACCTATACAGAAGGACGCACCTATACTCCTGCTCTGGTAATTACTGACATTAATGAATGTGAACAAGTTATCATTGCTGAAGAACCATTACAAATATACGAAGCACAAGTAGATTTTTCTGCACCATCAATTGTATGCAATGAACAAATAGTAAATTTTGAAAATAACACAAATTCTTCACACGACATAACAGCATGGTTGTGGGATTTTGGAGATGATACTACCAGTATAAAAGATACCGCCACACATTTTTATACATACGGCACATACTCAGTTAGCCTCACCGCATCAATAAATGAATGCGATTTTACAAACGAAAAAGATGAGTACATTTCGGTGCATCATAATCCACACACAAAATTTGAAGCACAAAATACTGCACTACAATTTGAAGAAATTCAATTTACGAACACAAGCGATAGTTTACCGGTACCTGTAACCACAACCTGGGATTTTGGAGACGGACACACCGATACAACGGATTCCCCAACACATATGTATAATACGGACGGTATATTCACCGTATTTTTGGAACAATACACCGTACCTGAATGTAGCGATTCTTACGCACACACTATTACGATAGAAAAAGACATCCTTTTACCTAATGTATTCACCCCAAACAATGATGGAATAAATGATATTTATTTGGAAGATATGGAAATAGAACTTCAAATAGTAAACAGGTGGGGACAAGAACTATATAGCGGAACAAACGGATGGGATGGCACGTATAACGGAGAAAAAGTTTCAGCAGGAACATATTTTTATATAATAACATTACCTGACGGTACAATAAAAAAAGGTCCGGTAACTGTATTACGAGATAATTAACTATACAATAGAAGGTAACTGTGAACTTAGTTATGATGAGCAATTTGAAACAAACACACAGTGTAAAAACTCGATAACGAGGTTAAAATTAAGGTAGAAGTCAATTAACATACACATATGAAATATACTACATATATACTTATCGTACTTTTTTGTTTTGGGTTTCTCTCTGCAATGTCCCAATCAATGCGCAAAGCAGATAATGAGTTTGAAAACAAAAAATATATGGTTGCAGCAGAAATGTATCAAGATATTTTTCCTGAGATTGAAAATGAAGATGAGATAACAGAAGTCGCATATAAAATTGGAGAATGTTACCGTATTATAAACAAATACAATAAAGCAAACACGTGGTTCAAAAAAGCAATAGACAGAGGCTATGAAAAGCATGATATTCAGTTTAAATACGCAATGACACTTATGATGGCTGAAGAATACAAACAAGCAGAAAAACTACTTCGCACATATTTAAACACAAACCCAAATCAAGAATTTAAAAAAGTAGCAAAATTAAAAATAAAGTCCTGTACATTTGCTCAAAAAAATACAGACAGCTTACGTTTTTCGACTCGAAACCTGCAAGAAATAAATACACAAGCAAATGAATTTGCTCCGAAAACTGTGAAGAATAAAATAATTTTCACCTCTTCGCGATACACAGAAGATAGTACACGGTATCGCATAATGGGAGATGGTTTCGAAAACTTATACGAAACCACCATTAATGAAGGACAAGATATGTTTACGACACCTGAACTTCTCAAAGGAGAAATAAACTCAGACCTTAATAATGGTACGCTAGCATTCGACACCAAACGAAATCTTGGTTATTTTATGCAATGTAATGGTTTGTCCGGAAAAGATAAAAACTGCAATATTTATGTTTCTGAATACAATGAAAAAGATAACACATGGGAGAAACCTTCAATTTTTCAACATAATTCAAAAAAATACAGTTCAGGACATCCTGCTCTGAGCCCTGACGGTAATACCTTATATTTTGTATCAAACAATCCGGAAGGATTAGGCGGAACCGACATATGGATGACTAGACGAACAGAAGACGAAAACGGAAACGAAGGAAAGTGGACAAAACCTGTTAATCCTGGAACACCAATAAACACAGCTTTAAACGAAATGTTCCCGTATATGTTTGATGACTCCAGACTTTATTTTTCCTCAAACGGACATATTGGATACGGTGGATTAGACATGTATTATACAGAAATACAAGATTCTGTTTTTAGTGAACCCGAAAATTTAAAAAAACCATTTAACTCAAGTGCTGACGACTTTGGCATAACATACTTGAGCACACATTCTGGTCTGTTTTCTTCAAACAGAATAGGAGGTGTCGGACAAGATGATTTATATTATTTTAAAGTAAGAGACGTACGAATAAATGCCAAAGGAACAGTAATTAATTCAGAAACCGGAAAACCTATAGAAGATGCACTTGTTATTTTAACAAATAATAAAGGAGAAGCAGACACCGTTACAACAAACGAAGAAGGTACATACACATTCAATCTTCTCACAAAAAACATGGAATACTATTTAGTTTCAGTTAAAGATGATTATTTAACACCACAACAACGAACATTCAATACACATGAGGTAACACAAGACATTACAATATCATCAGCCAGCGGATATAACTTAGATTTCAATTTAATTCAAATAGAAAAAGGAAAAGAATATACTATTAAAAACATCTATTATGATCTGGATAAATATTCACTCCGCCTCGAATCAATTACAGAACTCGACAAAGTTGCTGATATACTAACGAACAATCCTGATATTTATATTCAAATAAACTCACATACTGATACACGAGCCAATGATGAATATAATAGAATACTTTCTCAAAAAAGAGCTAAATCTGTAGTTGATTATCTGGTATCCCAAGGAATTGATACCAGTCGTTTATCATGGCAAGGCTGGGGTGAAACAAAATTAGCAGTTCCAAACGCTCAAACAGAAAACGAACATCAAGCAAACAGACGAACAACATTCTCAATAGTGAATTATGACCAATTACATTTAGGAGAAAAAGCAGTTTTTCATCAACAAGCCGTTGAACGAGTACAAAAACAACAAGCACGCGAAGAACCTACGTTAAAAGGCGTCTATTTTCGTATACAAATTGCAGCTGCCCACAAGCCGTGCAATACACACATATTTGCAAAAATAAAACAGTCATACCCAAATATAGAAACATATTGTACTCAATATCCTGATGGGTTTTATAAATATACTATTGGGTACTTTTTATTTTTGGAACAAGCACAAATTACGAAAACAGAAATAAATAAACTCGGATACAATTCTTTTATTGTAGCATATAAAAACGGTAACCGAATTAGTATTAATAAAGCATTAAAAGAAATAAATTTCGAACAATGAGAAAATTATTCAAATATATACTCAACATGTATCTACTTATGTTCTGTATCACAAGTAGTATGTATGTATCAGCACAAAATGATATACAAATTAGTTATTTCATGAATAATGAATTAGCATTTAATCCATCATTTGCGGGAAACAACGATGGCATTCAGGCCTCTGTGCTGGCACGGAAACAATGGATGGGATTTGACAAAGCACCAGAAACACAAACAATCCATGCCGACTATAAAAGCAAAATCGGAGGCATAGGGTTATACATATTAAATGATGGGCTTGGCTCTGAATGGTCAACACACGCAAAATTATTATATGCATACCGAATTACACTGGCCGAACATACTCACCTTGCCGCTGGAATAGGTGGCGGATTATATAATAAACAACTAAATGCCTCAGAATTTGTATATCAAAATCCGGCATTAGATCCTGCAGGCATATATACCACCGAAAACACAATACATCCAACATTAGATGTAGGTATACATATTTCTCATAAAAATCTAATTGCCGGATTATCTTCTACACACATAACATCTGCACTACATAAAGGTTCAATTTTTAAATTCCCGAGACATTATTATGGATATGCTCAATACGAACACACTGTATCAAACAACATAACTATAGTACCAACCCTCTTCATTAAAAATAGCGGTTACATTTCTCAAGTAGAAGGTAACTGCAATATTTATTTTAAAAATAAATATTGGGTAGGGGCATCATATAGATATCATGAATCAGCAGTTTTTTTAGCAGGGATAATTTTACAAGAAAAAATTCGTATTGGCTATGCCTATGATTACAGTATCGGCACGCTCAATAATCATAGCAAAGGTAATCATGAAATTATAGCATCATATACAATAAATCCTAATAAATCAAACAAAACATATTATCAAAGTACTCGTTTGTTTAATTAAAAAAAACATTTTATATGAAAATAGCAATTATTGGTATTGGCGGTATAGGTGGATATATCAGTTCTAAATTATGCTCAACAGACCACGCACACAAATCAGTAACACACAACACAGAAATAATACTAATACAACGAGGCAAACATGGTGAAAAAATCAAAGAAAACGGATTAACATACGAAGGAAAAACAACAGAAATATATTATCCAGATGCCGTATATAAATCAATACATAAAGCTGGAATTCTCGATTATATAATAGTCTGCACGAAAAGCAAAGATTTAGAACAAACCGTTTCAGAATTTTCTAATCATTTACACGAAAAAAGTTGCATAATAACACTTTTAAACGGCGTAAATAATGCCGAAAGAATACAAAAAATCCTTCCCCGGCACAGAGTTTTGCAAGGTTGTATATATGTGAGTGCTTCAATAAAAAAACCGGGAATAGTACAACAAATTGGCGGTGCAGGCAAAGTTTTTATTGGTCCCGAAAACGATAACATAACAGAAACTGATAATACCATTTATTCAATTTTCAATGACGCAGGAATTCCAACAGTATTGACAGAAGACATTACAACAGAAGTATGGAAAAAATATTTATTTATTTGTACATTTGCAACAATTACAAGCAGATATAATAAACCTATAGGGAAAATCGTACGAAACGAAAAATACGTAACCGAAACAAAACAATTACTTACAGAAATTATATCAGTTGCTCATTCACAAGATATTTCAATAACGAAGAAAGACAAAGATAATGTAATAAAACTGGCATATAAAATACCCGAAAACACTCCTACTTCTATGCAACTCGATGTGCATAGCGGTAAAAAACCAGAAATAGACATACTTACAAAGTATATAATAGACCAAGCAGAAAAAAACAATATTGATGTACCATTACATAAAAAAATGTATACAGACATACAGAACATAATAGAAAAAAATCATGGCTAAAAAGAAATTTTACGTTGTATGGAAAGGACACAAAACAGGTATTTTCACAAATTGGGATGAATGCAAAAACGCAATTCATGGAGCAGCTGGAGCTATATACAAATCATTCCCCACATATGCCGAAGCAAAATATGCCTTTTCACAAACTCCGGATATAACCCGAAAAACACATACACAAACCAATAAACAACAGCAACATTCAACAGCAATCATACAAAACAGTTTAGCCGTAGATGCCGCTTGTAGCGGAAACCCCGGTATTATGGAATACAGAGGCGTACATGTACAAACAAACAAAGAAGTATTCAAAAAAGGACCATATGCACACGGAACAAATAATATTGGAGAGTTTTTAGCATTAGTACACGGACTCGCCACACTTAAAAAAATGAATAGTTCTATACCTATTTACTCAGATTCTACAATAGCCATAGGATGGATACAACAAAAAAAATGCAAAACAAAATTAATTAAAGATGCCAGAAACAAAGACTTATTTGAATTAGTACAACGAGCAGAAAATTGGCTTCAGAACAATACCTTCACAACGCAAATATTAAAATGGGACACCAAAAATTGGGGAGAAATACCAGCAGATTTTGGAAGAAAATAAATTACAAAAACACCTGCGTGCACTAATTTTCCCGAATAATTTCAGCACCAAGTGCATTTAAACGGGTATCAATATTTTCGTAGCCCCTATCAATTTGCTCAATATTATGAATAGTACTCACACCTTCGGCAGACATTGCAGCAATAAGAAGTGCAACACCAGCTCTAATATCCGGAGAAGTCATAGTTGTAGCCCGTAAATTAAACCTCTTACCAAGTCCAATAATAGTAGCTCTATGAGGATCACATAATATAATTTGACACCCCATATCTATTAATTTATCAACGAAAAACAAACGACTTTCAAACATCTTTTGATGAATAAGCACACTACCAGTTGCCTGAGCAGCAACCACCAACATCACACTCAACAAATCGGGTGTTAAACCAGGCCAGGGAGCATCAGAAATTGTCATAATAGAACCATCAATAAAAGTTGGGATAGTATAATTATCCTGTGCCGGAATAAAAATATCATCATTACGCAACTCCCAGTTAATCCCTAAACGAGAAAACGCCTGTGGTATCATACCTAAATCAGGAAATGAAACATTCTTTATAGTTATTTCGGAACCAGTCATAGCGGCAACCCCCATAAAACTACCTACCTCTATCATATCCGGCAGTATTGTATGTTCGCATCCATCCAATTCATGAACACCTTGAATACGAAGCAAATTTGAACCAACGCCCGATATACGAGCCCCCATACAATTCAACATTTTACATAATTGTTGAATATATGGCTCGCAGGCAGCATTATAAATCGTTGTTGTACCTTCTGCAAAAACAGATGCCATAATAATATTTGCAGTACCGGTTACCGAAGCTTCATCCAAAAGCATGTATGCACCTTTTAGATGTGTACCTTTTACCGAATAAGACGAAGCATGTGCATCATATGTAAACTCCGCACCTAAATTTTTAAAGCCTATAAAGTGAGTATCAAGCCGTCGTCTACCAATTTTATCCCCACCCGGACTCGGAATAAATCCTTCACCGAAACGAGCTAAAAGAGGACCAACAATAAGAATCGACCCGCGTAACTCCGTAGATTGAGTAATAAATTCAGGTGTATAAAAATAATCGTAATTTACCGAATCTGCACAAAAAGTATAATCTGTATCATTTATTTGTGTAACCGACACACCAAAACTAGAAAGAAGCTCAATTAACTTCACAACATCTCGAATGTGCGGAATGTTTTTAATAGTAACCGGTTGTGAAGTTAACAGCACCGCCGAAATAACTTGTAATGCCTCATTCTTAGCACCTTGCGGCTCAATTTCACCAGAAAGTTTTTTACCACCGGTTATTTTAAAAATTGACATATACTATTTTTTCTTACGATTTTTGTTTTTCTTTTTAGACTGATTATTTGACTTTTTATTCTGTGCCACAGCAACATGCATCAATTTTGTGTTTTCATCTAACAATAATTTCCCCTGTGACATAGTTCGTAAATCATGAATAATAATAGAATCATTCACCGGTTTTTGATTCCACGCAACATATGTTTTTTTCATATGATTCGCAATCATTTTTATAAGCTGCTCTTTCTCTTCCCCCTCTTCATATTCACATGCAGCTTTAATTAAACGTTCGATAATTAAACCATAATGTCGCGAATTAATTTTCCCGGTAGTATATGGTAGTTTATCGGGTTTGGGAAGTTTTTTCACATTAATAACCTCAAAAGGATAGTCAACATCAAGTTCATATTCTGTCATTTGAGCTAAATAATCCCACATTTTCTGCTTATGATCTTTTGTGTCACGCACAGAAGGATTCATGTTTATCATGATAGAAACTAATTCATGAGCAGCTTTTGTTCGTTCATTTCTATCCTCTATATGAAAAAGATGCTCTGCCATTTTTTGAATATTTCTACCATATTCAGGCAAAATAATTTTTTTTTGTGTTGTGTTGTAATCCATTTCTATCATTATTAATTTCTTACAAAAATATAAAAATAAACTTCACCAATTGTATTTTATAGTCAAAAATGCTAATTTACTTCCTTTAATTTTGCAAATTTAAGTAATAAACGTTTTTGCTCTCCACTTTCGAAGTTTATAACAGCTGTACTATCAGGAAAATCTCCTGAAATAGACTCAATAAATCCTTTTCCAAACTTTGCATGCAAGACCCAGGTTTGTGGTTTTATATCTCGCGGATTATCAGGTTCAAATGCTGGTATAGGTGCAGTTTGTGATGCCGCTTTGTTATTTTTAAATTGAGCAAACCTGTTCTGTTGAGATTTCTCTTTATCTTTTTTTAATGCAACAAAATTTTTAAATAACGTTGACTCCTGTGATTGAGAAGAAGATTGCAAAAGACTATTATCCTGAATATATGCAGGATCTATTTCCTGAACAAAGCGACTTACTGAAGATGATGTAAAATTCCCCCACTTTCTGCGTGATAATGCATAAGTAAGATATACAGCTTTTTTTGCACGGGTTAGTGCCACATAAAATAACCGACGCTCCTCTTCTATATCTTTTTCGGTATTCATAGACATTTGCGAAGGGAAGAGGTTTTCTTCTAAACCAACAAGAAAACAATAATCAAACTCTAAGCCTTTGGCTGAATGAATAGTCATTAAGGTTACTTTATTGAATTCATCGTTCTCAGAATCTAGATCTGTTAATAAGGCTATTTTTTCGAGATAATCGGGTAATGAATTTTCCTCCACTTCCTCATCAGTAAACTCTTTTGCTCCATTTAAGAGCTCATGCATATTATCATATCTGTTTTTACCCTCAACCGAACTATCAGACTTCAACAACGTATATATACCGGATTTGTGCACAATCCGATCCAACAAAACATATGCATCACATTCTGTCAAATCGGCTCGTAGTGAATGTATCATTTCACGAAATTCAACAATACGTTTTATAACACCTTTATTAAAAACATCGCCTGCTAATTCAATATTAGATATAACTTCCCATACGGTAATATTAGTACGCTCTGCCAAGGTCATAATTCTTTGATACGTTGTTTGTCCTATACCACGTGTAGGGAAATTTATAATTCGTGAAACAGCTTCTTCATCTTTGGGATTAACGCAAACACGAACATACGATAATATATCTTTTATTTCTTTTCTCTGAAAGAATGATGTACCTCCATATATTTTACATGGTATCTGCAGTTTATTTAATGCCTCCTCTATAATACGTGATTGTGCATTTGTCCTGTATAACACGGCAATATCTTTATACAAAACAGTATGAGACACCAATGATTCGATATCTCGTGCAACTCCTATTCCTTCTTCAATATCTGTCGCATATTCTGTTACAGATATTTTATTTCCTACCTCTTGTTCAGAAAAGGTATGTTTAGGAATTTGTTTTTTATTTTTTTTAATTAAACTATTAGCTGCATCAACAATTACCTGAGTAGAGCGGTAATTTTGTTCCAATTTAAATTGATTAAAATCCGGGTAATCTTTACTGAATTTTAAAATATTTTCAATTTTAGCACCTCGAAAAGAATATATACTTTGAGCATCATCTCCAACCACACACACATTATTATGAGGCGATGCAATTTTTTTAACTATAACATATTGCGAAAAATTCGTGTCCTGATACTCATCTACTAAAATATACTGAAAGCGATGTTGATATTTTTGTAACACATCGGTATTGTCGCGAAACAATATATTTGTATACAGCAATAAATCATCAAAATCCATTGCATCAGACTTTTTACATCTGTTTTGATACTGAGTATAAATAGCATGTATTTCGGGTTTCTTATTATAGGCATCACGCTTTAAGTTATCAGGATTTTGAGCGTATGACTGTGCTGTAATTAAATTATTTTTAGCCTTAGATATAGCCGATTGCACGGCGGCAGGTTTATACGTATCTTTATCTAATTTAAGATCTGAAATAATTTTACCAATAAGACTTCTCGAATCTTGTGTATCATAAATAGTAAAATTAGAGGAAAAGCCAATATGTTGTGCTTCATATCTTAAGATTTTTGCAAAAACTGAATGAAAAGTCCCCATCCACAAATCTTTTGCAACATCCTCACCAACCATTTCAGCAATTCGTTCTTTCATTTCACGAGCAGCTTTATTGGTAAAGGTTAATGCTAAAATAGTATAAGCAGGGACATTATGTGCCAACAAGTTTGCAATACGACACGTAAGTACACGGGTTTTTCCTGATCCTGCTCCCGCAATTACCAAACTTGGTCCTTTTATACATGAAACTGCTCGTTTTTGTTCATTATTTAATCCTTCGAAAAGTGTTTGTGTTTGATTCATAGAGAATATACATTTAATTATATAAACAAAACTACTATAGAGAATCTAAAACTAATACGTCTATAATATAAAGTTATTAACGATTTATTACTAATAAAAAAAGGCTGTTTGAAAACAAACAGCCTTTTTTTTACTTAATAAACTTAAAACGTACTTTTACTACTATTTTCTAACAAAGTTAAGGTTTACTGAATTATCTTTATCAAACTGAATGTTAACAGTATATGTACCTTTTGATAAATCAGATACATCTACAGAAATTACATTTTGAGAAGTAACCGGTACATCTGCAACAAATTTACCATCTCGTGAGATAATATAAATTTTATCAGCATCTGCAACACCTTCTATGTGTAATTCATTACTTACACTAGTAGGATATACAAACACATTAACTTTTGATATGTCATCATCAACAGATACATCAGTACCTAATCCTACTTCAAATGTTTCAACAGGAGCTCCGGCAACTGATTGTAACGAGTTACCTGAATATGTAATTGTCACATCATCCGGATTATTTATTACAGAACCTAACTCAACAATGTATTTTGAACTATTGTTTGGATCGAGTATTACATCATTTACCGATAAATATGAACTACCTTGAATAACTTTCAAGTCCGTATATACATCATTTGACGGTTCTTGCATTTGTTCACTAAACTCAAGTACTAATTCATCACCTGAACCGGTCATTTCAGTACTTACAATTTGTGGTATACCACTAACTTGAACAATATACTGAACAGTTATCTGATCATTTGCTGCGAGTGCTCCGGTTATTTGAGTTGTACCTTCAGCTTTCGCAGTAACAGTACCTGTAGAAGCAACAACAGACGCTACACTGGTATTGGAACTTGACCAAATAATATCTCCGGAAGCTCCGGCAGGACTAAATGTAACTGTTGGTTCATATTCTGCATCAACCACTAAGTGAACATTATCGTCTGACACAGATATTGATTCTACATTTTCATCAGAATTAACTGAATTATAAAACTCCTGTATCGCATCATCTAATATTTGCTCCTGATTAGTAATTACATTCTGATCATTAGGTGGAGTATCAACATATGATTGAGCATTATTAATAGCATCTTGTAATGCGGTAAATGCACTTTCAGGATACTCACCAGTTTCAGAACCTTGGTTATTTGAATTATCATCATATACTGATTGTGCCTCATTAATCTTAGTAATTAAGCCATCAAGATTAATTTCAGGAACCGCGTTTATGAAATCTGCTATTGCTTCACTTAACTCATTTGTCTGTGTTAACAGCTGGTCGTCAGTATATTGCTGGTAATCATCATAATAATTTTGTGCAGTTGCAATAGCATTCGCTAACATAGTTTTATCAGAATCATTAACTAAATCACTATCTACATATTGATTATACACATTTTCTGCACGTGCAATAGTATCACCTAATTGAGTTCTATCTGCATAGTCTCCAGGTGTTACCTCAATAGAATGAGTTGTTGAATTTTCACATCCTGTAGAATTATCAGTATATGAATATGATATTGTATACGTTTTTGGTAATAGACCACTTGGATCAAATTGATTATTAGTTATGCCTGATCCGAATATACTACCACCTGATGGAGAAACAGAAATAGCAACAGGATCATCAGTTTGACTAATAGTTTCTGGTGCACTTATTGACACTTCTGGTAGTGCATTAATTGTAAAAGAAACGGATTTTTGAGCACTTACACATTCATCTTCTTGAACAACATAATATGTATGCGTACCTACTTCTGTTACTGATGGAGTAAATGTGGTTCCGGTATGCACTAAATTTTCTTGAACTAATTGTGTATTGTCATACCATTTTACTGTTCCCGTAATTGCAGAAACATCATTCGTAACTGAAAATTCAGGATTATCATCTCCAAAACAAATTGCATCATCAGAAACCTCTACAGAAATTTGAGCTAATGAACAATCTGATATCTCTAAAGTAATTTGTTGTAAGCCTGAACTACAATTACCATTCACTGCTTCTACATAATAGTAGTATGTTCCTACAGCTGTTTTTCCGGTTGAATATGATAATCCATCTGCGGAAACACCTTCTGTAATAAGCTCTTCATCACTAGTATACCAATTTACGGTATTCTCAGAGGCTGTACTAACAGTTAAATCCGGAACAGTTTCACCAACTTCTATCACTGTATCTTTAACTGTTAATTCAGGATTTGAAATGACAGAATACGTAACAGGAACACGAGCACTTTCACATGAATTTTGAGTTTGTGATACATAAAATGTATGGTCAGTAACTTCTGTTACATTAGGTGTAAAAGAAGTACCAGTATGAATAGAAGTTTCACCATCAATATTAGTATACCAATTCGCAGTAACATTAGATTCTAATGAGGCACTCGAACCATCACAAGTAGAAACATCTGCAACAACAGGCTCTTCAGGAATTGGTTGGATATTAATTGTAATATCAGCCGGATCACTTTCACATTCTCCTACTGTTTGAGTTACATAATATGTACCTGCAGCCGGATTTGTAAGATCTGTTAATGGAATTGTCATATCACTATCTTCATACCAATTTATATCAGCACCTTGTGCTTGTCCGGTAGCAGATAAATCTTGTATTTCCTCACCTTCACAATATGATATTACATTCGCATCAAGAGAAGATGGTTTGTCATGTACAACAACCGTAACCGTATCTTTCGGTCCTTCACATGTCGCTGTTTCTTGTGACACATAATATGTATAATCATTAGCCACATCAGTTGCAGGTACGGGTGCTTCATTTAATTTTTTCAATTCAGAATCGTACCAATTAATTACAGCATCTGTTTCGGTAGGTGTTGCTGATAATGCAGCAGCATCTTCACCTTGGCAATACTCAACATCTGCAACATCTAATTCAGCTACTTGACATTCACAGTCAATAACCGATAATACCATTTTTGCAGTATCAGTACATCCATATTGATTTGATGCAATATACTCAAGAGTATAATCATCCACTAATTGGATTGCATTATCTAAATCTGCCATAGGAACTTCTGACCCGTTTACAAGAAGCGTTCCATCAGACGGAACGACACTTAATGAAACAGCATCGCCAAGACAAACTTCATTGTTTTGAACATCATCAACTGATATTGAAACAGATGGCAATGAATTAATATCTACTGTAAGAGCAGCAACATCACTTTCACATCCATCTACAGTTTGCGTTACATAATATGTTCCGGCAACCGGATTTGACACATCTGTTAGCGGCGTGTTTTGAGCTTCATCTTCGAACCAATTAAATGTAGCTCCGGTTTCTCCAACTGCACTTAAATCTTCAACGACATCACCTTCGCAATACGCAACATCTTCTACAACAGGTGCATCGGGTTGTGGTTTAACGGTCACGGTAACCGTAGCTTTTTTCCCTTCACATGTCGTTTCTTGTGATACATAATACGTTACGGTACCATCATTATCTGTAGACGGTGTTGGTGCTTCTGCTAATTCCGCCATTGCACTATTATACCATGTAATAGTCGCATCTTGCTCTGTTGCTGTAGCTGTTAAAACATCAGCCGCATCACCTTGACAATATTCAACTTCTGCAACTACATCTGGTTCTGGTACAGTACATTCACATGATTCTACTAACATATCAATTTGATCTGTATTAGAACATCCATTCGCATCTTCATATGAATATTCTACTGTATATGACTGATCAACAGTAAGACCTTGGGGGTCAAATGTATTATCTTGTGTTACTCCTTCACCGTTTAAAGTCCCACCAGTTGATGGTGTAAGTGTTAATGATATAGGATTATCATCTGAACATACACTGGTTGTGGGCGATTCAACAGTTACCGTTGGTAACTCATTTATTTCTATCGTAAGAGATGCAACATCACTTTCGCAACCATCTATAGTTTGTGAAACGTAATATGTTCCGGCAGCAGGATTTGATATATCAGTTATTACCGTACTTTTACTTTCATCAGCATACCAGTTTAAGGTAGCACCGGTTTCTCCATCAACAGTAGTAGATAAATCTTGTATCTGCTCATCAACACAATATGAAGTATCACTTACTACAGGAATACCGGGTTGTGGTATGTGTTGTACTGTAACAGTAGGTGTTGTATATTCACATCCATTTAAATTAACTACCGCATAATAGTCACCAGCCGGAGCAGATTCGTGTAACATTAATCCTGTTCCACCTGTTGTCTCTATCGTACCATCTTTATATAAATCCCATTCTGCTGCAGTTAAATCGACACCTTGTGCAACAGCTTGTAATGACAACTGAACATCGCTTACTTCACCACAATACGATAAATCATCCGAAACAATTTCTGCTTCAGGTAAAGAATTTACAGTTATTGTAGTACTTACAATACCAGATTGAAGATAACAACCATCATCTGTTATGAAATCATAGGTCACCTCTGATTGACCTGCTTCTACTGCTTCGAAGGTCGCAGTATAGTTATCGGCTGTAACATTATCACTCCACATTAGATGTCCTTGCACAACTGGATAAATATGTGCATCAATAAATGTTGTTTCACCTTGACACAATGTTGGGTTATCAACATATATATCTCCTGTTGGAGATGGAGAAACTCTAACGGTAATTTCCGCCCTATCACTTTCGCAGCCGTCTGTTTGAGATACCCAATAACTTACCGTGTCAACATTTTCAGTAGAAAGTGTAGGAGCAGTAGTTGTACCATCATCACTAGTTTCTGTTGAATACCACGTTACATTAGTTCCTGTAACATAACCTGACAAATCAGGTGATTGATCATATTGACATACTATTACAGGATTTTCAGAAAAAGTAGGTGCAGCAACCTGACATTGCTCTTGGTTAAATGTGATTGTGTATTCTGTAGTTGAACCATCTTCAGCAGTTACAGTAATCGTTGTTACATTATCTGTATCGACATCTGTTGCCGCATCAACACTAACTGTTGCACGTGAATCTACTAATGATGTAATATAATCTATAACAAGCGGTAATGTACCGTTACCTGATAAATCCGCAGTATAATCTAAAACACCGGAAGAAAATACGGGTGAATATAGTACATCTGTTATCTCAAGACTTTCTAATTCACTATTAGTATTCGGTTTACCAATTTCATAATCCAGAATTTCACCTCCGGGATCAGTAAACATAGTACCTTGAACCTGAGCAGCAATTTCCTGATTTGCAGAATTGTCCCAGACCTTATACTCGACTTCTTCCGGATTACTGGTAATGCTTTCATCATCAGATGGATATCCATCAAACACATCACCGCCATGAATTACAGATGAAACATATAATTCACCATTATGTTCAAAAACTTCTGCAATCATTCGACACTCTGCATCAACAAATGCACCAATATAATCACCAACTTCTACCTGTACAGGAAAATCGGCATCATAATGATTAATACGCACCCATCCAACAAAAGCCGTTGAATTGGTATAATCGACTCGCGTCCACGAGGGTTGAGCAAATATGACATTGCTCGTTGTAAATAATAATACTATTAAAAGTATTTTCTGAAAAACTGAGGAAAGTGTTCTCATAATAATTATGTTTAAAATGCTACCTATTATTCTTTTAATATTTTACTTTAATTTTTTGTTATTTTTAATATTATGTAAATATACAATTATTTGAAAAAAAATAAAAACATTTACAATTATCAAATGTATTGATTTTTATTAAAATTAATGTATAAATTTTGTTCAAATACATATCAAAAACCGTTCATTTCACGTTATCTTCAGTCCACTAGGAGATCTTACACTATAAAAACAACACAATACTAATTTCCCCTAGATAATTTTGCAACAAAATAATCACAAAACACAATCGAGTTTTTATATTACTCAAATTTGAATACTTATTGTATCTAAAACAGTTAATCAATCACTCCTTTCAAAAATCATTCACATAATTTTATAAAAACAATATACAAAATCGACACATACAATAATAAAAAAGGGTAGTTATAAAATACAACTACCCTTTTTGAAAATAATATTTTTTATAGAAATTTGTTCGCTTAATTAACAATTGCTTTGAAATCAGCATTAGAAGAAAAATCTCTAAATTCTAAATCTTTTTGAGCACGTCCGCGCAATGAAGAATCTTTTTCAATAGCAACACGTAAATTAGATACAATCATATCAATATTACTTGTACGTGCACCGATAATCGCTTTTAAATAGTATGCCACAGCAGATTCATCACCTGATTTTGTAATCGTCTGAGTTGCACCATCAACATCACCACTTAATAATTTAGCTAATGCAGCATTAAAAGTAGCATTTGAACCAAACATAGCAATAGCAGACTCATAATCACCTTCTTTTATTTTAATAACACCCATGTTATATTTTACTTCTGAACCAGCACCCTGTGCTATTTCAAAATATTCCATAGCTTCATCTAAATTACCTTCTTTCACAGCTAATACACCTAAGTTGTTTTTCACTGCTTTGTCACCACTTGATAAATTATCTGCATTATCAAAAGCTTGGCGAGCATCATTATATTGTTCTTTATCTAAATATAAGCATCCTAAATTATTAAACACTCTCCATGAATCAGAATACATTTCAGCAGCATTATTTAAAGCTTCAATACCTTGATCCATATTCTCAGCAATAGTAGCAGCATGCAAATATTCTTCTAAAGACAATGTGTCATCTTCTAATTCTTCAGCTGTAGCCAATGCTAATATAGTTGAATCAGACCTTCCTAATTTATCAGCATTCACCACAATTCGTGAACGACGTAATTCCGGTAAAATATCATCTGCTAATTTTTCGTACACAGAAGCCATTTTTTTAATTTCAGCTTCACGAACAGAAGGGTCAGAATATTTAGAAAGTACAGAAAGAATCACCTCTTTGTTTTCAATATCTGATTCTTGCATTAATTTTCTGAAACCATCCCAATCTTCACCAGCTGCTGTAGCTAATATTTCAGCTTTCATATCTTTAGAAACAACTTTTTCTGCAGCTGATTTTCTATCTTCAGCTAATTGCGAGTTTTGTTCCTGAGGTCCATCCGGAGATGCATACCCGAAAATTTGTGCATTTTTAAGCTCCATATCAGAATTTGACGTTGCTTCTTCAACAAATTTTCTCATTTCTTTCATGTCGCTATCTGAAAGTTCAGAATTTCGAACATTAGCACGGCTAATTAAGAAATTAATTTGAGCTTCAGTAGATACTGCTTCACGTCTTTTAAATTGGCTGACCGCAGAAATGTCCTGAGCATCTTTATTCAATAATGACGCTGTTGCTATAACTCCCTCAACAACTTTAACCTCTGGCAAAGGCAATGGTTCTTTTCCCTTAACTGAAACTGTTGACGTTAATACTAACTCTGATTCCAACATACCTTCTTCATATGGTACAGAACCTGTATACGTATAAGAACCTCCTGTTTCGTTAGGAATAACATATCCATTTCCTTCTACTTTTTCACCTTGCAGTTTTACTTTATCATAGGATACACTTCCTTCATCCCATTTTAATGTTGGAACTACAACAATTTCTGCATTTTTGTTGAAAAATTTAGGAGGATACTTGATCGTTATAGAAACATCCACACTATCACCTTTCATTTCTAAGGGTTTAGGTGTAACCTCATATGCAATTGTACCTGCATCATTTACCATTTTTTTCGCACCACAGCCAACTAAAAATAGTAGTGCAGTACCTAAAACTAACTGAAAAACATGTAACTTTTTCATTTTCATAACTCTTTGATATTTAAACAATTTACTGTGTATACTTGTTATTATATAATTACAAAAATAGCGTTTTTTTTTGGAATCCCAAGAACATAGGGGAAATAATTTGCTTTTTTTTACAATTCATACATTATTATGTATTACGTAATTCTATGTAGTCATAGCTTAGCTCCATATAATTTTCAATCAAATTATTATATTCCAAAAAATTATTACTATTATCTCTATGTATGTTCGCACATACATATAAACTCGGTTTTATCATTAAAAATCCAGACTTAATGATAAATAAATCATTTTTTGGGTTTCACCATAATCTTTTCCATATGCCCAATCCAATCGTAAAAAATAGCCATATAATCTACTTCGTATTCCATATCCATACCCAAACACAAAAGGTGACCGCATTTCTTCTACTTCTACTTCTACCGGGCCTTCTTCTAAACTGCCAAATACTGAATAATTATATGCATTTTCGGTTGCTCCCGGATATACGCCATACCAGGCGGCTCCGAGATCAAAAAAACCTATGATTTGTAAGTTTTCGAAAAAACTTGAAGATATTGGTCTGTTAAATAAATATGAAACTATTGGTACTCTCAGTTCGTTATTCGAGAGGGCAAATGAGGGGCCGTTACGTATATTTTGCCTAAAACCTCTCATATTAACTCCAACAGCCTGATAAGCCCAGTCAACATTCCTGTCATATTCTATAGTATTATTAAATTTGGTTTGCTCTGTTGATATATTTATCCAATTATCGACACCACCTAAATAATATAATAATGGTGAGGTTCCAAAAGAAAAACTATATGCAAAACGACTTGCAAATAGTATATTTCGATGAATTTTTTGATAATGTCGACCATCTACTCCAAACACAAACAAATAATCGGGCTGTGTGTCTATTTGTTCGAAAAGTTCAGCAAACACTTTTACTCGTGTGCCATTATATAAATTAATGCCTTTAAATAAGGTATTATCAAAAACATATTCGCATTTAATTTCCGACCATACTTCATGAACAGGTTCTGCACGTAATGAAGATAAATTTCCTGCTGACAACTCAACATCCTTTACGTAGCGAATACCGGGCGTTATTCGTATGCTTTGCACTTCATCAAATGGATATGAAAACACTACTTTTAAATGATTGTCAAATGTTTTAATATATGAAAAATTATCGTTATATGATAAAAGCGATTGTCTATGATACACATACTGTTTATCTATTCGTTCCTTTAGATTCTCGAGAGAAAACAACAATTCACTACTATTCAAATCGCCGTAAAAACGGGCTCCTCCGGTTAATCTATAATCTTCAAACAAATCAACAACACCAAATTTTAATGCTATATTTAAGCGTGGCACATATTGAAATTCATACCCGGTAAATTTTTGATACGATGCATTCATAAATCCAAAATCTACCTGATTTACAACCTGATTTACATAAAAATTGGTTTTGTATGTATGTGTTGTTTCGTACTTTTTTTGTATTGAATCTACCCGCAATACACTATCTACAAATAGACTATACGGAAATTTTTCATAGTCGAAATTGTAATCTGTATAATCTATTCGTTCGAGAGAATCGTGTGAATATGCATATAACATAGTGCTATCTATACGTTCACCATATTTTTGAATACGGGGTGCATATGTTGTTTTTTGTGTTTCACACTCTGACTGTAAACTATCGTACGGTACTATCTGTATGGTTTTATTTCCTTTATATGTTTGCAATACCGCTACTATTTCCTCTGCCTCGCACAAATCATACTGTAAAACATGTTCATTATTACTACAACTTACTTGTTTATTTGTGGTTACCTGTGTATAATGTATAGCAGTGTCTATGGATTGAATAACGCTATCGCGAATGGTTAGATATAAAGATTGAATTCCGGTTTTATTTGATATATACATATAGGTACCGGATTTGAATTCTTGCGGTTGCAACTCGGTATAACTATCGTTATTTGTAATGCGTGTTATATTATCTCCGTTCACCGAAATAGTATACATATCAAAATCATCATACATAAATGAATTTACCGAGTTGTTTTCACATCTGTTTGAGGTAAACATAATACGAGAATCATCTTGTATAAATGATGGATACAAATCATCTGCCGGGATATTAGTTATGCGCGTGGTTTTATATGCGGGAATAGAATACGTATAAATATCTGATTGTCCGCGAGAAACACCGGTAAATACAATCTTGGATCCATCTGCGGAAAATGAAAAATGCAATACTTTATCAAACAACACAAATTTTCTTTCGATAAGCTCATCTGTTTCGAGCACGTGCATTCTAAAAAAAACATCTCCTTCATCCTGATATGTATAAGCTAAACTTTTCCCGCTCGGATGCCATCCTATAGAAGGATAAGATTTGTCAGTAATTTGCCCTAATTTATGGCTAAATCGTTTAATATGAGAATGTTTTTGGTTTGCTACGGTATACACCCAAAGATCTACTCGTCCTTCTTTTTCAGTAACATACGATATATATTCACCATATGGACTTATAGAAATACTACTAATCGAATGATTTCGCAACCGAAATGGAAGTTGTATTGTTTCACCAGGCAAGAGATTGCTATCTTGTTTATTTTTAGAAAACTGCATTATGTAATACTCATTCATCTCTTCCACCAGCTGCGATACATTTTTTCCCAGCAACAATTCAAAACTTTGATTTACATCTTTTATCACCCCCGTTAAATACACAATATTCCCTACTTGCTCTGTACCATAAACTTCTGATATATAATTCCATAAAGCCAGTCCGGCATACGCAGCATCCCTGTCTTGGAGTTTATACATATTATTGTATGTTCCTGAAAATACACCATTTCGAATATGTGACTCTATTTCGGGAGTCCATTCTTCTGCCATAAATTGTATAAATCCACTTACAAACCAATGGGGAAATTCAGAAATAGTGGAATTAGAAATAATCTCTCTGTAATTATCAACACCAAATAAAAAATTATTTATATACAACTCAGCAATACCTTTTTTTAATTGCTGAAACAAATTATGATGATTACCATTAAAGTACACAACAACTTTATTGTCGACAATTTGGGTAACACCACCAATATTATTTTCGGTAATTGATGAGCCAAGCCCAATATTTGTTTGCTTAAAATCTTGCAAAGAATTACACACAATAAAAATTATGCGTTTCGAATAATTCATTTGATATGTTTGAGACACCTCCTGCATTATAACCGGCACCTTCTGTGCAACATACTCAGCCAATTCACGCCCCTCTTGGTCATAATACACATCAAAATCTTCATAACGAAAGTACCGCCAGAAAAAATCTTTATATTGCACTCTATTTTTTCCAAAAGTCATCTGTGAACCATTGTAAAACTGAGCGTTCACACAAAACGACAAAACCAATAGAACTGCTGTTATAATTATTTTAGAAAATGATGTCATACACTTATCTATGTCAAAGACATATAAAAAATCACTACAAATATACAGAAGTAAAATAAGAAACTTGTTATGTTACACAATTGAATATGCACGCAATTGTCGGGTATATTCTTTTTCGTAACCTGACACACATGCATTTAATAAATTATGAAATTTATTACCATGATTTTTGTGAATTGTATGGCACAGCTCATGTACCAGCACAAAATCTATTAAATGAGTGGGTAATTGCATAATATAACATGAAATGTTTATATTGTTTCGAGACGAACAACTTCCCCATCGTGTTTTTGCTGATGTTATCGTTACTCGTGCAAATGAAAAACCAAATTTCTGTGCTAATTCATTCAATCGACGAGGAACATACTCATAAGCTTCTATTTTAAAAGCATGTTTTTTTGCAATAGTAGCACATTGCTGTACATCTTTATTATCTATATGTACTCCTGCGGGAAGATATACACGAATTATAGTATTCTCAATAGAATAAGCAATGTGAGATTTTGCAGTTTCCACAAATTGAATAGTATGGTGCTTAGTAACAAGCACATTATTTTCTATAAGACCGGGTGTACCATTTTTTTGTTGCACCTTATGTTTTGCAGATTCTATCCAACTCACACGCGAAAGCAAAAAAGTTTCAGCTTTCTCTATTTCTGCAAACAAGGGCAAGGTTACCCATACCGACAAATCAGGCTTTACTTTAACTATCACCCGCTTAGCTCGTGGATTATATACATAGTTTACATTACCAATATGAGGATACTCTTTTACAATCATATTATTTTCCTATCACATACCCTCATCAGGATTGTACGAATTAATATACCGTTCATATTTTTTTGGTTCTATTTCGTTTACCGTAACAAGCATGCCGGTTTCCTCTACATCGCCAAAGGTAGTATTAAGAGCCGTACCAAAAATTTTAATAGTTTCGCTTAAATTAACATACGAATTAATTAACGGCGGTATATTAACATTTTGTTCCCGCACTTTTGAAAAAAGTATTTTGTAATCTTCTTTTATTGTTTTTCCGGTAAACACAGGTGCCAAATCTGATTCAGGATGATGAAAATGTAATGGTTTTATGGGCTTAACCAATTGCTTGGTATCAGGAAAATTTTTCTTAAGAAAATATAAAATATAATCACGGGCCAATTTATCATACTGTAAATACATAGTAACTTTTCCAAGAAGATACTTAATGTGCGAATTCATTTTCACCACAGCTCCCAGACCTTCCCATAGATTATCCAATGCGAAAATGCCTTTTCGTGCTTTGTTGCCGGATTGATATTCCAAATGAACAAAAGAACGCCCCATTTCAATTACATACGGCAAATAATGTTCTTTAAATTCATCGGAAAACTCAAATAACTCTTTTGTAGCTAAATGATATGTCCCATTTTCATCGCGAGTATGGTTACACAAAATATAACGATACCCTCCTATTATTTCCTTATGTTCCGGATCCCATACTATCAATTGATTGTATGGAGCTTTCTTATTAGTATCATATTCATCAATATCAGCGTTTTTACCGGTTCCTCCGCCAGCAGCCCGAAAAGCTATCTCACGCAATCTACCAATTTCAAGCATAGTATTAGGAGCATTGTGCGCTGTAATAGAAAATAGCAAATTTGAACCAAAATGAGATTTTCGTATTAAATGTTCATTCGTTAATTCAGCTAAAATCTTTTCTCTATCTACAGGAGCAATTATTTCTTCCATTTTTTTTTATTTTTCTGTAATTGACTTTCCTAATTTATATGTTTGTTCTCGCAAATAAGCAGCCCATTCTTTATCTTTTTTTGATGAATCAAAATACGAATAAGGTATTGGTTTTCCAAATGCTATTTGCAAAGTTCTGTTTTGAAATTTATACAACTCATCAACCAAAAAAAACATTTCGATATTAGCCTGAATACCAAGCTTTTTTCTTAGATTCGCCAGATTATAAAAAAAAGCAGAATTTCTACCATTAATAAAAACAGGTACCACATCCCGTTTATATTTTTTTGGATATGACACACAGCTTTTCATCCACGATAAGTCTTGAACGACACCATCAATTTTTCGAGATACTATACCTGCCGGAAAGGATAATATTTGAGAATCGGAAGCACAAGCCTCGTCAATTTTTTTGAAATACTCACGAGAATTACTCCCATGCTTATTTAAAGGCAAAAAACAATCCTCTACTCCGGGAATATTCATTAATATATCATTTACTAAAAACTTCGCATCCGGAAACATATCAGCTACTGTATCATAAAAAACTATACCATCGAGTCCACCCAAGGGGTGATTTGAAGTAAACATAAACCGACCATCCGATGGCACATTTTCTGTACCAATGACTTCTACTAAAAAATTTCTGTTTTCTAAAAACACCCGAAATTTCTGTCGTGTATCCAAGCCTTCCAATAAAGTTAAATCATCATTCAAATCATCTTCATGTATGATTCGTCTAAAATAAGAAAGCACAAAATTCGGTAATATATTATATAACCGTTCATTTTTTTGCTTTATCACATTTCCTACATCAATGTATTTTGTCATACATATTAATTTTTTAGCATTCAAAAATACAAGTATTCATGTAAAAAAAGAGACTGATTAATATTTTTTTTACACTATCTCACTTTTTTCCTTCATATTAATTATTACACACTGTTAATATGTATCTCCGCCACCTCTACAAAATATACCCAACAACTTGAAAAACAACTATTTGCGATTATGTTGGCAAAAAAGTTATCAACAAGGTGTCAAAAAGTGGGAAATATTGTAAAAAAATGGGTTTTTTTGATATATTTTTACATAAATATTTTTAGCAAATAGATGACGTTTATAGGTGAACATAGTGCAAAATTAGATACAAAAGGACGCGTAATTCTTCCGGCTTCCCTCAAAAGACAGGCTCATATACCGGAAGAAACACTCCGTTTTGTTCTCAAAAAAAGCAACTACAAACAGTGCTTAGAACTACATCCTATACAAGAATGGAACACTATGATGAACCAATTAACCAAAAAACTTAATCCTATTTTCAATAAAAAACACAACATTTTTTTAACTCAATTCTCAAAAGGCACTATAGAACTTGCCTTAGATGGCATGGGCAGATTACTTATAAACAAAGGTTTATGCGAGTTTGCCGGCTTCTCCAAACATCTGATTTTTTTGGGAGTTGGAAACATTATAGAAATATGGGACAAATCAATATATGACAACAATGACGGTATGTTAACTCAAGATGAATTTGAAGAACTTGCCGGTGATATTTTTGGTGAAAATTTTAATTTATACGAATAACTATGAGCTATCACACACCCGTTTTACTAACAGAAAGTATTGCAGGACTAAATATTTCTCCTAAGGGGACATATATTGATGCAACATATGGTGGAGGTGGTCACTCATCTGCTATTTTATCACACATTCCTCTTGGGCATTTATTTGGTTTTGACCAAGACACTGATGCTCGCACAAACATTATACACGATGAACGGTTTACGTTTATTAATCACAACTATGCATACGTAAAAAATTTCATGAAATTTTACAACATCGATTTTGTTGACGGTATATTAGCTGATTTGGGGGTCTCATCTCATCATTTGAATGAACCAACAAGAGGGTTTGCTTTTCGGTTCGATGGTGATTTGGATATGCGAATGAATACCCGCTCTTCTCTTACTGCTCGTACTATTGTTAATACTTATTCACAACAAGAGTTATGCACCGTATTGAAAGAGTATGGGGAAATTAAAAATGCATATAAACTTGCTCAAAAAATATGTGCTGTGCGTGAGAACAACGAAATACAAACCACACACGACTTACGGGAAATTGGATTGCTTTTTTGTAAACCTCATCAACACAATAAGTATCTATCACAAATTTTTCAAGCATTACGAATAGAGGTAAACAATGAAATTGAATACCTAAAACGTTTTTTACGCACCGGCACAGATGTGTTAAAGCCCGGAGGAAGATTTGTTATAATAACATATCATTCTCTGGAAGATCGAATTGTTAAAAATTTCTTTAAATCCGGAAATACAAATGGCTTTGTTGAAAAAGATTTTTACGGAAATATTCAAACACCATTTACGGTTATTTCCAAAAAAATTATAACTCCTTCTGAAGAAGAGCTTGCAACAAACAACAGAGCACGAAGTGCAAAATTGCGAATTGCAGAAAAAAAATAGTGTATGAAAACAATACCAGACACTGAACAAAAAAGCAAAAAAAACAAAAACTCCTCTAAACAATCATATGGGAGGAAATTTATAAATGTTATTGCCGGTGATATGATTTCGAATATAGATTTTGAAAAACACATATTTTTCATTCTATTCGTTATTTTACTCATTATTGTATACATCGGCAATGGGTATCAGGCTCACACAGTTACAAACGAAAACCGAAAACTCCGCCACGAAATTAAAGAACTCAGAGCAAATTATGTGTCAAGTCAGGCAGAATTAATTGAAAAAAAGAAATTTACATCAGTACAAAAAGAAATACAAAATCAAAGACTTAAATTAAAAGAATTGTCAAAACCTCCATACACTATTTCAACACATGGACATTAAACAAGACATAATATTACGTGTGAGTGTCGTATACATTTTAATATTTCTATTTGGAATAGGAGTAATTGGGAAGATTATACACATACAGTTCTTTGATGAAAATATAGAAAAATACACAAAAAAACTGAAAAAAAGTGATATGCAAAAACCAATGCGAGGCGATATTTTTTCTCAAGACAAAAAACTATTAGCTTGTTCGGTTCCCGAATACGTTGTATATTTCGATTACAGAATTCCTGCATTTGCAAAAAGTGACACATTATTTAAAAATCATGTGAATGAGCTTGCCTCAGGCTTATCCAGAATATTTGCTCACGAAGGAAAATCAAAAGCTCAATATTTAAAAGAGCTACATTCTACTGCTCGCAAAAAAACGTTTTTACGATTACACAGACGTCCTATAAATTATAATACGCTCCAAAAAGTAAAAAAATTACCTATTTTAAAATATGGTCCATACAAAGGCGGAATTATTGTAGACACTTATAATAGCAGAGTATATCCGTATGGAAATCTGGCACGCAGAACTATTGGACTTCTTAGAAAAGGTTCGATGCATGGCTCCACAGGTCTGGAACTTCATTACGACAACGAATTATACGGAAAAAATACAACTGTTGAGATATCCGGTCAAAATATAAAAGGATATGATATAGTTACCACTATTCATAGTGAAATACAATCTATAACAACCGAAGAACTTAACCTTGCTCTTCAGAAATATAAAGCGAAATGGGGATGTGCTATTGTAATGGAAGTAGAAACCGGAGAAGTGCTCGCTATCAGCAACTTGTCTCGCGATATGCAAAATTCGGATACTATATACTCAGAACAGGTAAATTATGCTGTTGATTACCGCACCGACCCCGGCTCTACAATTAAATTACCTAATTTACTTGCAGCATTGGAGGATGGACTCATCTCTTTGGATGACAGCATTGAAACAGAAAACGGTAAAACAAGGTTTTATGGTCATAACGTTGTTGACTGGAATTATCACACATCTGGCGGATTTGGCAAACTGTCAGTAAAAGATGTTTTTGCAAAATCATCAAATGTTGGCATGTCTAAAATTATTCATGCGCATTATTTACATCCCAAAAAAGAATGGAATTACATTACTCGCCTTCAGGCAATGGGGCTTAATAAGTTATCGGGGATTGACCTCAACAAAGAACGAAAACCTTTGGTTAAAGACCCGAGTATGACTACCGAAAACGACTACCTAAAATGGTACAAAACCACCCCTATATCTATGGCTTACGGGTATGAAATTGAGTTAACTCCGATGCAAATTTTAACCTATTACAATGCTATAGCAAACAATGGTGAAAGAGTTGAACCCCATTTATTGAAATATATACAAAACGGAACTCGTATTATAGAAAGAAAAAAATCAAACATTACAAACAATGCTATTGTAAGCTCACAAACTTTAGAAAAAGCTCACACTCTGCTAGAAGCAGTTGTGGAAACAGGAACTGCAAAATCAATTAAAAACTCATATTATTCTATTGCCGGCAAAACGGGAACCGCACAAACCATTATAAAAAACAAATATAATGTCGAAATATTACGTGGATCCTTTTGCGGATATTTCCCGGCTAACAACCCAAAATATTCCTGCATAATTGTTATGCAATCTGCCTTACCTCACGATCCGTACCGAATTTCCGGTATCACGGCTGCAGAGGTTTTTCGGAAAATTTCCGACAGAATCTATTTTTCCGACCATGAACTACGGAATCAACTTGCAACAGATACCAGCAATATTATGAATCTCCCGCATATTTCTAAGGGCTATACGCCAGATTTGGTAAAGGCTTTTTCATATCTGAATTTGCCAGCTTCAAAACCTCCTTTGAGTAATTGGACATACCCAACTATACAAGAAGATAGCATACGTGCTCAACCAATTATTATTGACGGAGAAACGGTGCCTAATTTTTATGGCATGAGTGGAAAAGATGCTGTTTATTTAGCAGAAAACATTGGACTTAAAACAAAAATAAAAGGTTACGGACACGTTCGGAAACAATCTATTAAAAAAGGTAAAACAGTCAAAAAAGGTGAAACAATTGTAATTGAATTAAAATAATGAAAAAACAACTAGTACAGATAATACATAATATCTCTACAATTTCAATTGTGGGCGAAACACATATTGATATAGACGATATTCATACAAATTCTCGTAACATACAAGACAATATGCTTTTTATAGCATACAAAGGAGTATCTGTTGATGGGCACTCTTTTATAGAACAGGCCATAAAACAAGGTGCAAGTGCTGTAGTATGCGAAAAATTACCCTCAACCACACATCCTCATGTATGTTATATTCAAGTAAAAAACTCTATTGAGGCATGTGGAAAAATTCTCACAAATTGGTACGATATTAATTTTTCTAAATTACAAGTAATAGGCATTACAGGTACAAATGGAAAAACAACAAGCGTAAGCCTGCTACATAAAGTTTTTTCTCAATTGGGATATACATGCGGACTACTTTCTACTGTACGAAATGTAATCGGCACAAAAGAAATACCCGCCACACACACAACACCCGATATAATTCAGCTGTATGCACTTCTTCACCACATGCAACAAGCAGGATGCTCTCATTGTTTTATGGAAGTTAGCTCTCATGCATTACATCAAAACCGGATAAGTGGTATACAGTTTTCCGGAGCACTCTTTTCTAATATTACGCAAGATCATTTAGACTATCACAAAACATTTGCAGCATATATACACGCAAAAAAAGTATTTTTCGACAATCTGAATTCTTCGGCTTTTGCACTCACAAACAATGATGACAAAAACGGAATGACTATGGTGCAAAACACGCTGGGAGAAATATACACATACTCTCTCAAGTCATATTCTGATTTTAAATGTAAAATTATGGAAATGCATACTGACGGTATGCTACTACAAATAGATGGAACTGAAGTATGGACAAAATTTATTGGTTCATTTAATGCATACAATATAACAGCTGTATATGCAACAGCAAAAATCATGGGAGAATCACATGAAAAAATACTTCAGGCAATCAGTTCTCTTTCGCCAGCAGATGGCAGACTGGAATTTTTTAAAAGCACGGATGGAAAAACTGCTATTGTAGATTATGCTCATACTCCAGATGCATTAGAAAACATTTTACGCACTCTCAAACAACAATGTAAAGGAGAAACAGAACTAATAACTGTAGTTGGTGCCGGAGGAGACCGAGACAAAACAAAACGTCCTCTTATGGGAAAAATAGCGTCTTCATATAGTAACAGAGTAATTATAACTGCCGACAATCCACGAAGTGAAGAACCTCAAGATATTGCTAATAACATGCTAGAGGGGATTGATGAACACGCACGTGCTTCGGTACTGTGTATACTCGACAGAAAAGAAGCTATTAAAACAGCAATTTTATTGGCAAAAAAAGGAGACCTCATAGTTGTTGCAGGAAAAGGACACGAAACATATCAAGAGGTAAAAGGAGTTACAAACCATTTTGATGATAGAGAAATAATTAAAGAAATTTTTAAACTATAGCTATATGTTTTATTATTTATTTTCATTACTTGAATCATATAACATACCCGGTGCGGGATTGTTTGAGTATATTTCGTTTCGTTCGGGTGCAGCTTTTATAACGTCGCTCCTTATCTCTATTTTGTTTGGTAAATCAATCATTAGATATTTACAAAAAAAACAAATTGGGGAGATTGTCCGTGACCTCGGATTACAAGGACAAATGGAGAAAAAAGGAACACCTACTATGGGGGGAATTCTTATTGTAATTGCCATCATTATTCCCACACTATTGTTTGCAAAACTTACTAATGTATATATTCTATTAATGTTATTTACGACTGTTTGGTTTGGCTTTTTAGGATATACAGACGATTACATTAAAGTATTTAAAAAAAATAAAGAGGGATTACCCGGAAAATATAAAATACTAGGACAAATATTCCTGGGATTAATTGTTGGTCTCACGCTCTATTTTCATAACGATGTGGTAGTTGTCGAAAACAATTCAAAACCCCAATCTATTGATGAGCAATCATCATATTATTCAAAAGATGTTACCGAAACAAATTATGCTAAAAATTATGGACATAAGTCAACCAAAACAACTATTCCATTTTTAAAAAACAATGAATTTGATTATAAATATTTTGTAAACTTTCTAGGTGAGCAAGCCCAAACATGGGGTTGGATAGTATTTGTGTTTTTTGTAATTCTTATTACCACATCTGTTTCAAACGGGGTAAACTTAACAGATGGGCTCGATGGTTTGGCTACGGGAACTACAGCTATTGTAGGCGTTGTGCTGGGAATTCTTGCATATTTATCGGGGCATATTATTTACTCAGACTATCTAAACATTATGTACATACCACACTCGGGCGAACTGGTAGTATTTGCCAGTGCACTTATTGGTGCTACAATAGGATTTTGGTGGTACAACTCATTTCCTGCACAAATTTTCATGGGAGATACGGGTAGTTTAACGCTTGGGGGCATTATTGCTGTTTTTGCAATTCTCATTCGTAAAGAATTATTAATACCTATTTTATGCGGAATCTTTCTTATGGAAAGTTTATCTGTTATACTTCAAGTAAGCTATTTTAAATATACAAAACACAAATATGGTGTAGGAAAACGAATATTTTTAATGTCTCCCTTACATCATCATTATCAAAAAAAGGGTGTTCCTGAAGCTAAAATTGTTGCTCGGTTTTGGATTATCGGTTTAATTCTAGCAGCAGCTACACTTATAACACTAAAAATAAGATAATTATGCAGAACAAATATACTATAGTAATTTTAGGTGCCGGTGAAAGTGGTGTTGGTTCAGCTATCCTTGCTCAACGCAAAGGTATATCTGTTTTTGTGTCCGATTCCGGAACAATCAAACCTCAGTATAAAAAAATGCTGGAAGAACATGCTATTCCATACGAAGCAGGCACACACGACACTAATAGTATATTATCTGCACACGAAATTATAAAAAGTCCAGGTATTCCGGATACTCAAACAATTATACAACAAGCTATTGAATTAGAAATTCCTGTTATTTCGGAATTAGAATTTGCCGCTCGCTATACACAAGCACAATTAATTTGTATTACGGGTAGCAACGGCAAAACAACCACCGCACTGCTCACCTATCACCTGCTCAAACAAGCAAATTTGAATGTTGGTTTGGCCGGAAACGTTGGCACAAGTTTCGCATATCAGGTAGCAGAAAAACAATATGATTTTTATGTATTAGAAATCAGCAGCTTTCAATTAGACAACATGTACTCTTTCAAAGCAGACATTGCCATTCTGCTAAATATAACTCCTGATCATTTAGATAGATATGAACATTCATTTCAAAAATACATGGAATCAAAGTTTCGCATTTTGCAAAACATGAAACAAGAAGACTGTTTCATATACTGCAACGACGACGAAACTATAATTCAGGAAGTACAAAACAGAACTGTTCTCCCCAAACAATATACGTACACGACAGATGCAAACACAAAAAACAACGGATATATACAAGATACTGATATTATAATTTCATTACCGAATAAAGAATCATGTACCTTAAACACAAACAATATGTTACTACAAGGAAAACACAACTACGGAAATACAATGGCTGCAACAATAACTGCAAAAATTGTAGACATAAAAAACGAAGAAATTCGTAAAAGTCTCGAAGATTTTCAAGGAGTTGAACACCGGCTCGAAAAACTCAGTTTTACGGTTCGGGGTATAGAATTTATAAACGACTCAAAAGCAACAAACGTAAATTCAACCTGGTACGCACTTGAATGCATGGAAAACGAGGTAGTGTGGATAGCTGGCGGAACAGACAAAGGGAATGACTATAGTCAATTGTTTGATTTAGCCCGAAAAAAAGTAAAAGCTCTCATTTGTTTGGGTAAGGACAATAGTAAACTTATTGAAGCATTTTCTGACAAAATACCCACAGTAGTCGAAACAACAAGTATGAAAGATGCTGTACAAGCTGCATATAATATTGCAGACAAAGGGAATACTGTATTACTTTCTCCGGCATGTGCAAGTTTTGATTTATTCACAAGCTACACAGATCGCGGAAACCAATTTAAAGAAGAAGCACGAAATTTATGAACATATCATCTATCATAGAATTTTTCAAAACGCAGTTTAAAGGCGACAAAGTTATTTGGCGCATATTGTTTTTACTGTCTATTATTTCGTTGATTGCAGTGTATGGGTCAATAAGCCTTATCGCAATAAACGGAAACGAAAACAATACCACGTCATATTTAATAAAGCAAGCCTTAACGCTTTCTGTGGGAATTTCTATTGCCTTTTTGGTTCATAAAATAGATTATATTCTGATATATAAACTAGCAAATCTTTTGGTATTATGTGCTGTTTTATTTTTAGCACTCACATTTTCCAGTGCATTTGCTGTTAGTGCAAACGATGCAAGCAGATGGATTCAAATTCCCGGCATTGGCATACAATTTCAACCGAGCGAATTTGCCAAAATAGCACTTATAATATACATCACAAAAACACTTTCTATACATCAAAATAATTTACATAATCCCAAAAAAGCACTTTACCCAATACTGATAATAACAGCATTGATAAGCAGCATGATTCTCATATCTAATTTCTCAACCTCCTTTTTCATAATTATGACAGTATTTATACTACTCATAATTGGCAGAGTACCGGCAAAACATATACTTATACTTACAGGCTCGGGGCTTGTGATGGTATTGGTAATGGGAACTATTATTTTCAAAAATCCTGAATTGTTTAACCGAGGATATACATGGCAAAACAGAATTGTAAGTTTTGTCCCCGAACTAGCTCCATACGCCTCCGGATATGATGAAAATAAAGGGCAAGAACTCATTAAAAAAATAGACAACTATCAGGTTACCCAAGCAAAAATAGCAATAGCAGAAGGAGGTATTATTGGTAAAGCACCGGGAAACAGCAATCAAAAATACCGTTTATCACAAGCATATTGCGATTTTATATATGCAATTATTATAGAAGATTACGGACTGTTTGGTGGTATTGTTATTATATTACTCTACTTAGTAATTCTATACCGGGCAGCATTTATAGTTAGAAAATGCAATTACACATTTCCGGCTTTATTAGTAATAGGTTTAACATTTAGTTTAGTTTTTCAAGCATTTATACATATGGGCGTTGCGGTAAATCTGCTCCCCGCAACAGGACAACCATTACCAATAATTAGTCATGGAGCTTCGTCGTTATTGACAACAAGCATTTCTTTTGGCATAATTTTAGGCGTGAGCAGAAAAATTGAATCAGAAAACTCATTAAAAAAACAAGAACAATGAATGTAATCATTAGCGGTGGCGGAACAGGCGGACATATTTTTCCGGCAATTTCAATTGCAGAAGAACTTAAAAAAAGATATCCTGATGTTTCTATTCTATTTGTGGGAGCAAAAAACAGAATGGAAATGGAAAAAATTCCTGCACTTGGATACGATATTATTGGGTTACCTATTCAAGGATTTCAACGCAAGTTTTCATTGCAAAACATAAAAACCGTGTTTAATATTATACGCAGTATAATTAAGGCAAAAAACATACTGAAAAAATTTAAACCCGACATTGCTATTGGGGTTGGTGGCTACGCAAGTGGCCCTTTGTTGTATGCTGCACAAAAAATGAACATACCTACTCTTATTCAGGAACAAAACTCGTACGCCGGTGTTACCAATAAAATATTGGCACAGTCTGTTCAAAAAGTATGTGTTGCATATGAGGGAATGGAACGGTTTTTCAAACCCGAAACTATTGTTTTTACCGGAAACCCGATACGTCCGCAAATTCAAAACATCGACTGTTCGCGAGAAAAAGCAACAGAACATTTTTCTCTGGATTCCACAAAAAAAACAGTCCTCGTTATTGGTGGCAGTTTAGGTGCTCGCACACTTAACCATAGTATAACAAAAAATATTCATGAATTAGAAAAAGAAAATATTCAAATAATCTGGCAAACCGGAAAACTATATTTCCAACAAGCTTTACAACAGGCAAAAAATATTCCATCTATTCATGTATATGAATTTATAAAAGATATGGACATTGCCTTTTCTGCTGCCGATGTTATTATTTCGCGAGCAGGTGCCGGCACAATTTCTGAACTCTGCGTTGTTGGCAAACCATGCATATTGGTTCCTTCTCCAAACGTAAGTGAAGATCATCAAACAAAAAACGCTCAGGCTCTGGTTTCAAAAAATGCAGCTCTTATGGTACATGATGCCGAAGCCGTTCATGTGTTATGGAAAAACACATTTCATTTATTACAAAATTCGAAAAAAATGAATGAACTCCACACAAACATTCAAACTATGGCAAAACCACATGCAGCAGAACATATTGTTGATGAAATAGAATCTTTAATTAAAAAATAACATGAAAAAACTGTCATATACATATTATTATTTTATAGGAATTGGTGGCATAGGGATGAGTGCCTTAGCCCGCTACGTTCACCAGTCCGGCGGGACAGTATATGGCTACGACCGCACCCCTACTCTGCTTACCTATCAACTCGAAAAAGAAGGTATGCAGATTTCTTATTCAGATGCAGTTGCGGAAATTCCTGAACAGATTATTACCAACAAAAGCACATCGCTTATTATTTATACTCCTGCAATTCCGGCTAACCACAGAGGATATATGTATTTTACCACCAACAACTATACCCTCACCAAACGTGCTGAATTTTTAGGCTCTATATGCAACAATGCAAACGGAATAGCAATTGCAGGAACTCATGGAAAAACATCTATTACCACCTGTACCGCACATATTTTATATCATTCGGCACAGAAATGCAGTGCTTTTTTGGGAGGAATTTCAAAGAATTTCAAAAGTAATTATATCTATTCGGCCAAGAGTAACAATATTGTAGTAGAAGCTGATGAGTTCGACCGATCATTTCACAATCTCTACCCACATACAGCACTCATTTCTTCAGTAGATTCAGATCATTTAGACATTTATGAAACATATGAAAATATTGTTATTGCTTTTGAAGAATTCATTTCGCATATACAACCCCATGGTACATGTATATATAAATACGGTCTCAAATTCAATGCTGTTGATACAGTTTTACACACACAAAAAATCAAGCACTATACCTATGATTTAAACAATCCACATGCAGATTTTTATGCTCAATCAATAGAAAAAAACAATGATTTATACACGATTTCAATACACACACCTTTTGGTATAATTCCAGATATTACAATACACATTCCGGGACATATTTCAATAGAAAACTGTATAGCAGCAACAGCTATGTGCCTTTGCAACTCCGTTACACCCGAAGAAATAAAGAATGCATTGCAAATATACACCGGTGTACGACGACGACTCGACATTCAATTCAAAAACGAATCGTACATTTATATTGATGACTACGCACATCACCCCGCAGAACTACGTGCTACAATATCATCATTACAAGACTTATATACCAATAAAAAAATAACCGGCATCTTTCAACCACATTTGTATAGCCGGACACAAGATTTTTTTAAAGAATTTGCAGAAAGTTTATCATTACTCGACGAAGTTATACTGCTCGATATTTATCCCGCACGCGAAGAACCAATAGAAGGAGTAAGCTCCGAGTTAATTTTTAATGAAATTTCAATACCTCACAAAACACTCTGCACAAAAAAAGATGTACTTAAAATACTAGAACAAAAAGACATAGATGTACTTGTAACAATGGGAGCCGGCAGTATAGACACATTAACAGAACCTATAAAACACATGTTGAACAAAAAATGAAACACGCTAAACCATACATAATAGGATTTCTCATAGCAACCGCTGCTATTACAGGGCTCAGCTTTTCAGAAACGGAACGTTCACATATCGAATGTGCCGGAATTTCTATTCATATAAACGGAAACGATAAAAATCATAAATTCATTCAAGACCAGGATATATATACCATTATCAATTCATTTGTTGACACAAGTGACACAAGCTCAACACAACGAATACATGATATTGCACTATACGATATTGAGAAAAAAATAGCAGATCATCCATTAATAGAATCATGCAATGTATATACAACAATAGATGGCATTATAACTATTGATATCACCCAACGTACACCACTTATACGAATAGAGTCGAAACATGATAGTTTTTATATAGACAAAAAAGGAAGACTTATGCCACTTTCAGAAAACTACACATCGCACACTCTATTAGCATCAGGAAACATTGATGCAGGCTATAGAGAAAAACATAATATATTACTACCTGACGACAGTCATGACACAATACTGCAAGATTTGTTTACCATAGCACAAAAAATAACACAAAACGGACTTTTTAGTGCTATAATTGAACAGGTATACGTAACTTCAAACAATAATTTTATTTTGGTAAGCAAAGTTGGGCCTCCTAAAATTTATTTAGGAACGCACACACATCTCGATTATAAATTACGCAATTTGACAGCTTTTTATCATTCAAAAAAAGCACGAGAATTATGGCACTCATATTCATCGATAAATTTGAAGTATAAAAATCAAATTGTATGCACTAAAAAATAAATTCGCACTATTATGAATAATACAACAGAAACACAAGAACACTCAACAAAAATAGCGGAAAACAACAGTTTTTCAGCTATTGACATCGGTACAACTAAAATTGTAGCAATCAGCGGGTACACAAACGAGAAAGGAGAACTTACAGTTTTAGGAAAAGGCTATGCGCCATCCATGGGCATTAGCAGAGGCGAAATTATAAATCTGCAACACTCAATTTCTGCAATAAATCAGGCAGTAAACAAAGCGAAACAAGAAGCAGGTTTTTTCAATCCAAAAGTAGTTGTAGGTATTGCAGGCAAACACATACATTCAACACAGAACAGATGGTTTATAAACAGAAAAGACGCCGACTCTCCTATTACACAAGACGAAATAGAAGTACTCCGGACAGACAACCGACATGTAAATATAGAACCCGACGAAGAAATTATTCATACTATTCCACAAACTTTTAGAATAGACAACGAACATGAAGTTATAGACCCTATAGGAATGACAGGAAGACGCATAGAAGCAAATTTTCATATCGTCATAGGTAAGGCAAATGCAATTCGTTTTATAAAAAATGCAATTCAACGTGCCGGATTGGAAATAAAAGATTTCATGCTCGAACCATTAGCATCCGGCAAAGCAACATTAACCGAAGATGAAAAAGATTTAGGCGTTGCAATAGTCGATATTGGAGGTGGAACTACCGATATAGCTATATATCATCAAAACATTGTTCAATTTACCGAAGTTATTCCCTTTGGCGGAAAAGCAGTAACTCATGACATAAGCAAAGGATGCAACATTTTACCACAAGACGCCGAAAAATTAAAAATAAAATATGGCAACTCTATTCAAGATTTCACTGCTGATAATGAATTTGTAAGCATACCCGGCATAAGCGGAAGGCCTCCAAAAGAAATATCTATCAAACACCTTAGCGGCATTATTCAAGCACGTATGGAAGAAATACTTGATGCAGCACTGTTTGTAATAAAAACATCCGGCTACGCAGGAAAATTAGGGGCAGGTATCGTAGTAACAGGAGGTGGATCATTACTCAAAAACTTACCCCAATTATTAACATACAAAATAGGTATCGATTCAAAAATAGGTACCCCAATAGAATATATAAACTACATACACAAAGCAGAATTCAACAATCCGGTATACTCCACCGGTGTAGGACTGCTTATGCATGCAGAATCAATTCACATACCAGAACCAATACAAGAAACTGAAGAAGAAGAAGAAACAAAGACAGAAAAAACCACACAAAAGAAAAAAGAAATACCCGAACAAAAGAAAACAAAAATAAAGAAACCAGGAGCAAAAGAATTTTTCGCAAAAAAAATAGAAGAATTCTTTTCTGGAAACGAATACGAAGACACAAAGTTATAACCAATAAACACAACACATTATGGCTGATGAAATTATAAACTTCGACATTCCGCAACAACGAACCACATCAATCAAAGTAATTGGTGTAGGAGGCGGCGGTAGCAATGCAGTAAACCATATGTACGAACTCGGGATAAAAGATGTAGATTTTGTGGTTTGTAATACCGACATGCAAGATTTACAAAAAAGTTCAATCCCCACAAAAGTACAAATTGGTAACGGCCTCACAGCCGGACGAGGAGCCGGAAGTAATCCGGAAGTTGGACAAAATGCCGCAAAAGAAAGCACTGCCGAAATAGAAAAATTATTATCCGACGATACCCAAATGACATTCATTACTGCCGGAATGGGAGGTGGCACCGGAACAGGTGCAGCCCCGGTAATTGCAGAAATCTCAAAAAGTTTAGGCATTTTAACCGTTGGTATAGTTACAGTTCCGTTTGCTTTTGAAGGAAAAACACGATACAATTACGCTCTCAAAGGAGTAGAATCTCTGAGAGAACACGTAGATTCGATGCTTATTATTAACAACGAAACACTACGCGAAAAATACGGAAATCTCAAAATTACCGATGCATTTGCAAAAGCTGATGATGTATTAACTATCGCCGCAAAAGGGATTGCAGAAATTATTACAGTAAACGGGATAATAAATGTAGATTTTGAAGACGTAAAAACCGTCATGAAAGACAGTGGCGTTTCTATCATGTCATCCGGCACATCTTCGGGAGAAAACAGAGCAATAGAAGCTATTCAGGAAACACTCGACTCGCCCCTGCTCAACAAAGCAGACATACGCGGTGCAAAAGATATTCTCCTGAACTTCACCTCGGGCGAAAATGAAATTACAATGGATGAAATTACAATAGTAACAAATCACATAATTGAAAAAGCAGAACGTGATGTAAACATAATATGGGGATACGTAAAAAACGAATCATTACACGATGAAATATGCGTTACCCTTATTGCCACAGGTTTTGAAATGAAACACCTACCCGATTTCAAACAACCAACCCCAATAAAAGTAAATGAATTACGCGAAGACGAAACACCACCGGAAAATTCCGACAAAAAAATGGTAGGAACACTATCATCGGACGAACACGATGGTGATGCGGTACAAACACAAATAAACTGGGGCTCATTTGAAAATGCCAGCACAAACAATAAACCTAAGAAAAAAATACGCCTTATAAACGAAGACAGTCCTTTTAATGGAACAAACAATCATACACAAGACGATGATAAAAATCCTATTCAATCATTTGAATACGAAAAAGTACGAAAAATGGATGATATAACAGAATTTGAAAATCAACCGGCATATATTCGCAAACAACAAGAACAAGAACACAAAAAACACACAACACATCCTTTTGAAGAAAATTCTGAACACAATACACACAACGAAAAAAAAAATGAACCATCACGATTTTCAATAGATGAAAATGAAGACGGTATATATTTATCAAACAATAATAAATACCTGGACTACAACGCTGATTAACATAAACGAATTATAGTGCGGATATGCGTAAATTAAGGCTCGGCAGGTTCACTCCTGTCGGGTCTTTTTTTTCTCCCCCCCACACATCAACAGTGGTCGAAGACCCTGTTGATGGTGATAGTAATATGTTTCTCTTTTTCGATAAAACGCTGTCTGTTCTAATGTCGACTATCCGTTTTTTTATAATAGATTACGTACATTTTCTTTTTTTTTCGTAACCACCGTCAGGGTTTACAACCACTGATGGGGTTTGACGAGGGTGCACCAAAATTACTAATAAAATGCACTGCCCGTGCCACACCTCAACAGTGGTCGAAGCCTCTGTTGAGGGTGATAGTAATACTATATGTTTTTCTTCGACGAAACGCTGTCTGTTCTAATGTCGACTGTCTGTTTTTTTATAATAGATTACGTACATTTTCTTTTTTTTACGTAACCACCGTCAGGGTTTGCACCACTGACGGGGTTTGACGAGGGTGCACCAAAATTAACGATAAAATGCACTGCCCTTACCACACTTTTAATCGTACCAGAATGGAATTGAAATCTACAAACTGTTCAATATTTACATTAAATTAAGTACTTTTAATCGTACCAGAATGGAATTGAAATTTCCGATTGTTGATTTCAATCCCCCCTCTTTTAAAACCTTTTAATCGTACCAAAATGGAATTGTCCCGATAAAGTGTTGCTTGGGTTTTTATCTATCTGTAAATCAAAAAAAATATCTTATCACCATACATAACAACAACCGTTTGAATACACTCTTACTAATCAGCATAAAACAGTAAAAACACAAAAATAAAAATTTTCATTGCCATTTTTTCAAATTGTATATCTTTGCTTATATACAACAAAATGAACACCATACAATAAAACATTCGATTATGCAACACTACATTGAACATTTAATTGATGATATTCGGAACGCTACGTGGAATTTAAAACCGACTCATGAGGTTTGGAAAGATTTACCCCAAAAACCGGATAACGAAGTTGAATTGAACATCTTAAATATTGAAAAATATGTTCATGGTGAAGAAGAGTCTATAGAAAAAATAACCGGCATTGAACACGTTCAACTTCCTCCTCCGAAAAAATTAAATCAAGAGCAACAAACTCTGTTGGCAACAGAATTAGAAAATTTACTACAGTATTATCATTTCTGTTTAGATTTTCCGGAAATGTACCCGACTCATCTTCGATATCCCTTTATCTACAAACTATGGGCGGAAAGCCATGTTGCTGTATCTGTTGGTTATGTCCATATTGAATTTTGCGATTATGATGATGCTCATTGTCCTTTTCCGGGGTATTGCACAAATTGTGAAGACTTCAGAAAAGAAGCCGAAGATAAGAAATATACCGACTTCCATGATTTATTAGATAAATCTATTGAACATATGCTTCTCTCAAAAAGTGAAATTGAAGAATGGTTACATAACCGGGATGATTTTTTTGAGGATGAATTCAAAATAGATAAAATTGCTTCTCGAAATGAAACCGAACACATATTTTCGAACGGAGGACTTTTTGATGACAATGGCAAGCCAATCAATACTGATTTAATTCCAATACCTGGTTTATGTACAATCTGTAAACATTACGATGAAGAAGACTTCGAAGAAAATATGCTATGCGACCTAAACCGTTTCGACCAAACAAATAATACACATTTTGAATGTGTGCGTTTCAGAAAAAAATAAAAAAACATACGGTGTTTTGTAAACACCACCGTCAGGGTTTGCAACCACTGACGGGGGTTGATGATATATTTACTCTTCGGATTGCAATCTAATAACGGTAATTTCAGGACGTATGCCTATGCGTGCGGGAAAGCCAATTCCACCGAAACCGCGATTCACGTATAAATAGCGGTTATTGTATTCAAATAATCCTGCCCAATCGGAATAGCGGTATTGTATGGGACTCCATTTGGTATCTCCAATTTCAAAACCAAATTGCATGCCATGCGTATGACCACTCAGAGTCAATTCTATAGGTGGGACATATTCGACTATTTCGTGTCGCCAATGTGATGGATCATGAGATAACAATACTGTAAACATTTTTTTTTCTGTTTCTTGCATGGATTTATCTAAATCGCCATATTGTGGAAATGGCTTTAAGCCCCAATTTTCTACTCCTACCAATTGTATGGTGTCGGCAGATTGTATAATAGTGCGGTGTTCATTTTCTAATATTTCAAAACCCATCTGTCCTATTATCTTTCGTAATTTTTCGACATCGTGGTGCTGCTCTTGTTCTGTCAAATTGCCGGCATAGTGGGCATAATCATGATTTCCCAACACAGCAAATTTACCATAGGGTGCCTTTATATGTGCAAACATTGATATGTATCGCTCGGCTTCTTCTGATTTGTTGTTTACCATATCTCCGGTAAATACAACCATATCGGGATTTTGTTGTTGTAGCACATCCAGCCCTTTTTGTACTTGCTTTATACTTCCAAAGGTTCCTAAATGGGTATCAGAAATCTGTGCAATAGTAAATCCATCAAATTCTGTGGGAATATCGGGATGTGCAAAATCCACATAATGTACTTTGTAATGCGAAAAGCCCCATACGACACCATACAATACTGCACTTACTATTAATACGGTAATGGCAAGGGTGGCTACTCGTATTGTGTTGGTTCGGGCGGGAAGTACTACACGTTTTTTATGCTGAATACTTCGTTTGATCCATAGTACAATTCGCACTATATCTTCGAGTAAAAATGCTGATACAGTTATAAGCATCGAAACAAGTAATGCTACTGACAAACCTATGCATATATTCTTAATCATAGTAATGCTGGCATAATTGTCTACTTGCCGCTGCCACATAAGTAGAAATCCTATAACCAGCAAAAATGTTATAATTCCATAAATTAATCTTATTTTGTGGGTAGATACTGTACGAGAATTTTGATACGCTTTATAGGTATATACAATAACGAGTGCTATAAACAATATAAAAACTACAAGTCCATTCATTTGAAACAACAACTGAGGATTTACTACCACAAATTTATTTTTAAAATTTAATAATTATTAGAAAATAATAATGCAAGCATTATAAAACAATAGTATCATTCAGGTACATGCGTTTTTTTATACATCACCTCTTCGATAACACCCATAAGCTCCTTAACTCCAAATGGTTTACTCAAATACCCATCCATTCCTTTTTCTATACACAATGTGCGTTCATTATCGAGAGCATTTGCCGTTAAAGCTATAATAGGAGTATATATTTCGTTTGCCAACTCAATTTCTCTTATGCGCTCCGTTGCCTGATATCCATCCATTATTGGCATTTGAATATCCATTAATACAACATCAACTTTTGATGTAGAGAGAATTTGTAATGCTTCTTTGCCATTATTTGCTACCAAAACTTCTTTTACACGTTTTTGTAAAATCATGGCAACCATATTTTGATTCATTAAATTATCTTCTACCAACAAAACATGCAATTCTGAAATCGATACATGTTCTTGTGATTGCTCTGTGTGTTTCTCTTTGTACGATTCAGAAAATGTTGTTTTTACAGGTTTTTTCTTCCAAAACGAATAACTAAAGACAAAGCCAACTTTAGTTCGGGATGGTTGTACCAGGCCAATTTTTGCATGCTGCTGATCAAGTATTTGAATAGTGCGATGCAATAAAATATGGGCAAATCTTTTATGCTGGTTTTCTTGTAATAATAATTCAGTATTTGAATATGAATCAGAAAACAAATCAATTTGTGTCGGGGCTGGGTGTATTAATTTTTTTATACCATCAACAAACACTTCAAACAAAAAAGTAACACTTGTTTTCGATTCAAGTGGTTGTACTATCCTGACACTAATTCCGGGAATTGCAAGTTTTTTCTTACTTGCACGTATAGATGTTATTATTTCCGAAAAAATTATACGCACTTCATCATAGTCTTCTTGAATATTTTGCACAACAGACTCATCAACCTCAACCACAAAATCGTCCAATACAATCTCACCATTAGTCACATGCTCGGCAAGCACTTCTTTAAATACATCTTCAAACAGTTTATTTTGTGATTCATGCATATTATAGGTGGTAGATATGTGCTCATCAAACAAAGCCAAAAGACTTCTGTTTTCATTATATAATCGTGTAACAAAATCATTATTTTGTTTACCTAAATCAATATGTTCATTTTTAAGCAAAGTAAAAAAACCTAAGACTGAACTTAAATACGTCCGGACTTTATACGATATATCTGATAATATATCTATAGAAATTTGATGTTTATTTAAATCCCGCGAAGTTTGGGTGTGCTCTTTGCTTCGTTTAACTGCCGAAAAGCGAACAAGTGCACTAAAACCGCACAAAAATAAATAAACCAACATATACATAACATGAATTGCATTCACATTTTGGTTGTGTACAACAAAACTAGCATACAAGGAAAAAAGAAAAATACTTAGTCCAAAGAAAACAAGTATTTTATAAAAACGAAACAATGCGGCAAACATAAGAACAAACACACTCACAAATAAAAAGTGCGGATAACTTATGAAATGCAAAAATACCACATACACACACGAAAAGAGTATAAGAAAATAAAAGGGATAGCGAGATATTTTGGGTATTGTATATACAAAACTTACTATACTTACTATAAGTGAGAATGCAATAATATTACTGTCATTAAAAAAAAAACCGATACTTGCTGTTAATAAAAAAAACAGTCCATACAGTACATATATATAGATTATATACTCAGTAAGCAAAAGAGAATGTATATATTTACGTAAATTTTTCATGTTTACATTATGACATATCTTAAAAGTATAAATGTAAGATATAATCTTTATTAAAAAAAAAATAGAGAAAAAAACGTAAAAAAAATATAGAGAAAAGATAAAGCAGATAATAAATTTATACTTTTGCAAAGTAAAGTAAATATACAAAAAAATGAGCGACTCAATTAAACATGAATGCGGCATTGCATTCATCAGATTACTAAAACCTCTCGAGTATTATCAAGCAAAATACGGTACATGGAAATATGGTTTAAACAAATTGTATTTACTTATGGAAAAGCAGCACAACCGTGGGCAAGACGGTGCAGGCATTGCTTTTTGCAAATTAGATACAGATAAGGGCTCGGACTTTCTTACGCGCATTCGCTCTACAGAAGCATCGCCGATTATTTCACTTTTTAAAGAAATTAACAAACCATATCTTGAAATACAAAAAACCAATCCGGAGTTACTAAAAGATGCTCATTGGGCAAAACACAATACGCAATATGCAGCCGACATGTATTTAGCTCATTTACGCTATGGTACATTTGGCGATTATGATATAGCAAACACGCATCCGGTAAAACGTGAAAGCAATTGGAAAACACGCTCTCTCATGCTTGCAGGAAACTTTAACCTTGCAAATATGGATGAACTGTACCAAAAACTTCTCGATTTAGGACAACATCCGCGAGCATATACCGATATAATAACTATTTTAGAAAAAATTGGTCATTTTCTGGATCGTGAAAACCAACGCATTTTCACTAAATACAAAGAGCAAGGAAAAACAAATGTTGAAATATCTGAACTTATTTCAGAAGAATTATCTATCTCTCATATTTTAAGAGAAGCCTCAAAACATTGGGACGGCGGATATGTTATTTCCGGAATAATTGGTAATGGTGATTCTTTTATTACAAGAGACCCCTCAGGCATACGACCGGCTTTTTATTATGCAGATGATGAAATTGTAGTTGCTACGTCTGAGCGTCCGGTAATTCAAACAGCATTTAATGTCCCCTTTGAATCAATTAAAGAAGTTCCTCCGGGGCAAGCTGTTATTGTAAAAAAAGATGGCAGCGTACATGTTGAAGAAGTGAGAAAACCCAAAAAACTTACTGCATGTTCATTCGAACGAATATATTTTTCCAGAGGTGGCGATGCAGATATTTATCAGGAACGTAAAAAATTAGGTCGATTGCTACTTCCTCAGATTCTAAAATCAATTAATTACGATTATAAAAATTCGGTAATGTCTTTTATTCCTAATACCGCAGAAATTGCATATTATGGAATGATTGAGGGAATGCAAGACTATATAAATACAATTAAAGAAGAAAAAATTCTTGCATTGCAAAATAATGGAGGGTTAACTCCTGAAAAATTACATGAAATTATACAAGAAGGTGCTCATTTAGAAAAAATAGCAATTAAAGATGCGAAACTCCGTACTTTTATTACCGAAGACAAAAGCCGTGACGATTTAGTTGCCCACGTATATGACGTTACATATGGTATAGTAAAAGATACTGACAATTTAATTGTTATTGACGATTCTATTGTTCGTGGTACAACCCTTAAAAAAAGCATTATTAAAATTCTTGCCCGTCTACAACCTAAAAAAATAATAATTGTTTCGTCTGCACCACAAATCAGATACCCTGACTGTTATGGTATAGATATGGCAAAACTCGGTGATTTATGTGCTTTTAATGCTGCCATAGCATTATTGCACGACACAAAACAAGAACACATAATCAACGAAGTATATAAAAAATCAAAAGATCAATCAACATTACCAAAAGAAGAGATTCAAAATTTTGTACAGGATATATATGCTCCCTTTACCGATGATCAGATAAGTAAAAAAATATCTGAAATGTTACGCCCAGATGATGTGGACATTAGTATTGATATTATATACCAGACAGTCGAAAACTTACACATTGCGTGTCCGACTTCGCAAGGAGACTGGTACTTTACCGGAAATTATCCTACTCCGGGAGGAAACAGAGCTGTAAATAATGCCTTTATTAATTTTATTGAAAAAAACAACAAACGTGCTTATTAAATAACAAAACGCTTCTAAACAAAAAATTGTGAATTTTTGAGTTTTGTAAAAAAGCTGTATTTTTGTGTAAACAAAAATCGCAGCCATGAAAGAAGTTTTTTTACACTATGTGTGGAAATTTCAATTATTCGACACCACACAACTGCAAACAGTTGAAAATGAACCCGTACGCATACAAAAAATTGGTATACACAATACCGATTCGGGACCTGATTTTACACAAGCACACATTTACATCAATAACACACTCTGGGTAGGTGATATAGAAATTCACATACGTGCAAGCGATTGGTTCCAACACAAGCACGAAAAAAATCCTGCATATAATTCGGTAATTCTGCACATTGTGTACGAATATGATTCGGAAATACAAAACCAAAACGGGAGCTCCATTCCTACCGTAATTATACCTATATCAAAAGATATACAACACACATTGCAACATATAGAACACATGCCCGACAACACTATATGTTTTGAAAAACTCTCTTATATTGACGGTATTTATAAGTCAGCCTGGTTCGACAGGTTGGTAATCGAACGTTTTGAAAGAAAAGCCCGCGACATAATAGCTCGATACTACACTCTTAATAATAACTGGGAAGATACCATGTACGAGACTCTTGCCAAAAATTTCGGAGTAAAAACCAATGCTCTAGCTTTTGAGGCCTTAGCTCAGTCATTGCCGCGTACAATTCTCATGAAACACGCACACTCTTTATTTCAACTAGAGGCTTTATTATTTGGGCAGGCTCAGCTTCTACCGAAATGTAATTGCGATGATTATTCTCACAAATTAATACAAGAATACTCTTTTTTGCAAAAAAAATACAGGCTCACACCTATTTCGCGAGAATTATGGAAATTCGCACGCATGCGACCAGCTAATTTTCCGACTATTCGAATTGCTCAATTTGCTGCTCTCTTACACACACACCAACATATCTGTAGTTTAATCATCAATTGCGAAAACGTAAATAATTGTGCACACATTTTTACAACACAACTCCACTCCTACTGGCACACACATTACAGGCTTTCGCAAAAATCTACTTTTCGAATCAAAAAAATGGGCAATACAACTATCAACACTATACTCATAAACACCGTAGTTCCATTTTTATTTGCCTATGGCACCTATACAAAGCAAGATATGTTTACAAACAGGGCATTGGAATTTTTAGAAGACCTACCCTGCGAAAAAAATTCTATAACAAATTCATGGAACAAGTTAGATATTCAATGCAATAATGCATTTCGCAGTCAAGCTCTGTTAGAATTATCCAACAACTACTGCACAAAACGTAAATGCTTGCAGTGTGCTTTTGGGCATAAAATTCTTAATAACACAAATTCTATGTAATGCTTATAAAAATACATTTCTAAATCAGCATATTACCTGTATTACTAAACAAAAAAACAACACAACAATCATACAAATTCGAATATATACACCTAAAAATTTATTATTTTAGTAAGATAAAAATTGTATATTACGACAACTTAAAAAAAGCAATATATTATAAACCATAATTCTAAAAACACAAAACAAGTTCATCCCGAAAAAAATTCGGAACAAATTAAGGCTTATACAAGTCTATTACATAAAATTATGAAAAACACAATTGTAATACTTTTCGCTTACATCTTAACTTTTACAAGTTGCACAACAACCCAACAAAAAGAAAACTCAGAACGACCATCTGTTCGTCGAGAAAAAATATCTTTTAACACATTACAAGAAATTATATTACAAGATAACGACACGCTATATGCTGTAAATTTTTGGGCAACATGGTGCAAGCCCTGCATCGAAGAATTACCAGGCTTCATAAAAGTAAAAGAAGAAATGCACAATAAGCCATTTAAACTCATATTGGTATCTCTCGACAGACCCTCTGATTTTGAAACCAAAGTGATACCATTTTTAAATGAACACACAATTTCAGCAGACACCTATTTATTGACCGATATTACGACAATGAATACATGGATTCCGGCTGTAGATTCATCATGGACCGGCAGCATTCCGGCAACTGTTTTTTATAAAAACAAAGAAAAATTAAATTTTCAGCAAGAAAAAATATCTAAACACAAGTTTCACTCTATAATTTCAAACAATTTATAAAACACTCTAAAACTATGAAAACTATGAAAACACTCGTATTTATTGCCAGTTCGTTATTGCTACTCAGTGCATGCAATTCCAACTGCTCACAAAAAAACCAAACAGATTCTAATACAAAAACATCAGAAGTAACCAAATCAGATACATGTTCAGAAAAAACCTCAAAAACTAAAGGATACGACATTGGCGATGAGGCAACTGATTTTTCATTACAAAACGTAGATGGCTCCATGGTATCTTTATCAGACTATCCTGAAGCTAAGGGTTTTATCGTTATTTTTACATGTAATCATTGCCCGTACGCAGTTGCATACGAAGAAAGAATCATTGAACTACACGCTAAATTTGCTCCATTAGGATACCCGGTAATTGCCATTAATCCAAATGATTCAAAAGATTATCCAGAAGACAATTTTGAAGCTATGCAAAAACGAGCAAAAGAAAAACAATTTCCTTTTGTATATGTATTTGATAAAGGACAAAAAATATATCCTCAATATGGTGCAACACATACACCACATGTATTTGTACTCGAAAAACAAAACGAGAAAAATATTGTACAATACATAGGGGCAATAGACAACAACTACGAAGAACCGGAAAACGTAACAGAAACATATGTCGCAGATGCAGTACATGCACTTTTAAGAGACACAGAAATACCAAAAACAAAAACTGTTGCGATAGGATGCTCTATTAAAAACTAAAGAGTTTTATGTTCTCTTAAACAAACGAGAAAACCAAGAAGTGTTTTTTCGTTTGTTTTTTTTCTCCTGAAAACGTACCATCATTTCTTCAATTGCCTCTTTCATATCTTGAGCTGATTGAAATCTGCTTTGCTTCCCCTGTTCCAAAAATTTCTCATTTTGTTCATACGAATATCTATTGGGTGGTAAAGAATATTTGAATTTTGATGTAGCTTTTTGTACAAACGACAACATATCCTGAGAAATACGTGAGTTTTTTTGTAATTCTTTATTAATCTGAAAATTAACGAGCATTTCGTGATTTTCGCTATAAAAAGGTGGCCGACGAGTAATTATTTCGTACATCACAAGTCCCAAACAATACAAATCTGAAGTATTATCAATAACATCGGCATAATGCAATACTTGTTCGGGGGGTGAATACACAAGAGAAAAAGGAAGTTTTTTATAATAAAACAACTGAGCATCATGCACATGAGCCATTTCAAAATCAACTATTTTAAGAGAGAAATCATGAACATCAATTTTACCCTCATCATCACACTCTATAAAAATATTTGATGGTTTAATGTTACAATGAATAATAGAATGCATATGCAATTCATGCAATACCTCACACATTTTAACACCTACCTGACACGAAAAAAAAGAATTTTGCAGATGTGAGTAATCAGGATCACAAATAAGTGTTTTTGCATCTACACCTTGCAAATATTCGCGGACTATAAAATACTCATCTTGCAATTGAACAATTTCATATGTCTGAACAACCGATGAATGCAAAGCAGATATACCCAACAAAAATTGTTCAATAAGCACTTTATGATCATTATGTCTGATAGCTGAGTACTGTTTTATATGCTTTATAATGACATATGCACCATCACTTTTCCGTTTACCACGATAAATTGCACTAAATTTTCTTTTTTTGGGAGTGCTATTCATTTGGTTTTGAGAATTGTACTCATATGTATCATATTTACCAACAAGACTTATCAACATATTGCTTTGCGTAAAATAATTTTTAGTATTTTTATCAATCAAAACAAATATATTATTTTATTATGAAACTACTTGTTTTTTGTGCATTCTTTCTACTTATAATACCGAGCTTGTCGCAGGCACAAATAAGTACGGGAGGAAACGTTGGGGTAACTTTTGAAGATGAAATAATGCAAGCAGATATAGCTCCCGAAATTAACTATTCGTTTACCGAAAAAATAATCACCGGTTTTTCTCCCTTTGTACTCTACACACAAAACAACAAAACTAATACAAATTTTTTCACATTCGGTGCACGCATATACAGCGAATACAAGATTACCCAAACTATTTTTATTCATGCCGAATATGAAATAAGTAAAACGTGGACACAAGAAAACTACAAAACAACCGTTCATACCCTACCTATTGGAGCTGGTTTTGAAAAACAAATATCAGATGGTATGGTAGCTTATGGTATGATACTGTATGATATATTGTACGATTCAGAAAAATCGATTCGAAAAAACCCGAGTCTGCGAGGAGGAATAAGATATACATTATAAATTATGTTATTTAAAGAAGTAATTGGACAAAACCAAATAAAAGAAGACTTGCTATCATCTGTTCACAACAACAGAATAAGCCATGCTCAACTATTTTGCGGACCGGAAGGCAGTGGAAATCTACCACTTGCTTTGGCCTATGCTCAATATATAAACTGCACAAACAAGCAAGAAAATGATGCCTGCGGCAACTGCCCCTCATGCATAAAATTCAACAAACTGGCACATCCCGATTTGCATTTTGTATTTCCTGTAGCAACCAATAAAAAAATAAAAAAACATCCGGTTAGTGATAATTTTATAGAGGAATGGCGACATGCAGTTCGCGAACAGCCATATTTGAACTTAAATTATTGGTATAATTATATAGAAATCAACAAAGGGCAAGGAAGTATTCAAAATGAAGAAAGCAGTCAAATTCTCAAAAAACTTCAGTTAAAAACTTACGAAAGTGAGTATAAAATTATGATTATCTGGATGGCTGAAAAAATGAATGTTACGTGTGCAAACAAGCTTTTAAAAATTTTCGAAGAACCCCCTGAAAAAACATTATTTCTTTTATTAGCCGAAAATACTGATTCTATGCTGCAAACAATTTTGTCGCGCACACAAATTCGCTATATACCAAAAATTGATAAACAAAGCCTTTCGGAAAAACTCTCAAACGATTATAATTTAGAACAAACAGATTTGCAGGCAATAGTACACAATGCAAACGGCAATTATTTAAAAGCAAACAGACTGGCACAGTCAGAAGACGAAAACAAAGAATTTTTCACCTTTTTCACTCAACTTATGCGACTTAGCTTTGCAAAAAATTTGGTGGAAGCAACAAAATTATCCGACACATTAGCTGAATATAGTCGAGAAAAACAAAAATCATTTATACAATATTCATTAAATATTATACGAGAAAATTTTATTCTAAACCAACAACAAAATGATATAGTATACTTATATAAACAAGAAAGAGATTTTTCCGAAAAATTTCATATATATATTCACGAACGAAATATTGCTCCTATTACTAAAGAACTAAATGAAGTATATTTTCATATAGAACGAAACGGTAATGCTAAAATCATATTTTTTGATTTGATAATCAAACTCATGATTTTATTAAGAGCATAATCTTATTATTTTTGCATTAAAATATTTACCTATGAAAACAAATTCAAACAATAATATATCATCTGATACAAATCCTGAAAAAATTCAAGAAAATATAAAAAATTCTGCTCAACGTTCAGGAAGCAATAAATTATATTGTACCAACTGGTTACAAGACATCAGCGACATTCCTGCTACTCATAACATTGTAGAAGTTCGCTTCAAAAATACCCGTAAAGAATTTTATGTTAACAACAACAATCTTTCTTTAGAAACAGGAGATATAGTTGCCGTAGAATCGTCGCCCGGACATGATATAGGTATAGTTTCACTTACAGGAGAACTAGTAAAAGAACAGTTAAAAAAAATATATAAACACAAAATACCCGAAAAGTTCAACACAATATATCGTAAAGCAAAACCAAATGATATAGAAAAATGGGAAGAAGCGAAAGCTCTAGAACATCCTACGATGATAAAAACACGGCAAATTGCCAAAAGCCTAAAATTAAACATGAAAATTGGCGATGTCGAATATCAGGGCGATAAAACAAAGGCCATTTTTTATTATATAGCAGATGAGCGGGTAGACTTTCGTGAATTAATAAAAGTACTTGCCGATGAGTTTAAAATAAAAATTGAGATGAAACAAATAGGAGCCCGCCAGGAAGCCGGAAGAATCGGTGGTATTGGCCCATGTGGCAGGGATTTATGTTGTTCGTCATTTAAAACTAATTTTAATACCGTATCCACATCAGCAGCCCGAGTTCAGGAATTATCACTAAACCCACAAAAACTAGCCGGACAATGTGGAAAACTTAAATGTTGCCTGAACTACGAATTGAAAAGTTATGAAGAAGCCCGAAAAGAATTCCCTGATACTTCTATTTTATTAGAATTTGAGGGTGGCGTAGCTTCTCACTCAAAAACTGATGTGTACAAAAAAACTATGTGCTACTTCTATAAGAAAGACGATGTTCCGGCTTTTGCTGAATTATCAATAGAACGAATTAAGGAAATAATTGAATTAAATAAAAAAGGCATAAAACCGGAAAAACTTGAACTAGAAAAAGTGTCTACTGAAATCAACCATGACTATACAAATGTTGTAGGTGAAGAAAGTTTAACCAGATTTGATAACAAAAACAAAAAGAAGAAAAGAAAAGGTAAAGGAAACAGACCACAAAACAAGCAAGCATCAGATAATAAAAACAACAAATCAAATAATCAAAACAAACCAAATAATAATAAATCGAACAAACCGAACAACAAACCACATAAAAACAAGAAACCAAGAAATAAAAACACAAACAATCCTCAAGCACAACAATCAAAAAAAACTACTAATTAAAATATCTCATGAACTTATATATATCAACTATTATATTATCAATTAGCTTATGTTTATTTACATTCTGCTCTCCCGACAGCACTTATACTGAAACACATTCTGTTCCTGAAAACTGGAGCAAAGACTCTGTTTTGGATTTTAATATACCGGTAAAAGATACACATAACATCTATTCTATTACGCTAAACATTAGTAACACAGATTCATACGGATATTCAAATTTATATCTTTTTACATCAATCACATTTCCGGACAATAAGGTATACAAAGACACAGTAGAATTTGTGCTTGCTACAGACAAAGGTGAATGGATTGGTGAGGAATCATTTTCTACATATACGAATACATTTATGTTACGAAGAGGTGTAAAATTCCCTCAACCGGGTATCTATACATTTTCGTTTGAACAAGCTATGAGATGTAAAAATAAATCATGCAGTATTTCTGGAATTAAATCGATAACTCTTTCTCTTATTCAAAATTAAAACAAGTGAGCGGAAAAAATAAACTCAAACGTTTTGCAGAAAACAAAACATTTGCAAACGTTATTCAACCTGATTTTAAAGAAGTTTTTAATACAACACATCATTTACACGGGAAATGGAATTCTCATTTTTGGAAAAATCAACATCCTATTGTGTTGGAACTTGGGTGTGGCAAAGGTGAATACACCGTAAGTTTAGCACAAAAATATCCTGAGAAAAATTTTATTGGTATAGACATAAAAGGAGCACGATTTTGGCGAGGAGCTAAAACAGCTATAGAACAAAACATACCCAATGTAGCTTTTGTTCGTACGCGGGTTGAATTTATAACATCATTATTTGCTAAACATGAAATTTCTGAAATCTGGATAACTTTCCCAGATCCACAAAAAGAAACCAGACGCACAAAAAAACGTCTTACATCATCTCAATTTTTAAATATGTATTATACTGTTCTTAGACCTGGCGGGAATATTCATCTTAAAACCGACAGTCAGGAACTTTACGCATATACCCAATATATTTTAACCCATAACAATCACCCAATACACGTATCATCGACCGATATATATAATTCCCATCTGCTAGATGACGTACTTTCTATACAAACACATTACGAAAAAATATTTCGGAACGAAGGAAAAAAAATCACATACACACGGTTTTCACTACCCCATACAAGTAACGAACCGCCAGTATTAGATTGCAATGATTTAGTAGCATTACAGTTTTAATATCAAGATATTCTCTTAAACGAAAAACAGGTAAAATTCACAACTAAAAGCTCCGAAAACTCGTACATATACTGTATGAAAGTTTGGGTTTTTATATATCTGCTAACACATGTGTTTTTGTATAGTACGGCAGCAATTCAAAGTGTATCTTCAGGTAACTGGAACAATGCAAGCACTTGGGATAGTGGCACTATACCAACAGCAAGTGATGATGTTGAAATAGTTTCCGGACACGAAATTAATCTTACCGCACATGCATCTATACACAATATTATACTGTCTGAAGGAAAATTGCATATAGCCGACAATGCTCTCACTATTTTTGGCACAATTACAGGAACAGACTCCGATAGTGTTTTTTCCACATCATTTTCCGAATTATATATTGAAGACACTGGCAACACTCCAGAATTTATATTTCCGGCAGGCATACAAACACTGCAAAAATTATCAATAAACAGAGCTCGCGGTGCCCGAACCTCTAATGATATATATTTAGACACCAACGTACCTGCCGACGGCATTGTACTGACACTTACAAATGGAATAATACTAATAGACAGCGATAGTAAAATGTACCTGAATGACAAAACCATACAACAAGACATACCCTGCTCAGACTCATCTTTTATAGACGGCTCTGTTCAACGAAACATCCCCAAAAGCTCCGGTGTATATACGTTTCCGGTAGGTGACAAAGATATCTGCCGTAAATTTGGTATCGGTCTCCAAAATGGTAATGGCGACAATATATACGAAGTTGAATTTATAAAAGATACTCCTATTAACAACACAAATATTGATTACAACAAACTCCCTGGTGGTATATTTCAACACTTCTACTGGAGACAAGAGATAATAATCGGTGCAAACACACAACGAAGAATTTATTACGAAAAATCTGACTTTTCACATCTTACCAATGCAGAACTGCTTGCAGCTCTCACACTTGCAAATACAGATGGAGTAACCAATTGGACCACACCAACTACAAGTTGGGTTGTTGACACAATTAATAATTTTGTAGAATTTAACAATGCAAACTCATCAAACAATGAGTTTTGGACATTTGGTTCAATCGAAGCAAACACATCAATTGAAGAAATCACACTCCCCATTATTCTCACATATTTTGACGCAGAAACAATAAACAATGAAGTTCATCTCAATTGGGAAACTTCACATGAAACAAACAATGACTTCTTCAGTATCGAACGATCGGGCGATGGAGTGCATTTTTCAACTCTTAGTCATATTTCCGGTGCAGGAAATTCAACCATTACAAACTCATATTCTTATATTGACACCTCTCCATTATCTGGTATATCGTACTACCGACTCAAACAAACAGACTACAACAACAAAACAACATACTCAACAATAAGTGAAGTTCAAACATATTCACAATTACATGTTTCATTAGATTATACATCTACAGGTATAATCTGCAACGTCGTATCATCCGAACCAGATGAAATATTCATAACTGTTTTACGAATAAACGGACAAATATTACAGCAAAAATCAACAATCATATTACCTGGGATTGAAACATCAATTCCATTAACTATACCTACACCAACTCATGAATATTATATTATTCACATTAAAACAAATTCTTTTTCGCACAAAATAAAATATGCACCTACCGACGCACAATAATTTTTTTGGAAAATTCAAAATCTTTGGTAGTAATAACAATTGTATACATTCCCGCAGGAATATTACGAACATCTATAGAATAAGTTCCGTTAGCAAAAAAAACAGTCTGCTTTTTTTTAAGGACACCATTATTATCCATTATAGCAACCTCAAATGAATCATAAAAAACGCGATGCCATTTTACAAAACAAAAATCTTTACAATATAATGGATACACAACAGCATCATGCTCAATAGAAAACGAAGATTTCGCTGTGTTACGAATAGGATACTGTAATATAGAATCGGCATTTTGATTATAATGATACTCGGAAAAACACGTAATAGGCTGTATTGCAAAATTATACGAAATATCAAAATCACCATAGGGAAACCACAGAGAATCTAAAGAATAATATGCATCAACAAAAAAATCATAATCAAAATATTGATATAATGACATAATATCTTGTTCATTATCATGATAGCATACCCCGGCATAAAAATCATCCTGCACAAATACCGGAGAAGAAAAATGAACTTGATTATAATACAAATTTCTTAATTTATGCTGCAAAACAGAATCTTGTGCAACAATCTCATAATCAGAATTCCAAACACAATAATTAATATAAGAATCTGCATTTCCTCTATTATTCACACCTAATTTAAGTCCGCGCACATACTTACTTTCATTAATAGTATATTTATTAGCAACACAATTTGCATCAAAAAAATCAGGTTTACCCCAATCTGCAATATTTTCATGTGTGGAAACCTGCTGTAAAATAGTAGTATCATATATTGCCTCAATAGAATCAAACGCAAACAACGGATGACTATAAAATTCTTTCTCATTCTCAGAAATCCGCGTTGCAAAATCCGGCTTTTCATACCAATTCTCTTGCATATAATTTACCGTGTCAGGCATACTAGTAACCGAAACCTCAACTGCAAGAGCCATGCGAGCATCAATTTGCGAAGCATAGATCCAGGTCGTATCATACAGCAACTTTAAAGAACGCGAGCGTGATTGCTCATTATCAGAAAACAAAAACGAAACACAGGTATCAGATTCAAGAAACCTGTACCCCACCCAAAAATTTCCAGTTGTTTCTATTGGTTCATCAGGAGAAATTATAATATATGATGAATCAATAATATCCTCAGGCTCAACAGCTTGCGTATACACAAGAGAATCAGGTGTAATGCCACCTGTCCACACACACAATTCAATATTTTGTAATTGTTGACACGGCTCCACATCAACCATATACGAAGCAGACACTATATATTTCTCTGTATTATACAAAAACTCCTCTGCAACAGCATTCCACCCCCAATTATTACCACCCCCCATTGTTCCCGGTGCATACTCATCAAAATGCCAATTATAAATTGAATCAGCATTCAGTATATTCGAAAGAAAAGAAGGTTTTGTATCATAGGGATTATACCCCGGCCATTGCTCAGCAGAAAAATGCAGAGGATCTAACCAATAATGAAGATTTTGAGTAGAATCTCCCACATTATAAAACGCAGCAGATAATTTAGAAAAATAATCATTTACCGGATTACTACACGAAGCCTCACCACCAGAAAGGGTACCAAATAATTTATGTTGTGTATTCAACAAAGGTGCTCCGGAGGATCCACCCTCTGTTGCACCAAATTCCCAATCAGATATCTGCCAATGCGTATTCTCTTTATAAGTAAAAAACGAAGAACTCGTAGGAAAATCAGTATCAATACTAATTTTCATAGGATCACCACGAGGATGATGCAAGGTAACCGAACCTGGTTGATCCACATCATCAGTCACATCCCATCCCAAATAATACGGTTGAGCCACTTCCGAAGGTGGTTTATACATTTCCAATAAAGAAAAATCTATCTTATCCTGAATATCTGTTGCACGCAAATATGAACCAGATTGAATATATTCATCAGTAAGATAAGTAGAATTAGAACAATACAAATACTCATAACCAAAATAAAAAACCACCGTACTTGCATAAAAATCAGTAGAAACACAATGATTTGCAGTCAACACAAAAGGGCGACCATCCTGAGCTGTATTATTAACTAAACTTCCGGTACATACAGTAGTTCCATCTATAATTAATCTACTTACAGCCCGCTTTTCTTTTTGCCAATCAACCCCCTGCGAACAATTCACATTTACCTGACAATCTCCTGACAAGTCATTATTACTTTTTAATGATTTTAATGAATTCTCAAAATCACGAAAGCCATATGAAATTTGCTGAATAGTCAATGATAAAGAATCGCTTAACTCACGCGGAACTGAAACCGATATGCAAATCACAGAATCACGCACAACAGGCGTTGCAAAAACCTGAGCATCATTATTATGCTCAGAGGTATATGGTCCGTAAAAAAAAGTTGAATCCCGCGAATAAACCTGTAACGACGAACCTTTGGGTAAGAAAAAGTCTGTGAAAATAAGATTTAGAGAACGAGCATCTTTTGCAGATATCTGCAAGTTATAAAACAACGTACTATCATCATACACTATACGCCGGGCTTCTTTTACAAAAGATATATGTGCAGAAATAGGATATGCAAAAGTATAAGCACGAGATTGAGCAGAGAACTCCGAAATACTATCCTGAGATGGAGGTGCAACAACAATTTTAGAAAAAACAGAAGGCGGAGACATTAGTTTTGCAAATTTTCCTAAAGGTTTCTGAGAAAAAACAACAACAGAAAACAACAGAAAACAACCAAGAAAACAAAATCGACACCTCATAAAAAGGAACATTACAATTTAATACCAGTCACGACAACATCATCTATTTGTCGTTGTGTACCTTTCCAATCTTCAAAAGTTTTATCAAAAATTTCTTTTTGTTCCTTCATCGACAAATCCCGATGCTCGAATAATAAATCTTTAAACCGTGTAGCCATAAATTTTTTATTATGTGGACCACCAAACTGATCCTGATATCCATCAGAAAACATATAAATGCACATACCCGGTTTGTATTTAAATTCATGATTTGTGTATCCCTTATCTTCAGCAGAGAACAATCCACCAACAGAACAAATATCCCCCTCTAACACATCTATTTTATCATTATACATAACATACACAACATGATTTGCACACGACACCTGAACAGATTGCTCCTCAGGTTTTATAGCACAAATAGTTATATCCATACCATCATCCTGAGATTCAGGATTACCATCTTTATTTTGTTTTAGAGCAGTTATAACACCTTTATTCAATTTCTCAATAATAATCGAAGGTTTTTGATTTTGCGTTTCATTAGTTATTTCATTTAACAATGTAGCACCTATCATTGACATAAAAGCACCAGGAACACCATGCCCCGTACAATCAGAAACAGCAATATAATACACACCATTCTGTTCGAGAAACCAATAAAAGTCGCCACTCACAATATCTTTGGGTTTAAACAAAATAAAAGAATCCGGCAAATACCGCTGTATAGTTTCCACACTAGGCAACATAGCATCTTGTATACGTTTAGCATAACTAATACTATCTTGTATTAATCTATTAGTACGAGATAATTCATCATTATTCTTAACCAATAATTCAGACTGCAACTGTAATTCTTCTTTTTGTTGATTAATTTCCTGAGTACGCTCATCAACCATACGCTCCAACTTACGTTTTTCAGCTATTAACTGACGTTCGCGTATTTTTATAAAAAGCACAATTCCTATTGCAATAACAATAAGGATAATAGAATAAAACCAAGTAGTTTTCCAAAACGGAGGAATTACCGTAATTCTCAAACGTGTTATCTCATCACTCCACACGCCATCATTATTAGAAGCACGAACTTCAAACACATACTCTTTACCCGATAAATTTGTGTATGTTGCAAAGCGTTTATTAGCATCTGTTAACGTCCATTTATCTTCAAAACCAAGTAATCTGTATTTATACTTATTTTTTGACGGAGCAGCATAATGTAAAGTAGAAAACTCAAGAGAAAAATTATGTTTATACGACAACTCAATTTCTTCCTCATAAACAATAGATTGAGACAATATTTCACGTCCCATTACAGACTCATCAATTCCCACAGATTCATTATAAATCTTCAAATCGGTAATAACAACCGGAGCAGTATATGAATCAGGAATTATACTATCAGGTTGAAAATACGTTAAGCCTTCTTGACCACCAAAATACAAAGTTCCATCATGACCTTTATAACACGCACGCTCATTAAATGAATTACCCGGCAAACCATCTAACTCATTAAAATTAGTAAAATTTTCATTTTCAGGATTAAACTTAGATAATCCATAATACGTACTCATCCAGATGTTTCCATCATTATCTTCGAGCATACCCAAAACCATATCATTGGTAAGACCATGACTCATTTTAGTATAAGACTTAAACTTATTTACCCTATCAAACTTATTAATTCCGGCACCACCGGTACCAACCCAAAACGAACCATTTTGTAGTTCTAATATAGAATACACCACATCATTACTTAAAGATGAAATAGCTTGTCTGTCTTTTTTATAATAAGTAAACTCGTCAGTCATATGATTTAATTTGGCAAGACCATGTCCGCCAGTACCAACCCATATATTACCGCCGGCATCACCATAAATATACCACACAACATTTCGCATAAAATTTTGCTCATCAATAGGATAATGGGTAAACGTCTGTGTTTCATACACAAATTTATTTAAACCGCCTCCCCAAGTTCCAATCCAAAGTTGGTTTTTTCCATCTAAGTACATATCTGTAACAGCATCATTCGACAATGAATTCTCTTTTTCATCATCATAAGAAAAATGCTCTTTCTCTTGAGTTTTCGGGTTAAATTTAAAAAAACCATTACCATCAGTTCCTATCCAAAAATACCCACGAGGATCCCAAACCAATGAAGTAATTTTATTAAAACTTTCCGGATCTCCATTTTTGCTTTGAAATGTAGATGTTACCCCGGTTTCTTTATTATAATACGTCAAACCGCCACCACGAGTACCAATCCACACCCCATTATTATCGTCTTCATAAATTGCAAACACATTATTTGAAGATATAGGTAAATCGTGCAACTGATTAGGGTAAATAATATTAAAATCTTTCCGTTCAGTATTATATTTATTTAAACCGGCAGTTTCAGTGCCTAACCAAATAACACCGGATTTATCTTTTAAAATTGAAAGTATATCATTACCGGAAATTGAATACTCATCATCACGTATAGTTTCTGTTGCCACAACCCGATACGTGTCCATATCACATATATTCAGTCCGCCGGCACGTGTTCCAATATACATTAGATTAGTAGCAGTATCCTCATAAAAAGACATCACAATATTACTGGATAAACTATTATCAGAATATGTATTATATGTAATATTTCTACTTTTTTCTGTTTGAGGATCTATTATATCAACACCGCCATAATATGTACCAACCCAAATATTTCCACTTTTATCCTTATGCATAGCCATAACATCATTGTTAGTTGATGTAACCGGATAAAACAAACCAGTTGATTTGTCAAATTTATTCACAACATGATCTATATTCGTGGAATTTAGTCCTACCCAAATAAAACCTTGATCATCTTCTGTAATAGCACGAACATTATCAGCTTCTATTGAATGAGGATTAGATGAATCATGTTTATATACAGTAAAATCTTTAGTTTCTCTATCAAATAAATTAAGCCCGCCACCATATGTACCTATCCACAAATTTTGATCTGAATCTTCAAATATAGTATACACATCATTGCTGCCAATAGAACGAGCATCAGATGAGTCATGCATAAAATGAGTAAACGTTTCATCAAGCGGATTATATAAATTCAAACCACCACCTACGGTTCCTACCCAAATTTTACCATATGAATCCTGAAAAATTGAAGTAATATTATTACTGGTAATTGAAGTACTGTCATGCAAATTTGGTTTATATACTTTAAAATTATACCCATCATATTTATTTAATCCATCCTGAGTACCAAACCACATAAAACCAGTAGTGTCCTGCATTATAGTATTCACACAAACCTGAGAAAGTCCGTCATCCATAGTTACACTTTCAAACAACAATTTTTGCACATGCTGCTGAGCAAATGTTGCCATATGTAACACGAATAACACTACTAATACTAAAGATATCTTTCTCATATTTAGACTACTCTATCTAATAATGGTAAATATACATTATTTTTAATATAAAAACCACTATTTTAACAAATTAATATATATTAATGTAACGTATTAACGTAATTCTGCTTGTAATGTTTTGGTATATGCAGAAATTAATTTTTTCATTACTTTATCGATATCTGTATCTTTCAATGTTTTACCCGGATGCTGCAATACAAAAGAAACAGCATATGACTTTTTGCCTTCGGGAATTCCTTTGCCTTGATAAATATCAAATAAAGAAACTGATTTTAATATCTTCTTTTCTGTTTGTTTTGCTATGTTTTCGATCTGAGCAAATGTAACAGTATCTTCCAATAATAAAGATAAATCTCTTTTCACTTCGGGAAATTGAGGTATAGGTTGATATAAGACTTCTGACGTTCCTACACATGAAATCACATTATCCCAATTTATATCAGCATAAAAAACCTCTTTATCAATATCAAAAAGTTGCAACAAACGAGAAGAAACAAATCCAAATTGAGCAATTTCCACAGAATCCTTTTTTACCACCTGACCGGTAATATAATCATCTGAATACGAATCAAATACAACATTAGATATACCAACTTTGTGCAGAAATAAATCAATTGTTTTCTTTACATAAAAATAATCAGCCTTTTTTTCTGAATCACCCCAATACTGAGGCACATAATTTCCTGTAGCACAAAGAGATAATTTTTGAGATTCGGAATATGAATCAACTCCTGTTTTGTGCGGATTTTTATAATATTCACGACCAAATTCAAAAATACGAATATCTGAATTTTGACGATTCATATTATAAGAAACCACTTCCAACATATTAAATAACAAAGTCGAGCGCATAACATCGAGTTCGGCACTCAAAGGATTATATAATGAAACCAATTCTTCCTTATTGCACGATGGTACATGATTATAATAAGCCGATTTGGTGAGTGAATTATTCATAGTCTCAAACCACCCCTGGGCAACAAGCATATCCGCCACCTTGTTTTTATACATAGTATCATCCACCTCATCCGAATACAATAAAGATGATTTCACTACTGACGGTATTTCTATATTATTATAACCATATATACGCAAAATTTCCTCTACAACATCCTCCTGACGAGTAACATCTACTCTGTATGCTGGCACTTCAAGAATAATTTTATCATCCTCGTCTGACACTATTGAAATATCCAAAGACTTTAAAATAGAAAGCATTACACTCTTTGAAATGTCTTTTCCTATTAAATTTTGAATACGTGAAATTGATATCTCTATCCTATTACCACCTACTGGTGTAGGGTTAGAGTCAAACACCTGCGATGCTATTGTAGCACCTGCTAAATCCTGCATTAAAACAACAGCTCGTTGCAAAGCATATATTGCAATATTCGGATCTATCCCTCGTTCATAACGAAAAGAAGCATCAGTATTTAATGCATGGTGCTTTGCTGTTTTACGAATTGAAACAGGATTAAAATAAGCACTTTCCAAAAATAAACTGCGTGTATTATCTGTAACACCATACTGAGCTCCCCCAAATACTCCCGCAATACACATAGGATCTTCTGTATTTTTTATCATTAGATCATCAGCAGACAACTCACGTTCAACCCCATCCAAAGTCACAAATTTAGTATTCTCCGCACAGGTTCCTACAATAATTTTATTTCCTTTAATAGTTTCTAAATCAAAAGCATGAAGCGGTTGTGCCATTTCGTGCAACACAAAATTGGTAATATCAACAATATTATTTATTGGTTTTTGCCCTATTGCTTTTAATCTATTTTGCAACCATGCAGGAGATTCTTTTACAGAAATATTAGTTAATACAACACCACAATAACGAGGACATAAATCTTCGCGTTCCACAATTACATCAAAAGAATTATGTATCTCCCCTTCTTTAAACGTTGAAACATCGGGCATATGAACCCTGCATTCTTCCTGCTGACTAAAAAAAGCAGCCAAATCACGAGCCACCCCAATATGTGATGCCGCATCAATTCTATTAGGCGTAAGTCCTATTTCAAACACAACATCATGTTCAACCGGAAAAACATCAGAAGCAGGCATACCAGTCTCTATAGATTCCGGCAATACCATAATACCATCATGACTTGTACCCAGTCCCAATTCATCTTCTGCACATATCATTCCTCGTGAAACCTCACCTCGAATTTTTGCTTTTTTAATCGGAAATTCAGTATCTCCGTCATACAACACAGTCCCCTCTGTCGCAACCAATACTTTTTGACCAGCAGCAACATTTGGTGCCCCACACACAATAGGTAGCGTCTCATCCTGTCCTATATCAACAGTTGCAAGATGTAGTTTATCAGCATTGGGATGTTTTTCACACCGTAATACTTTTCCGACAATCACACCTTTCAAACCGCCTTTTACAGACTCATACTCTTCAACACCCTCTACTTCCAGGCCAATATCAGTAAGAATTTGAGAAATTGTATCAACATCTTCATCTATTCGTACATAATCTTTTATCCAATTCAGAGAAACTTTCATTTCAAATGTTTTTTATTTTGTTAGACAAAAATACATTTTTTTGAATGAATTTCGGTACCTTAGCACACAAAATATAAAGATTAATTATGCAAAACCGAAAAAAAATTTTTGTTACGAATGACGATGGCATTTATGCACACGGATTAAGTATTTTAGTCAAAGAAATGGAAAAGTTAGGTGATGTATTATGCATTGCACCAGAAAGGCCGCACTCCGGCATGTCTCATGCAATTACATTTTCCAATCCTCTTAATATAGAAAAACACCGTGACGAACCAGGAATTACAACATACAGTTTGTCGGGCACCCCGGTTGATTGCATAAAATTCGCCTTAGATAAATTTTATCAAACAGAAAAACCGGATCTTATTGTTTCCGGTATTAATCATGGATCCAACTCATCAATTTGTGCAATCTATTCTGGAACAGTTGCTGCTGCCCGAGAAGGTGCAATAAACAACATACCCTCCATTGCTTTTTCAAGCCTATTGCACGACAAACACGCAGATTTTTCCTGCTATTCGAACATAGTATATTCTATTTCAGAAAAAGTATTACAAAACGGCATTCCAAACTACGTTTTTTTAAACATAAACTTTCCGGATACACCTGAAATTCGTGGCACATGCATAAGCCGTCAAGCAGATGGCATATGGGTTGAACGATTCGAACACCGAACAGACCCACATAGTCGTGACTATTACTGGCTTACCGGAGAATTTAAAAACGTTGAACCTGATGCCGAAGAAACAGATGAATGGCTTTTAAAAGAAGGATATGCGAGCATTACTCCTTTAAGAATCGAAAAAACAGATATTGCATCTATGAATAAATTATCATTTTTAAACAGTTAACAGTATGAAAAAAATCTACGATAATATTTGGACAGGAATAATAATAGGTATAACTCTACCTATAATTTCTTTTTTTGGAATGTATATTTGGTTTACCGACACTCTTTCTTTAGAAGAATATATGTCGAAATTAGCACGAGCTAATGTTGCAACAAATGTATACATATGGTCTATGATTCCAACATTTATTCTTTCGAGTCTGTTGTATTACAAAAAATTCGACCATAGCCTCAAAGGCATTATCATTCCAACTTTTGTGTATATATTTGCTATAGTTATTATTAATTTTTAATATATGAACTATTATCTAATAGCCGGTGAGGCTTCCGGGGATTTGCATGGAGCACATTTAATTGAACAAATAATTCATAATGATTCTGATGCAAGTTTTAGATTTTGGGGGGGAGACAAAATGGCTGCAGCCACACACACTGAACCGGTTAAACATTACAAAGACTATGACCACATGGGTATAGTTGAAGTTATTAAACATCTACGTACAATAATATCGAACATTACTTTCTGCAAAAAAGATATAGAAATACACAAACCAGACGCTGTTATTTTTATAGATTTTCCCGGGTTTAACCTAAAAATTGCTCCTTTTGTAAAGCAATTAGGAATACCTACATTTTATTATATTTCACCGACTATTTGGATTTGGAAAGAAAAACGAGTTCACAAAATAAAAAAATATATAGATCATATGTTTGTTGAACTCCCTTTTATAAAAGACACATACAAAAAACACAATTATGATGTTGATTTTGTCGGACACCCATTGATTGATGCAATTCACAATTTTTCTCAAAAATACTCACAAGCTTCGTTTATCAAAACACATAATCTTCCTGACAAAAAAATTATCGCAGTATTACCAGGGAGCCGGGAATATGAAATACGAGACAACCTTACTACAATGCAACAAATATCTGAAGACTTCCATGAGTATGAATTTGTAATTGCCGGTATTTCTCATTTTTCAAAAGATTTTTACCGACAATACATCTCTGCACATAATGTATCTGTCGTTTTTGACCAAACATATGAACTTCTCACAAAATCAGATGCTGCTATTGTTGTTTCGGGCACAGCTACTTTGGAAACTGCACTTTTTCATATTCCACAAATTGTTGTATACAAAACAAATCCTTTTACATTTTATATAGCTAAAATGTTGGTTAATCTATCATACTTAGGACTTCCAAATATTATAATGAATAAATCTATTGTTCCGGAACTGTTACAAAAAGATATGCATGCAGCAAACCTTAAAAAAGCTCTGACTAAAATTTTATTTGACACTGATTTTCGGAAAGACATATTCAATTCATATAAGGTGTTACAACATAAATTAGGACATAATGGAACTGCGAAAAGAACTGCAGATTTAATTCAAAAATACTTATTCGTTAAATAATACTTCCTTGTATGTTACAACTCTGCCTGCAACAAGCAATAAATAAAACTGAATTCTTAAACAGAGGATTAACTCAGGGGATAGCAGATGACTTATCTGACAGAATTGCTTTAAAAACAGGTCATAAAATAGATTCCCAAACTCTCTATAGCATGTATCGGCACACATTATCAGAAAATGATATTGCACTAGAAGACAAAAATGCACTGGCACAATTTGCTCAATACCAAAACTGGGAACATTTTGTTTCTCAAAACTCTACCCCACAAAAACAAACTCAAAAAAACTTTCATTTTATATTGTATTTAGGATTTTTCATGCTCTCCATATATATCCTTATGCAAGTTGTTTCGTATATATTTTTACAATAAAACAGAAATATTTATTTATTTTTGCGTTTAATACTAAATATACGTTTAATAACATATATTCCATTTTAATTTTTATCAATTATGATATACATAGGGCATTCCCTATCCATAATTGTTATTAAACAGAATATAAGGATAAATTAATAATTGAATCGCATGAAAACATTTACAAAAATCTTAGGTATTTTCTTATTATGTTGCAATGTTAACACCTTTGTTATAGCACAAGATTTAACAAATGGAGACTACACAAAAGCATTGTGGATGACAACACGTATGTATGGCGGGCAACGTTCGGGCGATGGCCCCAATTGGTTAATAATGGATCACACCCCAAATTCGGAAGATATGAGTTTGTTGGAATCTTCAAAGGGTGCAGATGTAAGCAAACTCCAACCCGGCAAATGTTTTACAGACGACGCCGATGGTGCCCACAGTCTCGAAGGCGGATGGGTTGATTGCGGTGATCATGTAAAATTCGGCCAAACATACTTTTATGCGGCATATACATTATTAAAAGCATATGCCGAATTTCCGGAAGGCTTCGACGATTTTTATTCTTTTGACTATACCGGGTATCAATCTTCGGATGATTTCAGCTGGGAAGGTGGAAAAGGAGAACCCAATGGTATTCCCGACATTCTTGATGAGCTTAAATATCAAACAGATTTTCTTATACAATGTGCCCCAAACCCCACAACATTTTACTCTCAAGTAGGAAATGGTGCTGCCGACCATAAAAATTGGGTAACATCTGTTGCTATGGCAACATTACCAAAATCTGAAGGCGGACAAGCAGATGGTTCACGTGATTTTGTTAAAAACCCCACCGATGCATCCATGCCATCTAACTGTGCAGCAACACTTGCTTTAATGGCTCGTGTGTATGAACCATTCGACCCGGCATACGCTGCAACCTGTTTAACACATGCTGAATATGCATATCAATATGCAAAGTCTAACCAGGGTGGAACCGTTGCTGCTAGCTCGTTTTACCCTGCAAACGCACGTTGGGAAGATGATTATATAAGTGCATGTGCCGAATTGTATTGGGCTACTGGTAATGAAGATTATAAAAATGAAGCTTTAGATACAAGAGGGCCTTCTGATAATAGAAATATCGATAACCACAATTATACATACTGTTATAACAATAACGATGATGTTGCGGCATACAACTTAGCACTATTAGGAGATTCATACGGAGAAACATTATTTGAAGAATTTGCATTAATGTATAAAGCTGACGTCGGCAGTAATGATTTATACACTGGTGGTGATGGAACATGGGGGCCATTACGTTACAACGCTAATGCTGCTTTTATTGTTGGGTTATGGCAAAAATATAATAACGATACAATAGTTGATAAATTTATTTACGACCAAGTAGATTATATTTTAGGAAGCAACACTGCCAATTTTTCTTTTGTTGTTGGGTTTAACCGGGAAGGATGTGGTTCTTGCAACTCAGCTCAACATCCACACCATAGAAATGTTTTTTTATCTGATAATATTATGGCAGAACAGGACACTTTGGTTATTCCAACACGAAATGCTCAACACGGATATATGATTGGTGGTTCCCGCGACCCTAACTTCACAGAAGATATCGGTAATTATGAAACTTCTGAAGGGGGTATTGATTATAATGCGGGATTAGTTGCGGCTTTAGGATATATTATATCAATGGACAACCCGGTAGATATAAACCAATTTGGTCATCCAACACCGGAATTAGGCGATGAACTTACATTATGCGGAACAGGTGAAGCTACTATCACTGCAACTACTGATTTAAGTAGTCTGCAATCAGGAGAATCTATTACCTATAAATGGTACAAAGGTTCATCTTCGACACCATTTAATGAAGGTGCAAATCTCACAAGTGTTACGGTAACAGAAGCTGACACCTACACCTGTGAAATAGCAGAAACATCAGGTGCATGGACCACATCTGACGATATTGTCGTTTCTGCCGAACTACCAACTGTTGATTTAGGAGCCGATGCTGAACTTTGCGAAGAAACAACAAAAACACTTGATGCAGGAGTTTCCGGCACGGGTATTAATTACGCATGGTCGATAGACGGCTCAGTTATTCCTGATGCCACAGCACAAACATATACTGCATATAATGCTGGAACATATTCGGTAACGGTAAGTGCTGCGGGATGTACAGACAAAACTGATGATATAATAATTACCTCATTATTACCTGAAGTTCAACACGACACAATTTGCGAAGCAGGAACTGTTAACCTTGCTGTTTCAACTCCGGGTACTTATGAGTGGTACGATTCTCAAACAGGTGGCACACCATTAGAAACAGAAACAACTTATTCAACAACAATTTCAGAATCTACAACTTTTTACGTACAGGATGCCAGTTCTTTTGATGGTACTGCAGGTGCATCTACCACTGTAGGCAGCTCAACCAATGATTGGGGGGTTAGTGATGATTTACACATGGCATTTACCGTCGGCTCAGATTTTACGGTACATTCAATGAAGCTGTTTGTAGGTAGTGTTTATGGTGACGGTTCAGGAACAGTGACCGTAGAAATTCTTGATGGTAATGGAAATGCTTTTTCGCCGGCAAAAACATTCACATCAGACCCTATTAATATTGAAACAGGCATGGCTGGTTCATTAGTTGAATTCTCTTTTGGCAATTTCACAGTAGAAAAAGCTTGGGGCGAAAACCTTCGTATACGCCTTTCATCTGTGGATTTTAATGGTTCTCTCAGTTTTCATAATAGCGGTGCATCCTATCCATATGAATCAAGTCCGTCTGGTATTGTAACGTTAACCGGTGCATATCAGGGAACCACCTCAAATAGCAACTATTATCTTTATTTTTACGACTGGCAGATATCTGCAGGCTCTACATGCGGCAGAACACCCGTACTTGGTATTATCGATCCCAATGCAGATTGTGGAGACACCCAGGCACCAACAACTCCCGGAACAATATCATTTAGTGATATCACCTTGGATTCTTTTAGCGTAAGTTGGGGGGCATCAACAGACAATGTTGAAGTTACAGAATATGAAGTGTATCTCGACGGCACGTTATACGAAACAGTATCTGGTACTTCAACAAGCACAACTGTTTCGGGGTTAGATTGTAACACTGAGTATGCAATAAAAGTTCGGGCTAAAGATGCTGCGGGAAATAGTTCAGATTTTAATACAGAATCAATAACATCAACAGAATATCTGAATGCACCGATAGTTTCATCTCCTGTTAAATATACTGTAGGAGAAACGGCAACACAACTTACCGCTGAAAACATTACCGGGAGTTCATTATTATGGTATACTTCTCCTACCGGAACCGGTAACCCGACAGCACCGGAACCTTCAACAACAAGTGAGGACACAACATCATATTTTGTCACACAAACTCTTAGCGGCTGTGAATCACCACAAGCTCAAATAGATGTAATTGTAACAAGTGATGTAATAAGTCAAACGATACCATTGCAGACAGGATGGAATTTAATTTCAATTCAACTAGAACCCATTAATGCCTCTATAGATACTTTATTTGCAGACATTATGAATAATGTAGATTTAATTAAAAATGCAGATGGGTTCTATAAACCCGGACAAGCTTTAAGTCTTCAAAGTTTACAAACATTTGAACTTGGTAAGGCATATCTTGTAAAAATGAATACTGCATCTGATTTAATTATTTCCGGCACACAAGTTGAAAGTGGAAGTATTTCTTTACAAGCAGGATGGAATATGTTCAGCCATCCACAATCGGACAGTACATCAGGAAGTATAGAGAATACGTTATATCCTTTAATTAATGATGTGATTATTCTTAAAGATTTTAATGAATTTTATGATGCAAATGATAATACAGGAACATTAGACGAAGTGTTACCAGGTAAAGGATATTATTTGTATCTAAATTCAGAAAATACATTTAGTTGGTAATTACGTTAGTTATTTCAAGATGTTTTTTTTGGTTTAAAAAACATATCTACATGCATTAAACAAAAAAAGGCGATTCAAATTGAATCGCCTTTTTTTATGTATTAGAATCTTTATCTTACAAAAAAACAATTAAAAGACAACAGCTAAACAACGAGCACGCTCACCATTTTCTGTTTTTAAAGCATGCGGAATAGTCGCATCAAAATATACATTATCCCCTTCTTTTAACTCTACAACCTCTTCTTTAAAATACATTTTTACATGACCATCCAGAACAAAAATAAATTCTTGCCCACCATGATTGTTATAATGCACCTCCTCATCACTTGCATCTATAGTAATGATAAAAGGTTTTCCTAATTTATTTACAAAATTATGTGCCAATGCCTGATACTTATATCTATGATGACGTTCAACACTAACACCTTCACCTTTACGCGTAACCGAATACCCTATTTCTGTAGGTTTTTCACCAGTTAACAGAACAGCCACATCAGTTTTAAAACAAGCTGCAATATTAATAACCGCACTCACAGGAATATCAATTTGTCCTGACTCATAATCTTCATACTCATATTTGTTAATATGCGTTTCATCAGCCACCTCGTCAATAGATAAGCCCAATTGTTCACGTATTTCTTTAATTCTATCAGCAATTTCTTTAGTATACTCTTTCATAATGTTAATAATTATACGTTTTATTCAGTTATATACAAATGTACAATTTTTTTTTATATTCCGAGATCACACATAGCATTTGCTACTTTTATAAAAGATGCAATATTTGCACCTTCAACATAATCAACAGAATTATCAGGTTTTTTTCCGTGTTTACAACAAGTTTCATGAATTTCATACATTATACGACGTAGTTTATCGTCCACACCTTCAGAAGCCCAGGTATACCGTTCGGAATTTTGTGTCATCTCCAAACCGGAAACCGCTACACCACCAGCATTAGAAGCCTTACCCGGTGCATATATAATATCAGATTTTTTTATTAAATGCTGAGCTTCATCAGAACACGGCATATTTGCACCTTCAACAATATACTGACATCTATTTTTTATAAGATGTTGAACATCAATTTCAGTAATTTCATTTTGTGTTGCACAAGGTATAGCAATATCACAGGGGATATTCCATGGTTTTCGATGAGGATCAAATAGTAAATGAAATTTTTCAGCTAAGGGGCGTATCACATCATTATTAGAGGATCGCAAGGCAAGTAAAAACTCAATTTTCTCACCACATATTCCATGAGGATCATGCACAAAGCCATCAGGACCGGATATTGCAATAATTTTGGCTCCAAGTTCATTAGCTTTTTTCACAGCACCCCAGGCCACATTACCAAAACCCGAAATTATTATTCGTTTCCCGACAATGGAATCAGCACGTGAAGCTAACATATTCTCTAAAAAATATATTACCCCATAGCCCGTAGCTTCCGGACGTATTTTACTACCGCCCCAATCTATTCCTTTCCCTGTTATAACGCCAACATGTTGACGCGTCAACCGTTTATACATACCATATAAATATCCTATCTCGCGCTTCCCAACTCCAATATCACCGGCCGGAATATCTATATTTTGACCAATATCTGCCCACAAACGCAACATAAAAGACTGACAAAACCGCATAATTTCGGGTTCCGATTTTCCACGTGAATCAAAATCGGCTCCACCTTTACCTCCACCAAGAGGTAGAGTGGTTAAACTATTTTTAAAAACTTGTTCGAAACCAAGAAATTTCAAAATACTCAGATTAACCGAAGGATGAAACCGTAGTCCTCCCTTATATGGACCAAGCACATTATTAAACTGAACCCGATATCCTGTATTTACGTGAACAGTGCCATTATCATCATGCCAGGGAACCTGAAATTCTATAATTTTATCGGGCAATGCTATACGCTCAAGAATATTAGCTTTTTGATACTGTATATTAGATTCATATACATCTTCTATACAATTAAAAAATTCCGTTATTGCTTGTATATATTCTGGTTCAGTAGAAAATTTTTGTTCTAATTTGTCTAAAAGTAATTGAGACTGGGTCATATACATATAGGTCTTATATTTCTAACCCACCACAAATAGGTATAACCTGACCGGTAACATATGAGGACATGTCAGAGGCTAAAAACACACAAACATCTGCAACATCTTCGGGCTTCCCTGGTCGGTTAAGTGGAATTTGTTTTTTCCATTCCTCAATAACAGACTCCGGCAATTGTGCAGTCATTTCTGTTAAAATAAACCCTGGAGCTATCGCATTTGAACGAATATTTCGTGCTCCTAATTCTTTAGCAACAGATTTTGTAAAACCAATCATACCGGCTTTTGATGCTGAATAATTAGCTTGATTTTTATTTCCGGAAACACCAACAACAGAACTCACGTTTACAATACTACCTCCTGCTTGTTTCCACATAATAGGTTGCACTGATTTCGTAAAATTAAAAACAGATTTTAAATTTACTGTTATAACAGCGTCCCATTGATCTTCTGTCATTCGTTTAAGAGCACCATCTTTAGTTATTCCGGCATTATTTACTAATATATCAATTGAACCAAAATCCTCGTGAATTTTTTTTACGACAGCCTGAGTATCTTCAAAATTTGCAGCATTAGAAGCATAACCTTGAGCTTGTACACCTAATTCAGCAATTTCTTTTTGGGTCTGCTCTGCAACCTCATTATATTCTAAATCAGTAAAAGCAATATTTGCTCCTTCTGAAGCATAACGTAAAGCTATAGCTTTACCTATACCACGTGCTGCACCAGTAATAAGTGCTGTTTTTCCTTCTAATAATTTCATATGTTTATATTAATTAGTTTATAATTGTCTTTATTTTCTTTATCATAATTCTATCTTTCCTGATAATAGTAAACCACACTATAAAACTACACTCATGTATAGGTATTAAAACTGAGATTACCAATTGCAATCATAATTCTATTCAATACTTTTTTAATACATTAATAATTTCTGCACTATAGAACTATGCTCAACACTTTAAAAAAGTATGACAAATATACAGACTCTGGCTGAAAAAACAAAACAAGCTAATCAGATGTAGAAACAGTATTTTTATGACGTAAAAAATACTCTAAATTTGGAATATAATTAGTAGATAAAATCTGGATTTCTGTTCTTCTATTAATCTGATTTGCTATTTTTTGTGTCTCAGGCGGCAATGTTTTAATAAACTCCTGTGTTAACACTTGTCCTTCTACAAAAGCAGTATCTTTCTGTGCAATTTTCTGTGTTATAGTCATAGGTTTACTTTCTCCGTATCCCCGTGCCTCAAACCTATCCGGATCATAATCATGTTCTTCTAAATAATCAATTATTGCTTGTGCCCGTTTACGCGACAATTCCATATTAGCCTCTTCATCACCTATCATATCTGTATGAGCCCCTATTTCAATAGTAATATTGGGATTATCCGATAATAATTTAGACAACATACGCAATGCTTCTTTTGATTCATCATTTAATCGCCACTCACCCGATTCATAAAATATATTAGGTATCTCAATAGGTTTACTCATCGTCATTAACTCAACATCTTTTTCAAAAGTTGTATTATCACTCACATTCACAGTTGACACTTGTACTTTATTTTTTAAATACCCCTCAACAGAACCAACAACTATATAATCTACATACTGCTCCAAATCAAAAGAATATTCACCATCAACACGACTTTTAATTGTTTGAACAGAACCATCACTCCCAACTAAAGTAACATCACCTTCCTCTATCGGTTTTTGTGTATCAGAATCGAGCAACTGACCAACAACTTTTATTTTCAATTCAGGTAATTCAAAAGAATATATATTATCATTACCCCTTGCACCTTTTCTGTTAGAAGAAAATAATCCTTTTTCTGTACTTCCCTGAAATATTATACCAAAATCGTCTTTATGAGAGTTTACCGGATATTTCATATTATATATTTCCCACTGTCCAACATCATTTTTTACAGCTCTAAAAATATCTAAACCACCCATTCCTGGGTGAAAATTTGACGAAAAAAACAATACACCGTCTTCACGAATACTGGGAAACATTTCATCACCGGGAGAATTTATATTGTGTCCTAAATTAACCGGACGACTCCATGAGGAGGTTTCAGATTCGCGAGTAACTTTCCAAATATCAATACCACCTACCCCACCACTCATTTGTGCCGCAAAATAGAGAGTTAAACCATCTGCCGAAATCGACGGATGTCCTACCGAAACACTATCAGACACAAAATCTAACCTTGTCAAATTATTCCAACCTCCCCCCTGCAACTCAGTTTTATAAATTTGACAACCAACTTTTTTGTCAGCTTCCTGAGTACAACGAGTAAAATACATTTCTGTTTTAGCTGCATTAAAAGCAGGTGTACCATCATCAAAATCAGACAAAACTGTTGTATCTTCAATTATCACAGGATCGGTCCATCTTCCTCTTCTATCTTTTCGTATTTCATATATATCAGTATAATTCATTCCGGATACCGGATTAATCTCCTCTTTATCATCTTCACGTGAACGTGATGACGTGAAATATATAGTAGAAAAATCACCTGATGCATATGCAGGTGAAAAATCATTATCTCTGAATTCACTCATTTCCCGTACATCATCCACAATATATCGTGTTGGATTATCAACCCATTCAACAGCTAAACTACATGACTTAATAGCATTTTCAACTTCCGGATCTGTAGAATGATTTTCTTTGTATTCTTGAAAAGCTGCCAAAGCATCAGAGACCTTACCATTTTGCAATAACATATGTCCGTATTTTAATTGCAGGCTCTCCTCTTTCGAACGGCGCGAGGCACGTCGGTAGTAACTTTCTGCTCTTCGACTATTATTTAAATTTCTATAACATTCAGCTATCGAATAATAATATTGATACTTTGCCATACGAGATTTTTCTGCATCTACAATTTGTTCATACAAAGACAATGCAGTATAATACTCGCCTTTTTCATATGCAGTTTCAGCTTTTTGTACCATTTTTTTCTTTGATGTACACATCGTAAAAAAAATGATACACAAGAAAAAAATTATCGTTTTCGTAATCTCTGTGCGAATCATAATTAAAATTTGTAGTTCACTAACGAAAAATAGTAATGCTTTATTACAAACAAATATACATAATTAACTCGAGTTCAATATCCTTTTTCAACTCAGATTAACACATAAATGTGGTTATAAATTTAATGTGAGATTTTTCGGCAAATTTATCTACCATTCACCAAAAACATACAACCATCTTACACAAAACATACTTTTATATAATAACCACATTTTAATGCAAAACTTATTTCCGATTAATAAAATTAAGTGGCAAAGCACATTTTTTATACAGACATAAAAAAAGAGTTGCCCTACTTAAAGACAACTCTTACTTTACATAGTATATATCAAAAATATATTATTTATTTTCAGGTTTAGGAAGTAAAACTTTACGAGAAAGTTTATATTTTCCTCTATCAATTCCCAGCAATTTCACTTCAACCACATCACCTTCTTTTAACACATCAGAAACATTTTCTACCCGTTTCCAATCAATTTCCGACACATGCAATAAACCATCACGTTGAGGCATAAATTCAAGGAACGCACCAAATTGAACAATAGTTTTCACTTTTGCAGAATACACCTTACCAACCTCAGGTTCTTCAATCAATCCGGCAATATAATCTTTTGCTTCAGTAATACCTTCTTTATCCGTACCAAAGATTTCAACCTCACCTTTTCCGTCAATTTCCTCTATAGTAATTACACAATTGGTCTTAGCCTGCAATTCCTGAATATTTTTACCACCAGAACCAATAATAGCACCGATATATTCTTTATCAATTACTAACTTTTCAATACGTGGAGCATGATCTTTAAAATCAGGTCGTGGAGCCGATAAGGTCTCCAAAATTTTATCCATTATATGAAGACGTCCTTCGCGAGCTTGTTCAAGAGCTTCCGTCATTAACTGTTGAGAAAGCCCATCAATTTTAATATCCATTTGCACAGCAGTAATGCCGTCTTTGGTTCCACATACTTTAAAATCCATATCCCCTAAATGATCTTCTTCACCAAGAATATCAGATAAAATTGCATATTTTCCGGTTTCTTTATCAGAAATAAGCCCCATAGCAATACCCGTTACCGGTTTTTTTATTCTGATTCCAGCATCCATTAAAGCAAGAGAACCAGCACAAACCGTTGCCATAGAAGAAGATCCATTCGATTCTAAAATATCAGAAACAACACGTATGGTATACGGATTGTCTTCACCAACATCCAGCACACCTTTAAGCGCACGATAAGCTAAATTACCATGACCAACTTCGCGTCTGCCAACACCACGATATGGGCGTGCATCACCGGTAGAAAATGGAGGAAAATTATAATGAAGTAAAAACCGTTCTTTTGAACGAAGCATAACATCATCAATAATTTTTTCATCTAACTTTGTTCCTAAGGTAACAGATGTAAGTGACTGTGTTTCACCACGAGTAAATATAGCTGAACCATGAGCAGCAGGTAAATAATCAACCTCACACCAAATAGGACGAATTTCTCTTGGTTCTCTTCCATCAATCCGCACTTGATTATCTAAGATTGCTTTTCGCACTGCATTTTTCTGAACATCATGAAAATAACGAGAAATTAATGAACTATTAATCTCCTCTGCATCATCTTTTTCTGCTAAAGCTTCAACAAACTCATCTTGTATCTTTTGAAAAGCTTCACCACGAACTTCTTTTTCAGGTATAGCTTGCGATGCAATATCGTACATTTTATCAAACGCAAAATCTTCAATTTCTTTTGCTAATTGCTCATCTTGAATTTCATGCGAAAATTCTCGTTTCACATCTTTCCCCAACTCCTTTGCTAATTCTTTTTGAACCTGACATTGGTCTTTAATAGCTTCATGTGCAAAATAAATCGCTTCTAACATTTCAGATTCCGAAACTTCATCCATCTCACCTTCAATCATCGACACATTTTCGAATGTTCCTCCTACCATAATATCAATATCAGCCTCAGCTAATTGCGATGCAGAAGGATTTATAACAAAACTACCATTTACACGACCAACGCGAACTTCAGATATAGGTCCGCCAAAAGGAATATCACTTACAGAAAGAGCAGCAGAAGCAGCAAGCCCGGCTAAACAATCCGGTAAGACTTCCGATTCTGCAGACATTAATTGAATGGTAACAAATGTTTCTGCATGATAATCTGCAGGAAACAAAGGACGTAAAGCTCTGTCAACAAGACGTGATACTAATATTTCATTATCACTCGGACGACCTTCTCGTTTTAGAAAACCTCCGGGGAAACGCCCCATGGCAGAAAATTTTTCTTTATACTCTACCGATAGTGGCATAAAATCTACATCAGCACGTGCATCTTTTGCAGAACACACTGTTGCCAACAACATGGTTTTACCCATTTTAACAACAACAGATCCATCAGCTTGTTTCGCTAATTTTCCCGTTTCTATTTCTATTTCTCTCCCATCTCCTAAATCAATGGTTTTTTTTACTACTTGCAACATGTTTTTATAATTAATTATGATTCTGAATATATAGTTACCTATATTTTCATAGTGGATATAAATAAAAAAAGGCAATTAATTGCCTTTTTAAACATTTGTTATTTTCTAATGTTCAGTTCTTTAATGAGTTCTCGATATTTACCAATATCATGTCGTTTTAAATAATTAAGTAACTGACGTCTCTTTCCTACTAATTTAAGAAGTGAACGTTGCGTCACATAATCTTTTTTGTTTACTTTTAAAAGACTGGTCAAATGAGAAATTCTTTCTGTAAACAAAGCAATTTGACCTTCGGTAGAACCAGTATCAGTCGCTGATTTACCAAATTTTTCGAAAATTTCAGACTTTCTTTCTGTTGTTAAGTACATAATCTGTTTTTATTAATTCTTTTGTATATCTATCAAAATTTTAGATTGCAAAAATATATGTTTATTTTAAATTCAACAAAGTTTTTAACTGTTTTTTTTCAATAACTACCAAATCAATCAATTACAAAAAAAATAACCGACATATGTTTTTTTAGGACATACAATTCGTAGCATATAGCAACACCCAAATTTTACTCCTCTTTTCGTAATTTTTTATAAAATAAACCATCGGTATTCGATACATTTATTTTTTGCACAACACTAACTGCCAAAATAGTAAGAGCAACACCAACTATAGCTCCGGCGTATACATCACGATAAAAATGCAACAACAAATACATTCTCGAAATACCAACTAAGCAAGCAATAAGAACATACACATATTGTAATTGTTTATTTCTGGTTAAAAAAGAAACCGCTGAAAAAAACGCGAAAGCTGTCATCGTATGTCCGGACGGAAATGAAAAAGACTGTGCATACCGAAAATCCGGAATAATGTAAAAAAAGCTTTCAATATCTAAAAATGCAGTAGGACGAGGAAGCGGACCAAAAACAATATGCTTTAAAAAACCACTTGCCAGCAACACAAAAATACCGGAAACTCCTATAAACACACTTTTTTTATATGAATACAACAAAAACAACATAAACGTTATAATAAACACACTGCCATTGCCCAAAAAAGTAATACATGAAAACACAACATCTAAAACAGGACCGCCCCAATATTCATTCATCAACAAAACAAGATCTCCCTGTTCGAAATAAAATAAAGGCACAGCTCCCACTATAATAAATATATACATAAAGCGGGAAAAAATATTATATATTAAAAAATCACGAACAGATTGCGAAAAATTCATGGTACTAAAATGTATGTATTATATTATATAAAGAATCTCTTTCTACCGGCGTTTTTTGAACCTGTTTAATAAGTTCAACCATATCATCCTGACTCATTGACGGATTTTTATCCTCTGCACCAGCCATTGAATATATTTTTGTTGAATCATTTATAGTTCCATCAAAATCGTCCACCCCAAATGCTAAACTTATTTGAGATAAATCTTTTCCTATCATAGGCCAATATGCTTTTATATGACTAAAGTTATCCAAAAAAATACGAGAAATAGCATAATTACGCAAATCCTCTATCCACGAACCTTCTTGTAAAACTGACAAATCATTATTTTCTTTTTTATATTTCAAAGGAATAAATGCCTGAAAACCATTAGTTTTATCCTGCAAATCACGCACTCTCATCATATGATCGACTCTCTGCTCATACGTCTCAACATGCCCATACAACATAGTCGCAGTTGTCGGAATGCCTAAATCATGTGCCGTATGATGAATCGCAAGCCAATTTTCAGATGAAGTTTTAGAAGGACACATAGAATGACGAACAGATTCATCAAAAATTTCAGCACCACCACCCGGCATAGAATCTAACCCAACACTCTTCAACTCAGATAAAGTTTGTTCAAAAGATAGTTGAGAAGATTTCGCCATAAAATCAATTTCCACAGCCGTAAAGGCTTTTATATGAATTGTGGGAAATTCACGTTTTAAACGCCGTAATAAATCAACATAAAAACTCAGTGATCGATCCGGGTGCACCCCCCCGACAATATGAAATTCAGTAATTGAATCGTTTACTCGATTTTTTGTATCATGCACCATCTCATCAATTGACAGTTCCCAACTTCCGGCTTGATTTTTTTTTCGACTATACGAACAAAAAGAACAATTATGAATACAAATATTAGTAGGTTCAATATGAATGTTTTTATTAAAAAAAACACGACTGTCATTCTTTTTTGTCCGCATAATTTCTGCAGCAACACCAAGAGATGAAAGACTCGCAAATTTATACAAAAGCACACAATCATCAAATGAAATACGAGTACCCGAAAAGATTTTATCGAAAATTTTTTGCGTATTTGGATGAGCCGTTTGAATAACAGTATCCAAAAAATTATGTATCATTATTTTTATATTTTATTTATGCAAATATACAGAAACTTTTTTGTTCGCATAAATTTCTGTATTTTTTCAAAAATACTATTAAAAAAAATATGTAGACAAAATAATTTATTTATTTTTGTACCAAATAATTTTAACAAAATATTTTAGTGCACAATGTCAAAGGTAATACATATAAAAAAAGGGCTTACAATAAATTTAGAAGGTAAGGCCGAACGAATTTTTCATCAATTACCATTTCCTCAAAAAGTTGCGGTAAAACCAACAGATTTTATTGGTATAAAGCCAAAACTATCGGTTAAAGAAGGAGACAAAGTATTAGCCGGAGATGCCATATTTCATGACAAATACAATCCGGAAATACAAGTAACCTCTCCGGCAAGTGGTACTATCGAGCAAATCAACCGAGGCGAGCGAAGAAAACTGCTTGAAATTGTTGTGAAAACTGATAAAGAAATAGAATACAAAAAATTCAGGACTCCTTCAATTTCAAAAGACAACCGAGAAGCAATAAAAAAATCAATGTTGGAAAGTGGATTGTGGCCATGTATAATACAACGGCCATATGCATGCGTTGCAGATCCAAAAGACACACCAAAAGCAATTTTTATTTCAACATTTGACACCGCACCGCTCTCTCCGGATTATACATTTTTAATTTCAGAATACAAGTCTGAGTTTTTAAAAGGTGTTGATGTTCTGAATCAATTAACAGATGGAAAAACACACATCAATATATTTCAGGAAACACGTGCAAACAACCCTTTTCATGATGCAAAAAACACACAAATAAACTATTTTTCAGGAAAACATCCATCAGGCAATGTCGGTATTCAAATTCATCATTTAGACCCTATAAACAAAGGCGATATTGTGTGGACAATTAACCCACAAGATGTTGTTTTAATAGGAAGGTTTTTTGAAAAATCAATTTTTGATGCACGAAAAATTATTACATTAACAGGAAATGTAAAAAAACCATATTACTACAAAACAATTTTAGGTAGTTCTGCACAAGAACTTATCGCACATCAAATAAACACAGACAAAGAGCAAAGAATAATAAGCGGTAATGTGCTAACAGGCACAAAAATAGAAAGTCATGGTTATGTTGGTTTTTACGACTCTCAAATATCTGTTATTGACGAAGGGAAATATCCGGAATTTATGGGATGGTTAGCCCCGGGATTTAATAAATTTAGCGTGTATCGATCATTCTTTTCATGGTTACAACCAGACAAAGAATACAGAATAGACACAAATTATCATGGCGGTGAACGTCCGTTTGTTTTTACCGGACAATACGAAAAAGTTCTCCCAATGGATATATACCCGACTCATTTATTAAAATCAATTATAGTCAATGATATTGACAAAATGGAGCAATTAGGAATATATGAAGTAGCCGAGGAAGATTTTGCACTGTGTGAATTTATTTGCCCATCAAAAATTGAAATCCAATCAATTATCAGACAAGGATTAGATACAATAAAAAAAGAATTTAGTTAATTTTCATAATCGATATAATTTCAATGAAAATAATAAAAAATTTAATAGAGAAAACAAAACCACAATTTGAAAAAGGTGGAAAATATGAAAAGTGGTTGCCGGTATACGAAAGTTTTGAAACTTTTTTCTTTGTTCCCGACAAGGTAACTCAAAAAGGCAGTCATATTCGTGATGCTATTGACATGAAGCGCTCAATGATTATTGTAGTAATATCATTGTTGCCCGCATTACTTTTTGGCATGTGGAATATTGGTGATTTATATTACATGTCAATTGGAGAATCTGTACCGATATTAGACGCATTTATACATGGTTTTATTGAAGTATTACCTCTCATTATTGTTTCCTACGGAGTAGGGTTAGGTCTCGAATTTGTTTTCGTTTATATACGGGGACACGAAATAAATGAAGGTTTTTTGGTTACCGGAATGCTTATACCGCTAATTGTTCCTGTTGATATACCTCTTTGGATGCTTGCTGTTGCTACAGCTTTTTCTGTTTTAATCGGGAAAGAAGCATTTGGAGGAACCGGTATGAACATTGTAAATCCGGCATTATTAACTCGGGCATTTTTATTTTTCGCATATCCTGCACATATGTCAGGAAACACAGTATGGATAAACGGATTCGAAAAAAACAAAGAACTACTTGTTGATGGATTTTCGGGAGAAACAATTTTAGGACAAAAAGTTAACTCTGTAACCGAAGCTTATAGTGGTTTTGTAGACAATAAATTATCAATGATCGATATGGTCATCGGAAACTATGCCGGTTCTGTAGGTGAAACATCGGTAATTGCAATATTAATAGGAGCTGCAATACTACTATACACAGGTTTAGCAAGCTATCGAATAATGATTTCTGTTTTTGTAGGTGGCTATTTAATGGCTGCTCTATTAAATGCTTTTGCTCCGGAAGGTAATGTGTTAATGAATACACCTGCACTAGAACATCTACTTATAGGTGGGTTTGCATTTGGTGCTGTGTTTATGGCAACAGACCCCGTTACAGGATCTCAAACAAACAGAGGGAAATGGATATATGGTTTCTTAATTGGAGTTTTTGCAATATTAATACGAACAGTTAATCCTGCCTATCCAGAAGGCATGATGTTAGCAATACTATTTTTGAATGTTTTTGCTCCACTTATAGATCATTACATTATACAAGCTAACATAAAAAAACGTTTACGAAGAGGGAAAATCGTAATAGAATAAAATTGAAAATTTAATATATTAATTATATATATATGGAACGAAGTAATACATATGTTTTTATTTATGCCATTGTTCTTGTAGTAATAGTTGCAGCTGTTCTCTCATTTACTGCATACTCACTCAAAGACAGGCAAATAGCAAACGTTGAAAATGAAAAAAGAGAAAATATTCTGGCAACATTACAAATACCTTATGAAGGAAAAGATGTACAGGATTTATATAATAAATATGTTACAGAATCATTTATCATTAAACCGGACGGAAATACAGTTCCATATATAATTAAAAAAGAAGGTAAATCAATTGATACAGTATACGCATTTGATTTAAACTTGAAAGATGTATATAGCAAACCTGAAAGCGATCGCAATTTGCCGCTTTACAAAGCATCGGTTGAAGGAAAAACAGTATACGTTATACCGCTTCGTGGAAAAGGGCTTTGGGGGCCTATTTGGGGATATATATCTTTAAAAGAAGATTTATCAACCGTGTTTGGGGTCGTATTTGACCATAAAGGAGAAACACCCGGTCTTGGTGCAGAAATTAGCAATGAAAGTTTCATGAATCAGTTTCCGGATAAGAAAATTTTTAATAAACAAGGAGAATTCAAATCTATAGAAGTTATAAAAGGTGGAGCTAAACCAAACAATCCACATGGTGTTGATGCGGTATCAGGTGGTACCATAACATCAAACGGCGTTACAAATATGTTACAAAATTCTCTGGAAGGATATTTACCATTTTTGCAATCACATAAAAAATAAATCCAATGAGTACAGAAAAAGAACCATTGTTTTCTAAAAAAAATATACAATTATTAACCGGTCCTTTAGGCAGAAATAATCCTATTACTGTTCAATGTCTGGGAATTTGTTCTGCACTGGCAGTAACGGTAAAATTAGAACCTGCAATAATTTTATCAATTTCAGTAGTCGCCGTATTAGGTCTGGCAAACGTTATTGTCTCACTTTTACGAAAAACAATTCCCGATAGAATACGAATCATTGTTCAACTGGTTGTAATTGCATCATTAGTAATTATTGTTGACTTAATACTCAAAGCATTTTCGTATGAAGTAAGTAAAGCACTTTCAGTTTTTGTCGGACTAATTATTACTAACTGTATAATTATGGGACGGCTGGAAGCTTTTGCATTAGGCAACAAACCATGGCGTTCATTACTCGATGGTATAGGTAATGGTCTTGGCTACGGTGTAATTTTGGTAATAGTCGCATTTATACGAGAAGTTTTAGGTGCTGGGACTATAACGTTACCCGGTGCAGGTGAAATTCAAATAATACCTGATGCTTTATATAACTGGGGATATGAAAACAATGGCTTAATGTTACTTTCTCCAATGGCACTATTAGTTGTTGGTATAATTATTTGGGTTCAACGCTCACGCAATAAAGAATTAATTGAAGAAAATTAAGAATAACAGAGAGATATGGAAAATTTATTAGACATTTTTGTTAAGTCCATTTTTATAGACAACATGATATTTGCATACTTTTTGGGTATGTGTTCGTATCTTGCTGTCTCAAAAACTGTAGAAACATCAACAGGTTTAGGTATTGCTGTAATATTTGTTTTGGGAATAACAGTACCGGCAAATTACCTTATAAACGAATATATTTTAGAAAGCGGTGCTTTAGTATGGGTAGATGCTTCTTTTAAAGACGTTGATTTAAGTTTCTTAAGTTTTATCATGTTTATTGCGGTAATTGCGTCAATGGTTCAACTTGTTGAAATGATAGTTGAAAAATTTGCACCTACACTTTATACATCATTAGGTATTTTTCTTCCCTTAATTGCTGTAAACTGTGCAATTTTAGGTGGTTCATTATTTATGCAAGAACGCGAATATAATAATATTGCAGAGGCTTCAGTATTTGGTATTGGTTCTGGCATTGGTTGGTTTTTAGCAATTGTTGGAATTGCTGCTATCAGAGAAAAAATTCAATATTCTAATGTGCCTCCTGCATTAAGAGGATTAGGAATTACATTTATTGCTACCGGATTAATGGGTATCGCATTTATGAGTTTTATGGGTATTAAATTATAAAAAGTTAAACATATGATTTTTCTTGACGCATCAGCGGGGATTGTTATTATTTCAAGTATTATTATCTTTCTAATAATTATTTTATTATTAGTTGGAATATTATTATATGCAAAAGCTAAATTACTTCCTTCAGGGGAAGTATCTTTTCAGGTTAATGACCTGGAACCGGTAAAAGTTAAACCGGGAAGCACTCTTTTAAATACTCTTCAAGGACAGGAAATATTTCTTCCTTCTGCATGTGGCGGCGGTGGATCATGTGGCATGTGTAAATGCAAAACGCTTGATGGTGGCGGTTCTATTTTGCCAACTGAAAAACCATTCTTTAGTAAAAAAGAACAAGCAAATGATTGGAGACTGGCTTGTCAGGTAAAAGTAAAGGAAGACATGAAAATATGGGTTCCTGAAGATGTGTTGGGTGTTAAGAAAATGGAATGCGAAGTTGTTTCGAACAGAAATGTTGCTTCGTTTATTAAAGAGTTTGTGGTAAAACTTCCTGAAGGTGAAACTCTTGATTTTAAACCGGGGGGATACATTCAAATTGATGTACCGAAATATGAATGCGATTTCGGTAAAGATATTGAAGTTGATGAACGTTTTAAATCTGAATGGGATAAGTTTAAACTTTGGGGATTACATATCAAAAATACGGAAGAAACTTTCAGAGCATATTCTATGGCAAATCACCCTGCTGAAGGAAACATTATAATGCTTAACATACGTATTGCCACACCTCCATGGGACAGAGAAAAAAATGATTGGGCAAAAGTTCCTCCGGGAGTATGTTCTTCATATATTTTCTCTCGGAAACCGGGCGATAAAGTAACTATTTCGGGACCATTTGGTGAATTCTTTATTCAAGACACTCAAAATGAAATGTTATATATTGGTGGTGGTGCTGGTATGGCTCCATTACGTTCTCATTTATTCCATTTATTCCACACATTAAAAAGTGATAGAAAAGTGTCGTATTGGTACGGGGCTCGTTCTAAAAGGGAAATATTCTATGAGGAAGAATTCCGAAAAATTGAAGAGGAATTCCCGAATTTTACTTTTAATATTGCATTGAGTGATCCGTTACCGGAAGATAATTGGGATGGATACACCGGATTTATTCATCAGGTTATTTATGATGAATATTTAAGCAAACACGATGCTCCTGAAGATATCGAATATTACATGTGTGGTCCCGGCCCAATGGCTAACGCTGCTATAAATATGCTCCATGATTTAGGAGTTGAACGGGAAAATATTTATTTTGATGATTTCGGATAAGAATTTATAAAGCCTCATTAAAAAAAAATGGGGCTTTTTTTTATATTTTGTATGATACAGCTTGGTCATTCTCATATATCTTGTTTTGTCTTTGATTTAGATGGAACTGTTTATTGTGAAGATATGTTGATAGGTAATGTGAACCATGTTTTCTTATTTTTAAAATCTCAAAACATACCTTTTTATTTTTTTACCAATAATTCATCTCATTCCAAAGATTTTTACATAAAAAAATTACACCGTTTAGGTCTTAATTATATTAAAAAAAACCAAATAATTTCATCAACAGATGTACTTATTTCATATTTAAACTCACATAAAATTACACACATTTCGTGTATTGGCACTGATGAAATGCTCCAAGAACTAAACAAAGCCGGTATATCAATTATTTCCCAAAAAAACAAACTCGTAGAGGCTGTTGTCATAGGTTTTGATACAAGTTTACATTATCATAAACTAGAAATTGCCAATCATTATGCACGAAAAAATATACCTGTTTTGGCTACAAATGAAGATATACTTTGTCCAGTGTCTAATAACGAATTTATTCCGGACTGCGGAGCTATCACGGCATTAATAGAGAAGTCAAGTGGGAAAAATGCTCGTTTTTTTGGAAAACCGCAAAAAACTGCAGCAAAGTATATGTGTGAATACACACATACAAAACCGGAACATATATGTATGGTAGGTGATAGATTATATACCGATATGAAGATGGCTGAGCATAACTTTAAAACTATTCTCGTTTTATCTGGCGAAACAACACAAAATATGATACATCCGGATACACAACACATAGATTATATTATTGAAAATATTACAGAAATACCACATTATATTATTTCGCATAAAAGTAATAATATAAAATAATTTAATACTCTTCTATGTATGAATTTCATTCTACCACTACTATACTTTATTCTTTTTACCTGTATACTATACAGACATCCATTCTTCAAAAAAACGCAACTTCCTTTTTGGATTCTGGCAGGAATATTTATTCTTAAAATTATTTCCTCAGGTATAATGTATTGGATATACACAAACTATTATCCAGTACGAATAGAAGCTGATATTTTTAAATATTTTGACGATGCTAAAATCATTTACTCCTCACTTGAGCATTCTGTTTCTCATTTCTTTAAACTCTTGTTTTATGATACCAATTCTCATCCTGAATTAGATACTTACTACAATGCCCTTAGTTTTTGGAAAAGAGAAATTGATTATGGACTTGGTAACGATAACCGTACAATTATAAAAATAAATGCCCTGATTATGCTATTTTCTTTCGGTAATATCTGGGTTCATAATGTGTGTGCCGGTTTTATTTCAATATTTTCATATATACTACTATACAAAACAATACGTTCTTTTAATCCGAAATTAAATTATTTTTTATTTATTTCAATAGTGTTAATTCCTTCCGGTTTTTTTTGGACATCGGCAATGCTCAAAGAAACAATTGTAATGTTGGGACTTGCATGTTATGTTTATGGATTTATCACCGCTATAAAAAATCATAAACATGTGTGGGCCTGGATATCGCTCATCTTTGGTATATATATATTGTTGCATATTAAAATCTACGTTTTAGCTGCACTCCTTCCAGCTTCTCTTGCATATTTTGTTGCACACAAAATCACACAAAAACGAGTTATCTATATGTATTTAATAACAATACTTATTATAGTTATCGGAATTATTATAAATAATACATATCTGCATGCAATACCTATTCTGGAAACATTTGCTCATAAACGAAATGATTTTATTATGGACGCAGCATATTATGCACATGCACAAAGCTATATACCCATAGGGATGTTAGGAACAGATATCATGAGTTTTATTAAAGAAACACCATTTGCACTTTACAGAGCCACATTTCTTCCCTGGATATTTAATAGCAATTCTATGATAGCTATAATTCCGGCTTTGGAAAACTTTCTTCTCTTAATCCTCATTATTCTTGCGTGCTTCTTTCATCGCAAAACAACACGATACGAACAAAACATCATATGGTTTTCATGTTTCTTTTCTATTACTCTTCTCTGGATAATCGGTATAACAACACCTGTTGTGGGTGCAATTGTTCGGTACAAAATACCAATATTCCCATTTTTATATAGTATTTTTGTACTTATTATTGATTGGCAAAAAATTAGATTCGTTCGTACAAATGAAAACAAAATTATATAAACATACTCAACTAAAAGAATTTACATACAAAGTTCTTAAAGCTATCGGTCATTCTGATGCACATGCTCAACTGGGGGCAGATGTGTTAATTTCGGCAGACTTACGAGGTGTGGATTCACACGGTGTTGCACGTCTGCGTGGCTATATAAATTTGTGGGAAGCAAACCGCATGAATCCGAAACCTCATATTACAATTGAACATAAAACTCCGTCAACTGCAACAATTAACGGAGATCAGGGATTAGGACTGGTTGTTGCTCCGCAGGCAATGAATATTGCAATAGAAAAAGCACGCAATGTAGGAACCGGCTGGGCTGCAATACATAACTCAAACCATTTTGGTATTGCCGGCTTTCATGCAATGATGGCTCTTGAACATGATATGATTGGGTTTGCTTTTACAAATGCAACACCAACAACAGCTCCGACATTCGGTAATAAAAAAATGCTGGGCACCAATCCGGTTGCTATGGCTGTTCCGGCAAAAACTCAACCTCCTTTTGTGGCAGACTTTGCATCAACAGCTACCGCTGTGGGGAAACTTGAAATATTACAACGAAAAAATGAAGATGCTCCTCTTGGGTGGATTCAGGATAAACACGGAAATCCAACACAAGATGCTTTCGGACTCAAAAACGGAGGTGCTCTCCTACCCTTAGGTTCAGACAGAATTCACAGTAGTCATAAAGGGTATTGCCTAGGTTCTATAGTTGACATACTTACTGCGGTGCTGTCCGGTGCAAATTACGGCCCCTGGGTTCCGCCATTTCTTGCATACCTCAATCCTGCCGAAAATCCGGTCGGAAAAGGAATCGGGCATTTTGTGGGAGCCATGCGAATCGATGCATTCCGTCCGGCAGATGAGTTCAAATCGCATATGGACAATTGGATTGAAACATTCCGTGCCTGTCCGCCAATTAACGCAGACGAACCCGTACAAATACCCGGAGATCAGGAACGATTACGTACCGAAGAACGTCTAAAAAACGGCATTCCTCTCCTTCCGCTTGTTGTGGAAGACTTACAAAATATTGCTGAACAATTTAATGTAGACTTATAAATTATGATTAATATACAAACACTTACTCAAAAAGTTCTTTCCGGTGAAACCATTTCATACGAAACCGGTGTGGAATTAATACATCACCCCGAAAAAAAAGAACTTTACGATGCGGCAGACACAATCAGAAAACATTTTTGCGGAAACAAAATGGATTTGTGCTCCATAACAAATGCAAAATCTGGTGCGTGTAGCGAAAACTGTAAGTGGTGCAGCCAGTCGGCTCATCACACAACAGATATTGAAAACTATGAATTAATTGATAAAGAAAAAGCCGTTGCCGAAGCTTCCGAAAATGCAAAAAACGGCGTTCATCGTCACTCGCTGGTAACAAGCGGACGAAGTATTTCTGACACAAATTTACAAGACTTATTATCTATTTATAAAGAAATTAAACAAACTAGTAGCATTGGTTTGTGTGCCTCTATGGGGC
>JAWOEL010000063.1:0-3722 GCA_046482735.1 Bacteroidales bacterium | reverse complement strand
TAGACTCCATAGCTCCAATTCACGAAGCACAATTACTTACATATTTGAAGCTTTCAAACAAACAATTAGGACTTTTGATAAATTTTAATGTGTGTGATTTGAAAAAGGGAATAATGAGACGAATACTAACATAATAATTTCACCACAGATGGCCACAGATTTTCACAGATTAAAAAAAATAAAAATCTGTGGTAATCCGTGTAATTCGCTAAACCTATCTCGCCGTGGCGGAGCGGAACTCGTCTGCGATGAATTTAAAGTTACAGTTTTTGTTTTCGGGCACTGTCGCCGGAGAGGATTGTTGAAAAGGAGGTTTTTCGCTTTAAAAACCATTTTTCGTAATAAGTGTATGATAATGAAGATATAACTATTGTGCCGCCAATAATAATGACATATTGCAGGAACCAATTATGACTTAGTGAATAAAACGGGAGGGTGTATAACAATATAAGTAATATTGGGTGAAAAACATATAAACCATAAGAGATTTTACCAAGAAAATATAAAGTTGGATGTTCTAAAAAATCCTTTACTCTGTTTTCTTGCGTTGCATACACTATAATTATAAGTGTAAACACGGAATGAATAAAGGGGGTAAACACTGTTGCAAAAATAGGGTCGAGATGAAGCAAATTTATTATCTGATGCACATGAATAAATTGTAAAAACAATAATAAAAATAATGCTCCCGAAAACACATAGGTTTTATGAAAATATCTAATAAAATCATTCTTTGAAAAAACTAAATATGCACCTATTGCACCAACCAACATACATTCAAATTTAAGATGCAGTAAAAATTTGAATAGTAGAACAACATATTCTTTCAAAGGAATGTCTTGAAAAGCCGCATATGAAACAACAAATTTGATACATAAAAAACCAATAATTGCAATTATTAATGCTCGAAATATATGTCTACGTTTTTTTCGAAAAAACCAAGGGAACAAAATATAAAAATTTTCTTCTACACCTATAGACCAAAGAACAGCAAGAGAATAATTAAGCACATATAATACTTTTGCCAAATGAGGTAGAAAAAAAACATACAAAATCAGTATTGGTGCAGAATTATTCACAGAATTCTGAGTAAAAAATGTGGGTAAAATAAAAAGTCCTATAACTAAAACCAAAAAATACAATGGCCATATCCTAAGAATTCTTCGCATATAAAAATTTCGTATTGAAACCGTTTTTGTTGTTTCGTACTCCTTAAAAAGTAAAAAGGTAATTAAAAAACCACTTAAGGTAAAAAATATCTCTACCCCTAAATCTGCAAAACTTCCAATAAATTCATGAATATGTGACAAGTTATGCATATCACGAAAATGCTCAATATGCGAAACAATCACAAAAAATGCGGCACAAAAACGTATACCGTTGAGTCCGGGGATGTAGAGGTTTTGAGACATGTTATTTTTTCTGTAAAAATAAAATATTAATTACAGATATAAAATATAATACAGTCATAAAATAGCAGCTTAACACTAATTGCATAAATCCAATCTATTATAAATTAAAAATTATACGTATTTTTGAAAAAATTATTTATTATAACTACATGTCTAAAAAACGACTAATTAATTCAAGCATATCAATTATATGTATTCTGGCGAGTTTCATAATTCCTCGCATAGGCATTTGGAAATTTTTCATGTTTCCTCTCATCTATTCAGATGGTTTACATTATTTTAATGTTGTATATCAACTTAATATCGGTAATATTCCAAGTTTTGATTTTATTGGAGCAGGATATCCTCTGTTTATATATCTTACACGTTTGCTTTACGATTCTGCGAATTCAATAATTATTTTTCAACAGTTATTATCATTGGCTTCGGTAAGTTTTCTAGTGTACACCTTTCGAAACAAACAGGCTTATTTTATTGCGGCAAGTTTATTTGCATGTGTATATCTTATGTCCGACTATGTTGTAAAATATGAAATAGCAGTATTTCCGGATAGTATTATTTCAAATTTGTTATTACTCTCCTCTGCTCTTTTTTATCAAACACTCACATCACATAAAAAAAGGAACGTAATATTATTAGGACTTGTTGCTGTTTTTTTAATTTCTATTCGTTCCTCATCGGTATTTATGATAGTAATTATATTATTATCAACTCTCTATTTAATGTATCAAAAAAAATATCTTAAAGCTAAGATACTTGCTACAAGTTTTATTGGTGGACTTCTTATACTTTCCTCATATAATTTTTTCTTTTCCGAAGGAAATAAATTCAATTTCTTAACATATGAACGTCTTGAAAAAAAAGCTTATCGTGATTTTATGAAGATAGACAATTCTTCGCAGGAAAAATCATATATAAAAAAGATTTATAAATCATTACCAGACACATCTGATATCTGGAAGTATTATTTTTCATGGAATGCAAACGAAATTACGACAAGTACTATAAATACAAGAGGGGGTATTTATGCTTCTATGATTAATACTGATACTATTACCATTTGCAATAATGGTGATGGGGGGTATACACAATGCTTACAGGTTTATAATCAATGGAAAAACAATATTTCGAGCAAAAAACTTGTTGAAATAATAAATAATAATCCAAAATATGACGATTTATTTGTACGAAAAAAACTGAGAAGCTTATATGCGTTTCATGGAAACATCTGGCTCAATTACGATCAGGGATATTACAGCATGGTGCCGGCAGCATACAAAACCTCACAAAAAAACATAAATTACTTTACTCGTAAACAGGCACAATCGGAAAAAGAAGATGCTTTCTTACAATATGCATGGAAAGAACATTATAAACACACTGATACTGTAGGTTTTGAGAAACGATATGCGTCACTCATTAATTATGTACCGTTTAAAATATATGACGTATATAATGAATATATTGCAAAAAAGTTAATTCGCACACCATTTACGCTCATTCTTACTTTATGTGCTCTGTGTGTATATCTCGTTCTTTTTATACGAAAAAAATATACTGCGACACACATTTTTCTTCTCTACACCGGTATTATTCTTTTGGGTTCATCTCTCACATTTACCTTATTTAGTAATCCATTACCCCGGTATTCATTTAACACCGAGTTTTGTTATTATCTCTTATCAATATTTTTCCTCACAGATTGTATCAGATTTTTATATAATACGTATATTGCAAAAAAATAATCTATGCTCCATAATAAAACAATAGCAGTAGTAGTTCCTTGCTACAACGAAGAAACACAAATTGGCATGGTACTCGAAACAATGCCCGAATTTGTAGATAGAATAATTGTGGTAAATGACACCTCCACAGATCGTACAGCAGATATTGTAAAAGAACACATTGCACAGGATACTACACCCACACGCATAATTCCATCGGTGCTTCATGCCGAAACACCGACAAGGTATAATAAAGCTCGCATTGTACTACAAGAATTGCAAAAAGAAGAAATTAACCGGTTTACTCCTTCCGAAGTGTTTAATAAACACGAAGAAGAAGACCGGATTATCCTGATAAATCATACCAAAAATGGCGGAGTTGGTGCTGCAATTGCCCGCGGATATAAATGGGCAAAAGATTATGGTATAGATTGTACAGCCGTTATGGCAGGTGACGGACAAATGGATCCGGCAGAATTAGAAAGCATTTGCACCCCGGTTATTACCGAAGGTATTGATTATGTAAAAGGCAATCGCCTCATTCACCGCAGTGCATTGTTGGTAATCCCAAAAGTTCGGTATATTG
>JAWOEL010000013.1:0-4276 GCA_046482735.1 Bacteroidales bacterium | reverse complement strand
CTTTCAGCCTTAGAATCTCATCATGCGGTACAAAATGTACGAGTGCTGGGAGCTATTGGTGTGGTAGAAATGAAAGAGGCAGTTGATATGAAAACAATTCAGCCCCTATTTGTAAAACATGGCGTGTGGATTCGGCCGTTTGGAAAATTAATTTACACCATGCCTGCGTATATTATGAATTCATCGGAATTACACGCTTTGTGTGAGGGAATAAAAAACACTATTTACGAAGTATACGGTACATAACAACAAAAAAAATGTCTCATTATCAATCATATAAAGAATCCTTAGACCATCTGCAAAAAACAGGCGGATTTCGAAGTATTCACAATCCGGTACCGGAAAAAATGATACAAGTAAGCTCAAACGACTATCTCGGATTGCAGCACGACAGTGAACTTTACGAAGAATTTTCGGAGGAACTTTCTTCTGCAAAATACCGCTTTACCGCTGCTTCATCACGCTTGCTGACCGGTAATTCCAAAGAATACAATGCACTGGAAAATTACCTAAAACAGATATATGGAACAGAATCAGCACTGGTTTTCAACAGCGGTTATCACATAAATGCAGGAGTTTTACCGGCACTAACGGGCAAACATGATGTAATAATTGCCGACAAATATGTACACGCCAGCATTATTGACGGACTTAAACTCAGCTCTACAGATTACATTCGATACAGACACCTCGACTACGAACATTTAGAAAAAATATTACAAGACAAAGCACACACATACTCTTCGGTATTCATTGTTACCGAAAGTATTTTTAGTATGGACGGCGATTGTGCCGATTTACCAAAAATTGTAGCACTCAAAAAGAAATATAATGCTTTTTTATATGTTGACGAAGCCCATGCACTAGGCGTTCGCGGCACAAACGGACTTGGTTTAGCAGAAGAACAAAACTGCATTGCAGACTGCGATTTCATAGTTGGCACCTTTGGTAAAGCAATAGCTTCGGTGGGAGCCTTTGTTGTGTGCAATACTCTATTCGCATCACACATAATAAACCACACCCGCACACTTATTTACACAACAGCACTTCCGCCGGTAAATCTTGCGTGGACGCTGTTTATTATGAAAAAAATCCCGTTGTTTTCAGATAAACGGCATCATCTGCAAAAATTACAAAAATTATTTACAGACCAAACAAATTTACAAGCAGACACACACATTATTCCCTACATTTTAGGTTCAAACGAACATGCGATTCGGTATGCAAAGAATCTCCAAAACAACGGAATATATGCTTTGCCGGTACGATATCCGACTGTGCCCCGGAACACAGCACGCATACGTTTTTCTCTTCACGCAGGACTTTCAGAAACAGAAATAATCACCATAACTAACATATTACACTCCGATGAAATATAAATGGTTACATCAAAAACAAAACAACTCGTGCATACTCTTTTTTAATGGGTGGGGAATGGACGAACATGCAGTTTCGCATATGAATTCCGACGGATTTGATGTGTGCATAATGTATGATTACAATCCGCTCGAACAGATACCGAATATATTCGATTCATATGCAAAACTATATATCGTAGCATGGTCGCTTGGCGTATATGCCGCAGAAATAGCATTACACAATTCAGCTTTACAATTCGAAAAAAAAATTGCGATAAACGGCACCGGAAAACCTATTGACGATACATATGGTATTCCTGAGAATATTTTCACAGCTACGCTGAACACCTGGAACGAAAAAAACAGAGAACGATTCAATATTCGTATGTGCGGCGGACACAGACAATATTCAGAATCAACACATCACATGAGCACAAGAAGTATTAAAAATCAACATGATGAATTAAAACATATATATAATACACACACCCAAACAAACGCACACCCTCACCTTATCTGGGATACTGCTATAATTGGCACACACGATTTAATTTTTTCAAAGGAAAATCAAGAAAATTATTGGTCAAAACAAGTAAATAGTCTTATTTTGCCAATTAATCATTATCCGTTTAACTATTTAAAAAAATGGAGGACTATTATTGATAAATAAAATGGATTTACCTAACAAAGAATTAGTTGGCAAACGTTTTTTTAAGAAAAAAGACACGTATAAAAAGCAAGCTATTATCCAAAAACAAGTAAGTGAAAAACTAACTGATATATTATTATCATACACAAAAAACATTTCTCAAATACTTGAAGTAGGTAGTGGTGTTGGCTTTTTAACAGACTGTGTTTTGTCTAAATTCGATGTAAATCAATATTATGCAAATGATATTACACCTCTTTTAAAAGATGAATTATCATCCGTCTTTCAGAAACACTCATACACTAATTATGAATTTCTTATGGGAGATGCGGAAACAATATCTTTTCCCGACACATTACAAGCTATAACATCCAGCTCTACATTTCAATGGTTTCACGACATACCAAGTTTTTTTGTTAAATCTCACGATGCACTTGAAAAAAATGGCTACTTAGCTTTTTCGAGTTATGGACCACTTAATTTTATTGAAATAAAAAAAATAAACAATCACGGTCTGCGATATTTAACACTTGCCCAACTAAAAGCATTATTGAAACCATATTTTACTATAGAATATGCAACCGAATGGACAGAAAAAATATATTTTCCTACATCATATGATGTGCTAAAGCATATACAAGCAACAGGCGTCAATTCTGTAACGGTTAATCGTCACTATTTTGGAAAAAATAATATAGATAAATTTACTCGCACATATAGTCAACGATTCACCGAAAACAATCAAGTTTATTTAACCTATCATCCAATTATTATTATTGCAAAGAAAAAGTAACATGTCTCACATATTTTATATTAGCGGCATAGATACCGATTGCGGAAAAACCTATGTTACAGGTTTACTTGCACGAAATTTTGTACGTAAAAAATATTCCGTAATAACCCAAAAACCTATCCAAACAGGATGTACAAAAAATATTGCAGATGATATTTTTGCCCATCGAGATCTTATGGAAACAGAGTTATTCACTGAAGATATAAATAACACAACCTGCCCGTATATATTTTCTTATCCCGCTTCACCACATTTTGCAGCAGAAATAGACAAAAAAGAAATATCTTTTTCGGTGCTTACTCAAACACGAGAAATACTCCAAAACACATACTCAATACTCCTTATTGAAGGAGCCGGCGGACTCTGTGTTCCTATTACCAAAGATGTATTATTTATTGATTATCTTGCCGAACAATCATATCCTTTGATTTTAGTGTGTTCATCACAATTAGGCAGCATCAACCACAGTATATTAAGTTTAGAACTCTGCAAACACAAAAACATTCAGGTTCACACAATCGTATACAACTTTCTGCCCGATACCGACCCAGATATTGCACAAAACAGTTTTGAATACATTAAAACATATGTTTCAAAACATTTTCCCGAAACAGAACTTGTAACATCAGTTGAACTAGAACACGGAAGAACACTTTCGATATGAGAAAAAAAACAGATGATTTAATACAAAAACACATCTCAAAACTACGCTTTTGCACCTCCCTTCCGGGTACACAAGCTCACATGAAAATGGCACCGAGCCTTCGTAATTTTGAGACAGCTAATTATAACAATGCAATAAAAAGTGCCGTTCTTATCTGTTTATTCGAAAGAAACAATGCACTCTATTGCATATACACTAAACGCACAATACAAAAAAACGATAAACACAGCGGACAAATATCCTTTCCCGGCGGACGATACGAAACAAAAGACGAGAATTTACAACACACAGCTGTACGCGAATGCTTTGAAGAAATTGGAATTTCTGTTCGCGAATCCGATATTTCATTACAATTATCGGACATCTATATTCCGGTGAGTAATTATATAGTAACGCCCTTTGTTACATTCATACCAACTGTTCCAAACATATATGAAATACAAAAAACAGAAATCGAAGAAATAATTGAAGTACCTCTGGAAACACTCATGAACGAAAATTCCATACAACAAAAAACTATTTTGAAAAACAATCAGGAAATAACTATCCCCTACTACTCTTTCAACACATACGAAATCCAGCATGGGGACGGCTGCGAAGTCGAAGGTCTCGAGGGTCTTTCCGGGCAACAAGCGGGCCTGTGCGAGATGTCGTTCGATACGGCGGCGATCGCGTTCGGCCAGCTCGTGCTCCACCAGGGTGCTGAGCAGCCGGGCGGCGGGCCAGCCCTCCTTGTCGGCCTGCTCAGTGAAGCGCGGCCATAGCGCCTTGATGGCTGGCAGGCGCAATTCGTTCAGAGCGAGGGTGAGGCG
>JAWOEL010000125.1:0-20837 GCA_046482735.1 Bacteroidales bacterium | reverse complement strand
TATGGGTGATTTTAAACATACGCTCATGAACAGGTATACATATATTTTCCTTTTTCGAACGATTACAACGAAACAAATTGTTCCATAATTACAAATTTCGATGGATGTTGGGAACCCACCGGTTCCACAAATTCTCTATTTAATATGGAAGCAGGAAGGGCGTATTTTATTAAAATTCCGTAGTCTCTTGTGAAAATTTACGACTCACTTTTTTAGGCACATTCTTTTTTTGCACAAACTCATTCCTTCCTTCAAGAAAAAAATGTATTTTTATATTTTAATAGTACAGTATATTTTTTCCGTATGAAAAACCTTTTTTTTATTTTGTGTTTGTGTCTGTATTCAGTTGCGTATTCTCAACAAGAGTTTGTTGCTACAATTAACGGAACAGCCGTCGATGTGAAAATCGATACAACATATGTATTACACATAAACGGAGAAGATGTTACCTTTTCACTTTCCGAAAAAGATACCGTAATATATAATGATGATTTATTTTCTTTTCAGTATTCTAAAGATTATAAGGTTTCAAAATTAACCTTAGACGAAGGTATTGAACAAATAATGATAATGACCGCCGAGGGTTCGGGTATTTTAATTCAAAAACATTCCTCGATTAATCCTGAAATGATAACTGAATTAATGATTAATGAGCTTGCTCTTAAAAATCGACCGGAGCGTTCGGAAATGAAACGAACAAACTATAAGCGGAAATTAGTTTCCGGTGAGAAGCTTAAAGTAGATAAGATTGAAATAAGTTCAAACGGCGAAAAAACGTTCTACGAATTTGCTTCTGTCGGTGAAGAAAGCAAGGGGATATTTATTGTAACTATGATATCTATGAGTGAATATAGCTCGCAAGGAAAAAAAATAATAGCATTAATGTGGAATTCTTTATCGTATAATTAGTTTTTGTATAACAGGTAAAATGTATGCCGTCATGGATGAGTCTCAAAAAATACGTGAATTGCACAAAACAATTCAAAAATTACACATCAAAAACAATTCTCTAGAACACGAATTAGCTGAGATTCGCAGTCGGTTAAAACGATTTCTCATTATAGCAAAACATTCTCATAATTCAGTAATGATGTTTAATAGTCAGTTACAATTGGAGTGGGTAAATTTGAGTTTTCGTAAGTTGTATGGATATTCGGTACTTCAATTTAAACAGCTTTATGGTTCTCATTTATTAGACATTGACTTTAATGAGGATATACAGAGCATCTACATGCACTGTAAAGAAAATATGAATACTATGGCATATGAAACCTATGTCATAACTGTCGATGGGAGAAAAAGATGGGTACATCGTTCGCTTATTCCCGTGTTTTCGCGAAATAAGGAAATTGATAAAATTGCTATAATCGATTTTGATATTCATATGTTGAAGGTAGCAGAAGTAGAAATTTTAAAACAAACGCAGAAGCTCGAAGAACAACGGAATATTGCACAGCAAAGACTTGAGGAAATACAAATACAAAATAAAGAACTCGAAAAAGCTTTTAAAAAGAATAGTAGTCATAGTGTAAAAATGCAGGCACTTATAATGCGTATGAATGAGCAAAATGAGGAACTCGAAAAGGCTCGTGAATTAGCAGATAAGGCAAACGAAGATAAATCGCAGTTTCTTGCCAATATGAGTCACGAAATACGTACACCAATGAATGGTGTGATAGGAATGACGCAACTTTTGTTGAAAACAAAATTAGATGATATCCAACTTGATTATGCACAAACAATAGAAAATTCTGCAGAATCTCTTCTTACTATTATTAATGATATTCTTGATATTTCAAAAATTGAATCGGGCAATATAGAACTTGAACATTATCCTGTAAATTTATTTCAATTAATTGAATCTATTGAAAAGTTACTTGCCCCAAAATTTGACCAAAAAAATATTAGATTTACGACAGATATTGATTCACGTGTTCCGCAATATGTATATGTTGATTCAGTACGATTAACACAAGTATTAATTAATTTGATAAACAATGCACTGAAATTTACTCATGAAGGATCGGTAACTCTTTCTCTTAAAAATAAAACTCCGGAAAAATCTATTACAGATATATGTTTTGCAGTAACTGATACGGGAATTGGAATTCCTGAAAATAAAATACAAACTGTGTTTGAAAAATTTTCTCAGGCAGACACATCTACTACTCGTAAATATGGAGGAACCGGTTTGGGTTTGTCAATTTCGTATCAGTTAGTGAAAATGATGCAGGGAAATATAGTGGTTGAGAGTGAGTTAGATAAGGGGAGTACGTTTCGTTTTATGTTACCTTTGAAAGTTGTGGAAAAAGAGAATATAAGAAAAATTGAAAAACGTGAGCATAATCTGTTTTCAGAACATAAGCATACATTTGCTCCAGGTTTGCAGATATTAGTAGCAGAAGATAATACAACGAATCAGAAATATATTGCACATCTTTTATCGTTATACAATGTGTATGTAGATATTGTAGATAATGGTAAAGATGCTTGTGAAATGCATAAAAAACAAGATTTTGATTGCATATTGATGGATATGCATATGCCCCTCATGAATGGTGTGGAGGCAACAACAGTTATACGGTCAATGCCGGATAAAAAGAAAGCTGATATACCTATAATAGCACTTTCAGCAGCAGCGTATAAGGAAGATGAGGAGAAAATGCGAACCGCAGGTGTTAATGCGTTTGTAACTAAACCGATTGATGAGCAGAGACTTCTTGTTATATTACAATCGGTTGATGAGCGGTTTACATCAACAGTCTCTTATAACGCCGATACCTCTTCAGAAGAATTGACTGTAGAGGATGAAAATGGTAGTGTGGTTGAGGTTTTTGATAATGAGATAATTGATACGGAAGTGTTTGAGTCAAATTTTGGTTTATTTTCCGCAGAAGTTTTAAATGAAATAATTGATGATTTTGTAGAACAGATTGATGAAAAATTAGCAAAAATAAAATCTCGTATAGATGCCGGAGAAATGCGTAAATTAATGCTTGATGCTCACTCACTCAAAGGCGAAGTCGCTATGTTCGGAGCACAGCATATTCGTGAACTTTTGTATATAGTGGAAGATAAAGGGAAATATGGAATTAATGATAATCTTTGTCACGATTTTGAAATTGTTTACACGGAGGTTATGAAATTAAAAAAAGAATTAATAGCATATAAACGATAAAGATGGACGAATTACTACACGAAATAAAACAGACAGCAATTTTGTTTTTGGATATCGAAACAGTACCCTTGTATCCTTCATATATAGAAGTACCGGTGTATGAACGGGAATTGTGGCTTAAAAAATCGCAACGACTTAATAAATCCGGTGAAACACCGAGTGAAGTGTATAAAAAAGCAGGTATTTTTGCTGAATTCGGGAAAATTATTTGTATTTCTGTTGCATATATTCCGAAGAAAAAAAATAAAGGAGCTATACGTGTTGCGTCGTTTTACGGGGATGATGAAAAGCAGATTTTACAAGATTTTTCGGATCTCGTACACAAACATTTTAATACGCCGGCATCTTATTTTTGTGCACATAATGGTAAAGAATTTGACTTACCCTTTATTGCTCGCAGAATGTTAATTAATGGCATGAAAATTCCACAAACACTAGATACAAGAGGAAAGAAACCCTGGGATGTTCAACATATCGATACGCTCGATTTATGGCGATTCGGGGATTATAAAAATTATACCTCATTGTCATTATTAGCTCATGTTTTTAATATTCCTACACCCAAAGATGATATTGACGGCAGTATGGTGTGCGATATTTATTGGAATGAAGGTGATATTAAACGTGTAGTTCGGTATTGCCAAAAAGATGTTGTTGCGGTGCTACAGCTTTTTCGTAAATACTGTAATATGGATTGTGTGGCAGATGAAGATATTGTGTTTGTTAATTCGGAGATATGAATAATTCCATTTTTTTTCCGCCTGAATGGCATCAACAAAAATGTGTGCAACTGACTTGGCCGCATAAAAAAACAGATTTCACTGAGTTATTCGATGAGGTTGTTTCTTGTTTTGTACATATAGCATGCGAAATAGCAAAACGACAACAGGTGCTTATTGTGTGTGAAAACAAAATGGATGTTTTGCAGGCAATACCGGTACTGTATCATGATGCAATTTCTTGTGTGGAATTGCCTGTAAACGATGTGTGGGCACGAGACCATGGAGGTATATCGGTTTATATTGATAAAAAAATATTTATATACGATTTTGCATTTAATGGCTGGGGACATAAATATCCGGCAGATAAAGATACCCGCATCACAGCCAGTTTGTATGAAAAAAATGTATTTCCAGACAAAAGCTACAGAGATATGAATGCAGTTGTTCTCGAAGGCGGAAGTATCGATACCAATGGGGCAGGAGTGTTACTTACCACCAGTAGATGTTTGCTTGATAAACAGCGGAATCCGACATTTTCTCAAGACGAATATGAACAGTTTTTTGCACACTATTTTGGTATACACACCGTATTATGGCTCAATCATGGCTATCTTGCCGGAGACGATACGGATGGACATATTGATACGCTTGCTCGTTTTGTAGATGAATCTACAATTGTATATGTGTCTTGCGATAATCCTCGGGACGAACATTACGTAGAGCTGAAAAAAATGGAAGCAGAGCTGCGGTCGTTTCAAAACCAAACAGGAGAACCTTTCCGGTTAGTGCCTCTACCAATGCCTGACGCATGTATATTTCAAGGCGAACGAAAACCTGCTACCTATGCAAATTTCCTTATAATTAATAATGCCGTATTGGTTCCTACTTATAATTGCATGCAGGATGCGAAGGTTTTGCAATTATTTCGCAACTTATTTCCTCAGCGTGAAATTGTCGGTGTGGATAGTTCTGTACTTATCACCCAAAATGGTTCCTTGCATTGTGTGAGTATGCAGTATTATTAAAAAAAACTCACGTTATTATGGAGTGATAGATGAAATGAGACAGTTTAAATCATTCATCATTAAGCAGTCATTACTATGTGCTTACGTTTAAAACTATTCTTAACATATGCAAAGGATATAGTGCCCAATCGTAATAAATTATTGAAATAGACTGTTAATTGTGTATGGAATGTAATTGCACTGATATGTGAACAAAAATTTTTATAAAATGATTGCATGTGATATGTAATGGCACTGGAAAAACTCTCGTCTATATAAAAAACATATGAAAATCAGATTGTATGTGGTTTTTAATAATTATTTAATCTGTAGATTATTATAAAAATTAACAATTTGCAATAATTTATGATGAATTTTTTTTTTATTAAAAATAAATTGTATAATTTTATTCTACATTTAAAATAATAGTGGTGACATATTTTTAATAACTGCTATTGTTTTAATAAAACCAATCATGGAGGAATTCGAAAATCCGTAAAAGAGTAGAAGTGAATTAAAATTATGTAATTATGTCAAATTTATCTAATTACAACCCAGGACAAGAACTTGCAGATATTGATTTTTCTGCATTAATTGGTGGCCCATTGGGAGCCATAGTAGATGCACAAGCAAAAGCAGCATTGTCAACAGTCGATTTTGTGAAAAGTGTTGGTTTTTCGCCGGATAGTGAAGATGAAACTACAGGTGAAATAACTCCCGGAGAACCTATTTATGTTTCTTTTAAGTATCCGAAAATGGTGCAGCCCTATGTTCCAGCAATAAATGGAAAGTTAAAAGACATTGTTGTAGCTAACGGAGGTACTAATTATGTAAATGGTGATAATTTAAATGTAAATGGAATTACTGTTACCGTTACTTCTGTTGATTCTAATGGTGCAATAGATGATATCGCTTACAACACTGATAATACCAGTGGTTTAGAGGCGATTAGTGGTGTTTCAGGTACTGGTGGTTCCGGTTCCGCTGCTACATTTGATATATCTGTAGAAGATATACCTGCAGAACAAGCAGTATTTGAAGAAATGCAGCTCGAAGTACCTATTTTAACTATGATGCCTATACCATTTATTAGGGTTGAAGAAGGAGAAATAAACTTCAACGCTAAGATTACCAGTATGGAGTATGCGAGAGTTGGACGAGAAATGAAATTTGGTTTATCTAAAAGTATAACTAATAAAAATAATAATAAAAATTATTCATTTGCTGGTTCATTTAACTTTAATAAAAATGTAAATACCGTTAAATTAAACACTAATATTTCATATCAAAAAAATTCTCGGCAAGGTCATAAAATAGACAAGACTTTTCATATGGGTGTAAAAATAAGAGTTTCACAAGATGAAATACCAGAAGGTATGGAGAAACTTCTTAATATTCTTGAGGGGTCAATAACGGCAACACCAATTGAAAATTAATTTATGGTAAAGTTAAAAGAATATTTAGGAGCATTAATAGGTGATATTAATCAAGCGAGAGTTTTGGCAGATATAGAATCTGCCAAAATCTCTCAAATTTATGCTCAACATGAATTGCTAAAAAATTTTAGTATACCACGGTTTAGAGCTCAAGAGATTGAACTTGATATTCCAATTGCAATTGAAGGCTTGGATACTCTTGGGGGGAAAGACTTTGAACCAATTGATAACAGAAGTTTTATTAGCATAACGTATACAACGTTGAAAAATGTTGCAAAAGTTGATTCTTTTTCGCGTAATTCTGCTAAATTATTAAATAGTCTAATTGCTGAAAATACTAAGTTGTTAGAGTCTAGAATAAAGGCTAAACACAATGTTAAAGAGTCTTTTCAAGAGTTTAAAAAAGAAATGCAAACGGCTTTTTTAAATGCTGTAGAAAATGACAAGATTACAATTTCTGACACAAAAACAAGCATACAAAATCTTGATATATTACTTGATAAGAATTTGTTGTCAAGAATTAAGACAAGGGTTGAAAATCAAGATATTGAAAATACGAATGTTATTGTTGAAGCAGCACAATTAAGAGAAATTTCTCATGAACATATAATTAAAATTAAACTCAAGCTATATGAGGATGGTATGGAGTGGCATACTTCTAAAAACCAAGATGGAACAGATGTAAATCAACTTCTTCCTGAATAATATGAAAAAATCATTACTGGAACCAGAAAAAGAATTAAGGAATCGATTATTAGCTATTACTGGAATTGTAGAGTTGTGTGAGCATAATAATTATGAAAGTGTTTCTGTTGTATTAGATTGGTTAAAGAATACAGAAAACTTTTTTGAAAAGTACAACTATGTGCAATGTGCTGAAATTGCCGGATACAGAGCTTCTATTTTAGCAGGACAGATTACTATCTCAGAAAAAAGAAGTTTACAAAAAAAGTATGTTAGAAAAAAAGCTATTGAAACGATACAGCCTGTTCAACAAATTTTGTCACATAAATATGAAGAAATTAATAGCAAACTTGAAAATGTAAGGAGTTTAATTAAACAAATACTCGTACCTGCTAAGGAAATGGGGTTAATTTCGTATCAAAAAAATATTGATTTGAATTCTTATATTGAATCATTAATGTTAGAGTTGAAAAAAAATAAACAAGTAGCACCACTTCTTAATAGTGCTATAATAACTGTTGGTAAGTATGATGTGATAAGGATTATTGCTGATGAGTTAGAGTTTTCATAAATGGTTTTTAACGAAAGGCATTTTCGTTGAGCTCCACTGCGTTTGCCACGTTATGCTATCGCTTCACACAATGACGTGGGTTGTGGACAGGTGTCAATCGCTAAAAAAAATACTATTTCATATCTCATATCTATTCAGCATTCATGCATTAAGCATTAAAAATTATTTTCACCACAGAGTCATTAACAATTAACCACGTGCCTCGCTTTAGCGGATTGAAAATCAACCATTTCCATTACTGATTATTCATCATTGAGCATTGTTTATTTTAATTTGAGATAATAAAACACCAATAAACACAACAGTAAGGCCGACAATATCCATAACTTGAATAGAGTCTCCAAATGCAATCCATGCCATAAACATGGTCAGGGGTGGTCCCAAATAAAATAAACTGGCTACCCGAGTAGCATCTATACGTTCGATTAATCGCCACATTATTGTATAGGCTCCTAGCGAAACAGCAAGAATGAGCCATATCATGGTATATATAAATTCAGGTTCCCATTTTGTGGACATGTGTTCAATAAAAATTGCTGGTGCAACCAGGGCTAATGTTGTTGCCAGGCTTTGGTAAAAGAGTGTTTGATCGAGGGGTAATTTATCGCTGTCTTGTTTGAGTTCCATTCGTCTTTGAATAAGGCTTGCCGCTGTAATTCCTATAACAGAACCTAAAGGGATAAGATATCCAAATACAGATTTATAGTTACCAAAGTCTATTCGAAAGCTAACAGTAAGAACAACTCCCAGAAAACCTAATATTAGTCCAAGCCATTGATAGAGATTTGTTTGTTCACCGGTAACCAGACTCGAAAGGGCTCCTGTTGTGAGTGGTTGTAATGCAACAATTAATGCTATAATTCCTGCGGGCACATCATTGTTGAGTGCCAGTAATACGCATGTAAGCCATACACCGTGAGCTAAGACGCCAATGAGCATGTTGGGAGCTGCGACTTTCCATCCAACCCACTGAAATCGGTTTCGTGCAAGTAAATATAGAAACATAATAACCGTTAAAGCCAGATATCGCCAAAAAACTAAAGTGAATGGTTTTGTGTAGGGTAAGCCATATTCAGCCCCAATAAATCCCGAGTTCCATAAGATAACAAATCCTGTAGCTAAAATAAACGTTTTTTGGTGAGTCATATTGTTGGTGTATTGTTTTTGAGTTTTTATGCTACGTGTACGTTTTTATGAATAATGGTTTTTATGTTATTGTTTTATATGCTACAATATATTCGGGTAACATGTTTTGTATTGTATTATGTTGTTGTATTACATATTATCTTTCTTTATATACTGTGTGGTGCTAATGATAAAACCATGTATTTTATTGGTACACTTTTTAATTGTACACCACACTGTATTCTTGTTCTATCTTTATCACGATAGAGTATAAAGTATATTTTATTACGTAACAAAAAAATTATAATAAATTCAGATTATTAATTTGATGAGGTCAGTATACTTTTTGATTTTTTTGTATAGAAAACAGATATAAAAATCCCCAATATGTATGCAAGATTGTTATATACACAATGTGCGGGCATTATATAAAACTTATTTTTTTACTGTATGTCTCCCTGTTTGTAAAAAGCTAATTGTTGGTAGGCGATTTGTTGAATTGAATATATCATAACCCTTTTTTAGGTCAGTCCACAATCCAATTATATTAGGGTTTGAATTGTGTTTTTCTGATAATTGTTTGAATTTTTCTTGAGTTAGTTTTGCCGGAAAAATGGTTATAGGAATAGTCATTTGCCCATTGTTTCTGGCTTCAACACAAAATATATATAATTCTTTAATCTGTTCATTGGTAATAGGAAGACAGCCTACGGTAACACACGATCCGTGTATAAATATGTCACCACCAATATTTTCTTTGTTTCCTAATATGTTATCTGAAGTATTCGGATAATTAATACCCAATGATAGATAATAACTACTATAAGGATTAAATTTGTTAATATGATAAAACCCTTCTGGTATTTGAAAATCACCTTGTTTGCGTTTGGGGCCAGCTTTTCCGGATGTGCGACAAATAGTATATGTCGTTATTAATGTATATTTTGTGTCTGAATTATTTTTTCCCCAGAGTTCAATTTGTTTTTCGTTTTTAAAAGCACGCAAATAAATACGTAATTCATTTTTATGTATTTGATTATTTAACAATAAGGATGTCATATTATCCCCTTTATCTTTATAAGCTTGTCGAACTTTCGCAAATTTCAGTTGATTATTCTTGAATGAATTTGATTGAAATGAACTAAGAAAAAATAATAATAGTAATATTGTGAATTTGTTTATCATGCTGTATTCTAAATTAGTACACATCTTTTTTTGTCTATTCAAATATAAAAAAAATGTTGAATGATGCGTAATTTGTAGTGTTTTTTTTATTAAACAGGAGTATGGTGTTGTTGTATTTGTTGGTGTTTTTTTTGTTGGTGAATGTAAGATAGTTATGTCCTCCGCCGTTTTGTCTGCGAAGCATAGAATACATAACTCTATATTTGATTTTACCACATGGAATTCAGAGAACCACAGAGTATGTAACAATAATGTAAATGTCAGAAAAAATATCGGTGAAATTAATAGATTTATATATCTTTACATTTGTTGAAATTATAACAAATAAATTATATATGGAATTAACATTAACAACCCCGGCCTTATTGTTTTCGGCTATTTCGTTGATTATGCTGGCATATACAAACAGGTTTTTGTCGTATGCTTCGCTCGTGCGTAATTTGCATGATAACTATACAAAAAGCAAATCGTCTGTGTTGTTCTGGCAAATAAAAAATTTACGAACACGTTTGTATTTAACACGAGCCATGCAAATATGTGGTATACTCAGTTTGTTGTTGTGTGTGTTGAGTATGTTTTTAATTTATGTCAATTTTGTATCGGTTGCCACATATGTGTTTGGAAGTGCATTATTATTACTTATAGTATCATTAGCTTTGTTGATACGGGAAATACAAATATCCGTGCGGGCTCTTGATTTACATATTAAAGATATTGAAGGTTTAGATTAGATAGTATGAATTCAGTTTACATTTCTTTTATACATTCAAAAATTGGTGTTACCTATAAGCAGGTAGTCTCTACAATACAGTTACTCAAGCAGGGAGCAACAGTGCCATTTATTGCACGTTACAGAAAAGAACATACCGATGGTCTTGATGAGGTGCAAATACGTGATATACAGTTGGCGTATGAAGCCTTTGAGCAGTTAGATGCACGAAAAAAAACAGTGTTAAAATCAATAGATGAACAAGGAGCATTGACAGATGAATTACGTAATCAAATAGAATCCGTAGTTGAGTCTCAGGAGTTAGAAGATTTGTATGTTCCCTATAAACCAAAAAAACGGACACGTGCTTCAATAGCAAAACAAAAAGGATTGGAGCCTTTGGCAGCGTATGTATATGCATGTTCGGGAGGTGATGTGTATGCCGAAGCACAAAAATATATTTCAGATACATGTACAACAAGAGAAGAAGCCTTGCAAGGTGCCCGCGACATTATTGCAGAATGGTTTCAAGAGAACAAGAAGGTGCGTGCTTTTATTCGTAATATTTATAATAAAGAGGCGGTAATTCGTTCAAAATTAGTGAAAGGTAAGAAAGATGATGCCCATAAATACGAGTTGTATTTTGACTATACAGAAGCTCTCAAAAAATGTCCCTCTCATCGGTTACTTGCAATAATGAGAGCACACAAAGAAGGTTTATTGCGAGTATCTGTTATGGTAGACAAAAAAGAAATGGTGCATCGTTTGCTTTCGCGTTTTGTGTTCAAAAAAAATCAGGCGTCCGTGCAGGTTTCGCAGGCTTTGGAAGACGCCTATACTCGTTTGTTGCAACCATCAATGGAAACGGAGTTTTATGCAAATGCAAAAAAACGTGCTGATATTTCTGCAATTCATGTTTTTGCAGAAAACCTACGTCAATTGCTTCTTATGCCTCCATATGGACAAAAAAGGATTTTAGGAATAGATCCGGGATTTCGTACCGGTTGTAAAGTTGTGTGTGTAGATGAGGTGGGTGATTTGTTGCATAACGAAACAATTTATCCGCATCCGCCGCAGAAAGAGCAAAAAATGGCTATAAAGAAAATAGCACATCTTGTAGCAACTTATAAAATTGATGCGATTGCTATAGGAAATGGAACCGCCGGGCGTGAAACTGAACGTTTTATTCAGCGTATTTCGTTTCCGCATCAGGTGCAGGTTTTTATGGTAAATGAGGCTGGAGCTTCTGTGTATTCGGCATCATCTATTGCTCGCAAAGAATTTCCTCAGTATGATGTGACTGTGCGAGGGGCTGTTTCTATAGCACGTCGGCTTATGGATCCCTTGGCAGAATTAGTAAAAATTGATCCTAAATCTATTGGAGTGGGGCAGTATCAGCATGATGTTAATCAAACAGATTTAAAAAGAAGTCTGGATAATGTGGTGGAAAGTTGTGTTAATAAAGTAGGTGTTGAGTTAAATACTGCGAGTATGCACTTATTGGCCTATGTTTCCGGAGTTGGTCCTACATTGGCACAAAAAATTGTAGATTACCGGGCACAACACGGTGCTTTTACAGCACGAAGTGAATTGATGAATGTGCCCAAAATGGGAGCAAAAACATATGAGCAATGTGCTGGTTTTTTGCGTATTGCCCATGCACAAAATGTTCTGGATTCGACGGCAGTTCACCCCGAGCGGTATGCTTTGGTTGAGCGTATGGCGAAGGATATGCATACAGATGTTGCCGGACTTATACATGATAAAGAGTTGCGGGAGCGTATTCCGCTTACTGAATATATTTCTCCTGAAACCGGTGAGTTTACTTTGCACGATATACTTTCCGAATTGGAAAAACCAGGGCGCGATCCGCGTGAAAAAGTCCAGGTGTTTTCTTTTGACAATTCGCTAAAGTCAATTTCTGATGTAAAAGCAGGTGCAGTGTTACCGGGAATTGTGACCAATGTTACCAATTTTGGTGCATTTGTCGATATTGGCATTAAGCAAAATGGTTTAGTGCATATTTCTCAAATTACAGAAAAGTATATAACTGATCCGGTAGAGATTGTTACGGTCAATCAATATGTACAGGTTAAGGTTTTATCGGTAGACGAAGAAAAAAACAGAATACAATTATCAATGAAAGATGTCTGATGTATGTGTTGATATTCATACTCATTTCCTGAGTTTGCATAGCCAGACTATTGAGCTTTTGCAATTGTCAGGTGATGAATGTTTTTCGGAGGACAAGCCTCGTTTTTTTTCCTGTGGAATTCATCCATGGGAGAGTGCGGAAAAAGATGTTGTAAAGCGGTGTGCTGATATTGAAAGTATTGCGTCTGCTCAGGCATGTATGTGTGTTGGTGAATGTGGTATTGACCGAGCGTGCAGTGTGCCTGTGGATATTCAAATGCGGGTATGTGAATGGCAGATGCACATAGCTCAAACGTATTCAAAACCACTTATTATTCATTGTGTGCGTGCATATTCAGATATCTTGCATCTTCTTAAAAAAAACACCATTACTGTTCCGGTTATTTTCCATGATTTTAATGGCAATGAAACGCAAGTTACGCAATTATTGGCATATAATTCTTATTTTTCTTTTGGGGAATCATTGTTTCGTCGTAGTTCGCAGAAGTTTAAATTACAGTATGTTCCGCACGAATGCTTGTTTTTAGAAACAGATGATAGCCTATTGCATATAGAAGATGTGTATCAATTTGTGGCATCGCATTTCGCCCTGCCATTGGCTGATTTACAAAAGATTATATACGATAATTTTAAAAGATGTATGTAGTTGTATGTGTATGTTATTTTATTTATGTATATTGCAAATTATTAAGGCAAAGAGAATTTCAATGCTTATAATTACAATTTAAATGGAAAAAGAACAGTTTAATTTAGAGTTTAGTTTTAAATCTTCTCCAAAGATTTTGTATAACCGGATATCAACACCATCTGGTCTTTCGGAATGGTTTGCAGATGATGTAAATGTCGTGAATCAATATAAAACATATGTGTTTGTGTGGGACGGATATGATACCCCTGCTCATGTGTTGGCTCAGAAAGAGAATTCACACATACGATTTCAATGGGAAGAAGATGAAGGCGAGGATTATTATTTTGAATTCAAAATTAGTATTGATGATTTAACTGGTGATGTTGCATTGGTTATTACTGATTATGCAGAACCTGATGAGAAGGAAGATGCAATTCAATTATGGGAATCCCAAATTGAACAATTAAAGCATGTTGTTGGTTCTTGATTTATAGTTCGTGCGTATGCTCGGTATAAAAAAACTTGATTGGCTGGTTGTCCGGTCATATCTTACACCTTTTATTATAACTTTTTTTGTTACCACGTTTTTGCTGCTTATGCAGTTTCTGTGGAAATATATTGATGACCTCGTGGGAAAAGGCCTTGAGTGGACTGTGGTGGTCGAACTTATGTTTTATGCTTCCATGGGCTTGCTCGAAATGTCGTTACCCCTAGCCATTTTATGTGCTTCGATATTTGTGTATGGAAATCTGGGAGAAAACAATGAACTTATAGCAATTAAATCATCCGGTATTTCTCTAGTACGTATTATGAAGCCGCTTGTTGTGGTTAATCTTCTTATAGCGTCTTTGGCGTTTGTGTATTCAAATAATGTGTTGCCATATAGTAATTTACGTTTGTGGTCGTTAATGTTTGATGTACGACATCAGCGTCCGGCATTAAATATTCAAGAGGGGGTTTTCTTTGAAGGTTTGGATGGCATTCGTCTGAAAATTGAGGATAAAGATATTGAGACGAACATGATGTATAATATTATGATTTATGATCATAGAAAAGAGGATGGTAATTCGAATGTAACTATGGCTGATTCTGCTATTATGCAAGTAACTCCCAATGAACAGTATTTGATTTTTACCTTATTTAACGGCAAGCGGTATGAGGAACTTAATAATAAATATGATACACGGGAAACACGTCAGAAAAGACCTTTTCAACAACAACGTTTTACCAAACAGGAGGTATTGTTTGAGTTAGATCCGACTGATTTTGACCGAACAAATATGGAATTGTTTCGTCATAATGCAAAAATGCAAAATATTATGCAGTTGCAGTATACGCTCGATTCCTTGCAAAAAGCAAAAAAACGTTTAAATGCACGTAGCTTTAATCATTTTTTTACCTATAAGGTGTATAAGCAACTTTCAGTAAAAAAAGAACCTCCCTTACAAAAAAATGTGGATTCACTATTTGCTTCGATGAATACGATATATAAAAAACAAGCAATTTCTCAGGCATTGAATTATGCTCGAATTTCAGAATCTTATTTGACGTCTAATATAGATGATATTCGTGAACAAAATATTGTGTTTAATCGGCATCGTATACAATTACATAAAAAATTCACATTAGCGTGTGCGTGTTTTATTATGTTTTTTGTTGGTGCTCCTTTTGGTGCTATTGTTCGTAAAGGAGGTTTGGGGGTGCCAATTATATTTTCATTTATCTTTTTTTTAGTTTATTATATTATAAGTATGATAGGTGAAAAAGGGGTGAAGTCCGGAGAAATGCATGCTGTGTGGGGTATGTGGTTTGCAACGCTTATTGTGTTTGTAATAGGTATTACATTTACATATATGGCTACGCATGATAAGGTTATTGCAAAACCAAAATTGGTGTTGCATAATATCATTAATTTCTTTATCAGGAAAAAACAAAATATGCGTACCGATTCATGATTGGTATATTGCAAAGAACTTATTTTGTCATGATTTTTTTGGGTACAATAAAAGTATTACAAGGGGTGAAAATTACGGTAAAACTTCATTCTGTAAAAATTGCAGGATAAATTATAACAGTAAAAATTAATTAATATACACACATGAATATATTACAAATATGTAATAAATTCCCATATCCACCTAAAGACGGGGGCGTGATTGCAGCATTCAGTATGCTCAAAGGGTTTTATATGACAGGACATGATGTTACTGTTTTGTCAGTAAATACTTCAAGACATTATACACATATTAACGATTTACCTTTTGAGGTTTCTCAAATGGCTGAATATTATGATGTGTATAAAAAAACGGATATTTCTTTCTGGGGGATTTTAGGTAATTTTTTGTTTTCTACAAAGCCATATACAGCATCCCGGTTTATGTTTGGTAGATTTAAAAAGAAATTGCATACAATTTTATCTTCAGGAACATTTGATGTAATTCAAATTGAGGGATTATATATGTGTGCATATATTCCGTTTATACGAAAATACTCAGATGCACAAATTGTATACAGAGCTCATAATGTTGAGTATGAAATCTGGGATAGGTTGTGGCGTGAGACCAAAAATCCTATAAAAAAATGGTATCTGAAACAAGTGGCTCGCCGTGTAGAAAAATTTGAGCGTCATCATATAAACACATATGATATAATAGTGCCTATAACACAACGTGATGCAGATACATATTATAAGATGGGCAATGTGAAGCCTTCGTATGTGGCACCAACAGGTGTGTTTGTGGATGAACTTTCTGTTGAGAAAAAACAAGAAGTTTCATCTTTATTTCACATTGGTGGTTTAGATTGGGCTCCCAACCAACAAGGACTTGTGTGGTTTTTGCAAGAATGCTGGCCGCAAATTTATGCTCGTCATCCGCATGTGCGGTTTTCTATTGCAGGTAGAAATGCACCGGATTGGCTTATAAAAGAGTTTTCAGTACCGGGAGTGGATTTTGTGGGAGAAGTAGATGATGCAAAAAAATATATGGCACAACATGATATTATGATAGTACCATTGCTTGCAGGTAGTGGTATGCGTATAAAAATAATAGAGGGCATGGCATATGGCAAAGCTATTTTTTCTACAGCTATTGGTGCAGAAGGCATTCCTGCAAAATCTGGTTCAGAGATTGTAATAGTGGAATCTGCAGATCAATGTGTGTCTCAAATAGATTATTTAGTAGAAAATCCGGAAAAAGTGTATGCTATTGCAAAAAATGCTCGTACTTTTGTCCAACAAAAATTCGATAATTATTCAATAATTCAAGGGCTTGTAGATTTTTATTTTCGATATGTTTTTCGCGATTGAAATTTTTTTCTGGATATGTGTTGCAGGTATTTTTCATACTTATATCTTATATCCCTTTTTGCTGAAATTAGCTTCTGTTGGAAAAAAACAAAATAGTGTAATTTATACGCCGCAGGATGATAATTTGCCTCATGTGTCTGTTATTATAGCTGCGTATAATGAAGAAGAGGTGATAGAAAAAAAAATACAAAGTATTTTTGCAACACATTATCCAGCTCATTTGCTCGAAGTACATATAGGTTCGGATAATTCTTCCGATGCAACAAATGAAATAATATCTGCATATGCAGAGCGATATGATAATTTGTTTTTGCATGCTTTTTCTACCCGACAAGGAAAAGCAGCTATTATTAATACCTTAGTACAGGATACTTCAGCCGAAGTTGTTGTGTTAACTGATGCAAATGTGTTTTTTGAGTATAATACCTTATATGAATTGGTGAAACATTATAAAAATCCCGATATTGGCTTGGTTGGTGGATATATAGTGAATACAAATATCAAAAAAAATGGTATATCATATCAGGAAAAAACATATTTGTCTCATGAAAATCTATTAAAATATCGTGAAGGGATTGTATGGGGTGCTATGATAGGTGCTTTTGGTGGAGTATATTCTATTCGGAAAAAATATTATTCTCCCGTGCCCGGAAATTATTTTATGGATGATTTTTATATTACCATGTCGGTGTTGCGTCAGCGGAAAAAAGCTATAGCAGAATTAGATGCAGTATGTTACGAAGATATTTCGAATATTATGCATGAAGAGTTTCGCCGAAAAATACGTATTTCTATAGGTAATTTTCAAAACCTCTCAACATTTGGTCATATGGCATGTAATCTAACAAGTGGCATAGGATTTAGTTTTTTTTCTCATAAAGTGTTGCGTTGGATTACCCCATTTTTACTTATTGATTCATTATTGTGTTCAGCAATACTTTTTTCACAAGATATTGTTTATTCTTATATGTTCTTTGGGCAAATTATTTTACTTTTGTTTCCGGTAATAGACATGTTATTGAAAAAAATGAATATACATATTTCTATACTTCGTTTTATTACTCATTTTTATAGTATGAACATAGCCTTATTAATAGGCTTTTTTAAGTTTTTGAAAGGAGTAGAATCAAATGTGTGGCAACCAACAAAACGAAACCAATAAGACAATATTTAATACAATAGAGGAAGCCGTTGAAGATATTAAAAACGGAAAGGTAATTATTGTAGTAGATAGTGAGGATAGAGAAAACGAGGGAGATTTTGTCTGTGCGGCAGAAAGTATAACACCCGAAATTATAAATTTTATGGCAACTCATGGCAGAGGACTTATTTGTGCTCCTTTGACAGAAGATAGATGCGAGGAGTTGCAATTGGATTTGATGGTAGGAAAAAATACTGCGATGCACGAAACGCCGTTTACGGTTTCTGTTGATTTAATCGGACAGGGATGTACAACCGGTATTTCTGCTTTTGATCGTGCCAAAACTGTTCAGGCTTTGGTTAATCCTGATACAAAACCTCAGGATTTGGGACGTCCCGGACATATTTTTCCGCTGAAAGCAAAAAACAGGGGGGTGCTTCGTAGAGCCGGACATACTGAGGCTTCTATTGATTTAAGTAAAATGGCAGGACTTAAGCCGGGTGGCGTGTTGGTTGAAATAATGAATGAAGACGGCACTATGGCACGTTTGCCCGAGTTGGTGGAGATTAGCAAAAAGTTCAATCTCAAAATCATTACTATTGATGATTTAATTGCGTACAAACTCGACAAAGAAAATCTTGTTGAGATGGGTGATATGGTGAAAATGCCAACTGATTTCGGTAATTTTAACTTAGTACCTTTTCGGCAAATTTCAAACGGACTCGAACACGTTGCTCTTATAAAAGGGGAGTGGGGACCATCTGATCCGATATTGGTGAGAGTTCATTCTTCTTGCCTTACCGGCGATATTTTCCACAGTCAACGTTGCGATTGCGGACATCAACTCGAAGAGGCTTTGAGACGGGTTGATAAAGAAGGAAAAGGTGTGGTGCTCTATATGAATCAAGAGGGGCGAGGTATTGGTTTGTTCAATAAAATCAAAACGTATAAATTACAGGAAGAAGGACTTGATACTGTTGAGGCCAATATAGAACTTGGATTTAAAGATGATGAACGTGACTATGGTGTTGGTGCCGAAATTTTACGAAAACTGGGTATACGGAAAATGAGATTATTGACTAACAATCCTACAAAACGTGCAGGTCTCGAAGGGCATGGTCTGGAAATAGTAGAGAATGTGCCGATAGAAGTGGATGTTAATCCGCATAATGAATTTTATATGCAAACCAAAAAGAATAAAATGGGGCATACGCTTCATTTTTGTACGCGACACTAAATATATTCGTGATTATGGCACAATTATATCCCATAAAATGTAAGCCTATTTATAAACAAACCCCGTGGGGTGGTTCTCAAATAGCTTCTGTATTTAATCGTACTGATGTTCCCTCTAGGTGTGGTGAATCTTGGGAGATTTCTGCATTGCAGGATTCTGTATCGGTTATAGAAAATGGTTTTCTTGCCGGAAATACATTGCAAGAGGTTATTGAAGTATATATGGATGAGATTGTTGGTCAACATGTGTATGAGAAATTTGGTATAGAATTCCCACTTTTATGCAAATTTATTGATTCGCATGATTATTTATCGGTACAGGTGCATCCGGATAATGAGCTTGCCAAAGAGAGACATACTTCGTATGGAAAAACAGAAATGTGGTACGTGATTAAAGCAGAGGAAGACGCACAATTAATTTTAGGTTTTGACAGGGATATGTCTCGCGATGAGTTTATTGCATTGGTGCAAGATTCTAAGCAATTAGTGAATTCCCTTTCCTATCATGCAGTGCAGCAGGGTGAAGTGTTTTATGTTCCCGCAGGTTTGGTGCATGCAATCGGGCAGGGCGTGTTATTGGCAGAAATTCAACAAACATCTGATGTTACGTATCGTATGTATGATTGGGACAGAAAAGATGCAGAGGGAAATGAGCGGGAATTGCATCTTGATATGGCAGTTGATGCAATAGATTATTCATTAGCTAAACAAACACCAATAGTATATGAATCTTACACACTTGGTGAACAAAAATTAGTAGAAAGTGACTTTTTTGTTATTTCATTATTACATATTCATGCAGAATTTTCAAAAGATTATTATCCTCTCGATTCTTGTGTAATATATATGTGTGTGGAAGGAACTGGCACAATTAGGTATGGTGAAGGTGAAACAGAAACTATATCACAAGGCGAAACTGTATTATTACCCGCAGCATTACGTGAAATTACCATTCGAGCAGAGCACCCACTCAAAATTTTGGAGGTGTATGTTCCGTAGATAAAATTCCTGAATTTTATCTACTACAGGTATATATACTATGTGTTTTTTTATATATTGTTAATAAATAAAAGCCTTTTTTAAGTAACTAATATCCATATAATTTGCGTATATGTGTATAGATATGTATTTTTACCTATACTCGATTAGAGTAAAAAGAGATGTATATGCAGGGGATATACTCCTGTGTATTGTTATTATAAAAAAGGGAGCTATGAATAATTTGTTTACATATCGTTTAGCGTTTTTGCATAAATTCCTGTCGTTTATGGTGGTTTTTTTGTTTGTTGTTGGGGGGAGTGTTTTTGCTGATGAATTTGATACAGACGGAACTCTTACCGTTACTCATAATGGAAATGACGGCACTTCTGTAACATATGATGGAGTAGCAGGAGTTTTTACTGTTGGTAGTCAAGGATGGGATGGCCCCACATCACTTATTGTGTCACATGCTACTGAATCTATAGATGCCGTAGTGTTAGAAGGAACTGCACCCCAATGGAGTACTTATTCTCTTGGAATGGAGGATATTGTTCTTGCCGCTTCAGGGGGGGATGCTATTGAATCTCTTAATAATGGTAATTCATCAACTACTATTTATTTATATTATTGTTCTACAAATAATACATTATACTATTCAGGTGTTTCATTTACAACACCTCCAACTGGATGTTTAACCCCCACCATCACCACCTCCGAAACAACCCGGAAAGGGTTGTTTCGGAGGTGGTGATGGTGGGGGTTAAACATCCAGTTGG
>JAWOEL010000077.1:0-13013 GCA_046482735.1 Bacteroidales bacterium | reverse complement strand
TTAAGTCCGGCGTCCGGAAGTATGATTAGCGGTTTTGGTGCAGCCGAAATAACCGGAAATGTATATACAGTTGATGCTACCGGTCCGGCAGGTTCTATAGTTGATGAGGTTGGGCTTACTGCCGCCAAAAATGATTTAACAGATGCGTATAATGAAGCTGCTGGTCTTACATCAACTGATATTGTGCTTCTGGCAGGAAATATCGGCGGACTCACGCTTGTACCAGGACTTTATAAATCAGCCGGGTCTCTTGAAATTTCATCGGGCGACCTTATTTTTGATGCACAAGGAGATCCTGATGCTGTTTTTGTTATTCAGATAGCATCATCGCTTAATACAACTTCGGGGCGTAAAGTCATTTTAACTGGTGGTGCAGATGCGGCACATATCTTTTGGCAAGTAGGCACATCGGCAACGCTTGGAACCTCTTCTGTTTTTAAAGGAACCATAATGGCAGATCAGTCTATTTCAATGAATACCGGTGCAACAATCGAAGGGCGTTTGTTTGCTCGTATAGCCGCAGTTACCTTGAGTAGCAATACAATTGTACAACCATAATGTAAGCTGATTTTTTTGATTGTATGTGTCTGTGAGTAATAGTAGTGACGGTATGAAAAAATATCAAATCTAAGATCTTTTACCAACTTAACAGTATTAAGCAGAAATTGAGAAATAGAAAATTAATTTCCGGTTTCATACGATTTAGAATTTCAGAATATAAATGTATTAGAATCTTTAGGAAAACAGCATGTTGTAGGTTATGTGTGAAATATGTAACAATTTATATTTGTTATGTAACACTCTTGGACACAAATCGCATCATCTTTGTTGTACTAAATTAAATAACTTTTTAAAATTAAATACAATGAACAATCTTCTATACATCATCGCAGTAGTGTTACTTATTCTTTGGGCTGTGGGTTTTTATGCCATGGATTTGGGAAATATTATACACATCTTACTTGTTATTGCTGTAGTTGGAGTATTGTTGCGACTTATTAGAGGTCGTAAAGTTTAGCAACATCAAAATAGTAATTATAACATTTAAAACACACGAAAATGAAACAATTTAAACATGCAATTTTATTAACGACGGTCTTAGCATTTATGGTACATGTTGGTAATGCACAGGATGAATCCGCGGACACACGAGATATGATGCACTTTGGTGTAAAAATAGGTACAAATGTATCGAATGTATATGATTCCGAAGGTGAGGATTTTACGGCTGATTTTAAATTAGGTCTCGCTGGTGGTGTATTTTCATCAATACCCCTTGGGACATATTTGGGTATTCAGCCTGAGTTGCTTTTTTCTCAAAAAGGATATATGGGCTCGGGAAGTTTTCTCGGAAGCGAATATACATATACTCGCACCTCAAATTATATTGATGTACCTATTTTCGTGGCAATAAAACCGATAGAATCTCTTACCATACTGGCAGGTCCTCAATTTTCGTATTTGGTACAAGAATCATTTGATTTAGATAATGAGTTTGTTGGCTTTAACGAAGATGAAGAATTTGACAATGATAATATTCGAAAAAACACATTGTCTATGGTAAGCGGATTTGACGTTAATTTCGAACAATTTGTTGTTGGTGCACGGGTAGGTATTGATATTCAAGACAACGACGGCGACGGAACTTCGTCAACTCCACGGTATAAAAACATTTGGTATCAGGCAACTGTCGGATACCGTTTATTCAGTAATTAATGTCTCTCCGAAAACTCTCCAAATATAGACTGGAACCCTTTGACTTAATAATTGGACAACTCGAAAATTCGTGAATCCCCGTTCAATTATTAAGTCTTCCAGACTTTGTTTTGAAGCAGTGACATTGAAAAAATGGTTTATAACATGCTATGAAGTATTAAGAAAGAAATAAAGTAATTATACATACAAAAATTAAATAATATGGAAAAATCAAATCACACAGGCAGTTTAGTTGGAGGAATACTTCTTGGAGCTATGGCAGGAGCCGCACTTGGAGTCTTGTTTGCCCCGCATAAAGGAAGTAAAACCCGAAGTAATATTGCTGATGGAGCAAAAAGTACTGCTCAGGATATAAAAAAGAAAATGAAAAAGGAAGTAAAAGATATCCGTCGTAAGGCGGAGGAACAAGAAAATTTAGCCAAAGAAAAGGCTGAGGGAATGAAAGAAAGTGCACAGAAAAAAGCTGAAAAACAGTAGGTCTGCTTTATAAAAATAACCAATCGTGACGTTGAATCTAAACGGTTGGTTATTTTTTTAGTAAAAAAATCACAATCAATTAAATATAGCCCCATGAAATTAAAGCTGGAGAAATTAGAAGAATTAATTGGTAAGCTCACGACTTACACCAACTCAACTATTGAGATTGTTAAACTAGAAACAGCTCAACGCACTTCTTCAATAATAGCAAAGTTGATAAGTGTATTGATTATAGGGGTGGTAATTAGTTTGTTTGTTTTTTTCTTAAGTCTTGGTGTCGGCATGTACCTTTCAGATGTTTTCGATAATACATATTTGGGATATGGTATTGTTACAGGATTTTATCTTCTTGTGGCTATAATATTAATTGTTGGTCGAAAAAAATTGTTGATTAATCATATGCGCGATAAGATTATACAAGAGATATGTTAAATTACAAAAGTTAACAAAATGAGTACTAATGAAATTTCGGACAATACATCATTGACAGAGCAAATTTTGCAATTGAAAGCTGAAAGAACAAAGCTTGAGGAAGGACTCAGCCAATCGTTCAGCGACATAAAACAAACTGTTTTTAATCCTTCGAAAACAAATAAAGATGAGGAACAGAATGGAAAAAGGGATGTGATAAACCTCTCTAAAATTGTTGTGAATATGGGAACTGATTATATTATTGAACAAAACTTTGGAAAAAAACAAAACTTCAGTGATTTTTTTGCTTCAAGTGTAATGGAGTTGATATCTGTTCCATTAATAAGCAAAGGCATAGAAAGTTTGTTTGCAGAAATTGACGAATCTTTATCGGAAGAAAAATCTGAAGATAGCAATTGATGAATTTTTATTACAAATAATAAATATATGAAAACACATACACATAGAATACGGAATATGATGGTATACCTTGGAATACTATTCATGGTAGCTGTATTTAGTTCATGTGCCACAAAAGCGGACTTTTTATCGTCGTCTGTTGTTCCGGCAGCAAAAGGAACAGTCATTGTTAAAGAGGATGATAATAAAAACTACCAAATAAAGGTAGATGTAACTAATTTGGCAAATTCAAAAGATTTGTCACCACCTCGGAATGTGTATGTATTATGGATGCGTACCAATAAAGACGAAATAAAAAATTTAGGTCAGATTGTGAGCTCAACTAGTTCAATATCAAATAAACTGAAAGCATCGTTTGAAACGGTAAGTTTTGACAAACCGATTAAAATTTTTATTACTGCTGAAAACGAAGCTGACGTTCAATTTCCGGATTCAGAAATGGTATTATTTACCGATCTCATCAGTTTAAAATAATATATGTGCGTAAACGTATTTACTCATTTTAATAGGTATTACAGACTAATATATATACATTTGTCATATGTTTACACAAAACCTTAACATTCTTCTTGCCGACGACGACAAAGCTGATTGCCTTCTTTTTAAAGATGCCCTTGCTGAGCTCTCTGTGCCGGCACGTCTTACCATTGTGCATAATGGCGAACAGGTGATTGAGGAACTTACTACAAAAGGAACTGTTTTGCCTGATGTGTTATTTTTGGATCTTAATATGCCGCGAAAAAACGGTTTTGCAACCTTAGGAGCAATAAAACACAATAGCGAATTGCAAAATCTTCCGGTTATTATACTTTCTACTTATTCTGAGCAAGATATGATTACGGTGGTTTTTAAAGATGCTGCACACTACTATATTTGCAAGCCGGTTGATTTTTTGCAATTGAAAAAAGTTATTTATGAAGCACTAACTCTCGTAACGCAAAAAAATAATCCTTTGCCACTTAAAGAAAATTTTATAATTACCGGTAATTCAATAGTAATTCCTGATAACAATGAAAGCAAATTAACGGAATAAGGTTTTTTGTGAAACAGTATTCAATTTTTACTATTATGATATTTTTTCTTACATGACAATACAAAAAAGCACCTCTCCATCACAAAACAGTCATTTTCCTATTGTTGCCATTGGTGCATCTGCCGGTGGGTTGGAAGCTACTATGGAGTTGCTAAAATATCTTCCTCCTGATACGGGCATGGCTTTCATATATGTTCAGCATCTGAGTCCCGACCACAAAAGCATGTTAACTGAAATTTTATCGCAGAAGACACAGATGAAGGTGCAGGAAATAGATAACATGGATAAGATTAAACCGAATAATGTTTTTGTTATCCCCTATGATAAAGGAATTGAAGTAACAGACGGAAACATACAATTAATTCCTCGTTCAAAAAGTAGCACGGTAATTTCTATTGACATTCTGTTCTCTTCACTTGCCCGTGCTCAAAAAGAGAGAGTTATCGGTATTGTTCTTTCGGGCAGTGCGAGTGATGGAACGGTTGGCATAAAAGACATTAAACAAGAGGGGGGATTAACGTTTGCACAAAACGATACTGCAAAATTTAAAAGCATGCCTCACTCTGCAATAGCAACAGGTGCGATAGATTTTATATTGTCGCCAAAAGAAATAGCATACGAATTGGCACGACTCAGCAAGCACCCTTTTGTGAAAAATATTGGTGCAAAATCCGATAGCAAAAATCTGATTGACAACAACAATCCTGATTTAAAACGCATTCTCAATCAGCTATTTAAAGCTACAGGTGTTGATTTTAGTGTATATAAAATGAATACTATTAAGAGACGCATTATTCGCCGAATGCTGTTGTACAAAATAACAAATATCACAGAATATGCTCAATTGCTTACCCAAAAAAACGAAGAAACAAATATTCTGTATCAGGATTTGCTTATTAATGTAACCAGTTTTTTTCGCGACAGCGATACACACAATTATTTAAAAGAAGAACTTTTTCCAACATTGCTGAAAAGAAAAAAAGAGGGAGAGTCTTTCCGTATATGGGTACAGGCATGTTCAACCGGCGAAGAAGCCTATTCTATAGCCATGATGCTGCTTGAGATTAATGAAAGCCTTACCACACATATCCCCGTTCAGATTTTTGCAACCGACCTAAGTGAACAGGCTATAGCCAAAGCCCGTGTAGGTGTTTATACAAAGCAGGAATTAGAAACTGTTTCTCCAAAGCGTATCCAGCGTTTTTTTGTGAAAGCAGACGGTGATTTCCGTGTGAATAAAGCAATACGCGATATGTGTGTGTTTGCTCCGCATAATATTTTACGCGATCCGCCCTTTTCGCGTCTCGATTTTATCAGTTGTCGCAACCTCCTTATTTATTTTGATACTGCAGCACAAAAAAAGGCGGCACACACTTTTCATTACGCATTAAACAACGACGGTTTTTTAATGCTTGGCAAATCAGAAAATATCAGCCAGTCAACGAATCTTTTTTCAACTTTCCATGAAAAGTATAAAATATTTTTGCGAAAAAATAATACAGGTTCGCAACGGTTGCCGGAACTTTCTCCTCGCTATGCACAATCAAAGGCTTCCGAAAAAAAAGTTCCGGTAAATGTTCGACACAAAACCAACATGTCCAGTTCTCAACAAAAACTCGACAATGCTATTGATGAAGTACTTGTCTCGGATTTTATGCCGGCAAGTGTAATTGTTGATTACCAAATGGAAATTATACAGTTTCGTGGCACAACCGATTTATTTCTTACAAACCCAAAAGGTAAAGCTACTTTTAATATTTTAAAGATGGCACGTCCTGAAATTGCGTTTGAGTTGCGTAATTCCATTTCAAAAGTCATGAAATCAAAAGAATCTGCTCGTAAAAGTGGGATTGAATTGAAAATTAATGCAGAAGTACGCATTATAAGCTTTGAAATTGTTCCTCTTGAATTAGAATGGAACGAACCCTTGCTCCTTATTCTTTTTACCGAACATGAGCAAGCTGAATATTATTCGCCGGGGCAGGATAGTGCCGGGCATAATTCGTCGGTACAAGACCAAAGGATACAAAAACTTGAACAGCAATTAGCAGCAGCACATGCCGATGCACTTTCAGCTTCGCATGAACAGGAAGCATTTGCCGAAGAATTGCAAAGTGCAAATGAAGAGGTGGTTTCGAGTAATGAAGAGCTGCAAACGGTTAATGAGGAGTTGGAAACTTCAAAAGAAGAAATAGAATCTACCAACGAAGAACTTATTACCACAAATCAGGAATTGCAAACACGTATTGATTTGCTTAATGAATCGTATGAATATTCCAATGCTATTGTTTCTACCATGCACGATCCCTTACTGGTTTTAGGAAAAGACCTTCGGGTAAAATCTGCAAACCAGGCATTCTACAAAACATTCGATGTTACCGAAGAGCAAACCGAAGGAGTGTTTTTATATGAATTGGGTAACAAACAATGGGACATTCCCCAATTACGAACACTCCTTAAAAAGATCATTCCCAACGACACTCAATTTTATAATTACGAAGTTAAACACACTTTTTTGAATGTAGGTGAAAAAATAATGTCGCTCAACGCAAACCGTATTATCCAGAAAACACATCGTGAAGAATTAATTCTTCTTGTTATGTCCGACATTACGGAAGTAAGGCGGTTGGTGATAGAAAAAGAAATGAGAGAGAGAGAATCACTTAAGAAAGAAGTTCGCGACCGTGAAAAAGAAAAACAGCGATTGATAGAAGCGGTTGATAAACGAACGTGTGAATTAAAAGAAGCGAACGAACGTCTGGTGGATAACAATAAAGAGCTTTTGAATATGAACAAAGAACTCGAAGCATTCACTTATGTTTCGAGTCATGATTTACAGGAGCCACTTCGTAAATTACAAACCTTTGCAGGATTAATTGTAGAAAAAGAAAACCAGCATTTATCTGATAAAGGGAAAAAATATTTCCAGCTTATGCAGCAGGAAACTGAAAGAATGCGACAACTTATTTTGGATTTGCTTTCTTTCTCTCGTTTAAGTACTGACGAACGGGAATTTGAACATATCAATCTCAACGATATTGTTGAGGAGGTTAAAACCGAACTGAAAGAACCAATTTCGGAGAAAAAAGCTCTTGTGGAAGTTGCCGATATGTGCAAGGTGAAAATCATTCCTTTTCAGTTTCGCCAGCTTTTACACAATCTTATTGGCAATGCTCTCAAATATTCAAATCCGGAGGTGACTCCTCATATAAAAATAACAAGTCGGTATATTAAAAATGAACAATCACGTATTAAGGATCTTACGCCGCATAAAGAATACTGCCATATTGCTATTAGTGACAACGGTATTGGTTTTGAACAAAAATTCAGCACCAAAATATTTGATGTTTTTCAGAAACTGCATGGCAAAGAAGAATACGCAGGCACCGGTATTGGTCTTGCTATCGTCAAAAAAATAGTGGACAATCACAATGGCGTTATTATCGCAACAAGCACACCAAATAAAGGTGCTACTTTCAATATTTACCTGCCGGCTACTCAGGCAGGTATTTTTTCTGTACAACAAAAATAAATAACAGTGGAAAATCAACCTCTCCATATACTTCTTGCCGATGATGATGAAAGCGACCGCCTTCTTTTTACAGAAGCCTTTGCCGAATTGGAAATCAATATTATTATTTACACAGTAAATAATGGAATACAATTAATGGAATGGCTTAATAAGAAAAACGTTCGTTTGCCGCATCTGTTGTTTCTGGACCTCAACATGCCACGCAAAAATGGATTAGAATGTTTGAAAGAAATAAAAAGTAATGAAAAACTGAAAGATATTGCTATTGCTATATATTCTACATCAGACAATGAAAAAGACATGGAAGAAACATTCCTCAACGGTGCAAATGTATACATTACAAAACCCAATAATTATACAATGCTCAAGCAAGTTTTAGAAAAAGCAGTTATGAGAACGTTTCAATATCAAGATCAGACAATGAACCGAGAAAACTTTATACTTCGCATATAAAACCCAACATGCTAAAAAAACTACACCATGGCAAGAATGCAGTACAATAATTAGCACAACACCAAAGTGTTAGACTATCTGCCTTTTAAAAAAGTAGGAATAATGTAACTTTTTATAAGAATTTTGTAATACTATACAGTTTATAGATGTGTATTTTAGTTTTTTTAATAACGAGCATTATTTACAGTAGAAATAAAAGTTTATGCCATCATTAGCAGCGATATCAAACATAGAATTTCCCTATAAAATTGAACAACACAAATTAAAAGAACATATTCAGGATTTATTTGCACCTTCATATCCGCACATTGAACGCATGATGAGTGTTTTTGATAATACTGAAATCAAGACTCGGAATCTGTGCAAACCGCCTGATTATTTCACAAAGCAGCATTCATTCAAAGACCGAAATAACGAATATATCCGCCTTTCTCTTGAATATTCAATTCAGACCATTGATGAATGTATTGACAGTGCACACATACATAAAGACGAAATTACCGATTTAATTTTTGTATCGACTACCGGGCTTTCAACCCCGAGTTTAGATGCTCATATTATTAACAAAATGAGGCTTAATCAGCATGTTAACAGAATGTCTGTATTCGGATTAGGTTGTGCCGGAGGTGTTTCCGGATATTCAAAAGCAAACATTTTAGCAAAAGCTAATCCAGATGCGGTAGTTTTACTCGTTGCCGTTGAATTGTGTTCGCTTACTTTTCAGCACAATGATTTCAGTAAAAGCAATTTTATCGGCTCAAGTTTGTTTGCCGATGGTGTGTCTGCTTGTATTATTACGGGTGATAATTGTATCAATAACACGGAAAATGAGATTACTTTTCTTGACACACAAAGTAAATTGTATTATGACTCGCTCGATGTGATGGGGTGGGATTTTCAGGATACGGGGTTTAAAGTTCTCTTTTCAGCCGATATCCCGACTCTAATACACCAAAATGTTCGTGCCGATGTAACTACATTTTTAGCAAAACATCACTTGACGATTTCGGATATACAAAACTTTATTTTTCACCCGGGCGGAAAAAAGGTGCTGACTGCTTACGAAGAGGCATTATCGGTAGAAGGCGATTTCTTGAAAAACACCCGTGAGGTAATGAACGACAATGGGAATATGTCGAGCACAACTGTTTTGTATGTACTTGAACGATTCTTTTCTGAGGGTTTCGAAAATGGCCACGGTTTAATGTTATCAATGGGTCCCGGCTTTTCCTGCGAAATGGTTTTACTTCACATGCAACATACATAAAAATGGGATTTATTGTATTCATATTATTTATTATTCTGCTGCGAATTGGTGAATTGCTAATGTCCAAAAGAAATGAAAAATGGTTGGTGCAACAGGGAGCCGTGGAATACGGAAAAAGTCATTATCCTTTCATAGTTGCACTGCATATTGTATTCATAATTTCACTTATTATCGAATACTTCGTACGACAACCAGAATCATTCAGCTTATTCCTGCTTGTGTTCTATTTTTTAATTCTTGTGTGCAAAATCTGGGTAATTTCCTCACTGGGGAAATTCTGGAATACAAAAATATATCATATTCCAGACATGCCTTTAGTACGAAAAGGACCATACAGGTATTTTAAACATCCGAATTATCTGATTGTAATTGCTGAAATTGTTGTTATACCAATGATATTTCATCTGTATTTCACTGCAATTACATTTACCCTACTAAACGCGCTTATGCTATTCGTAAGAATTAGAGAAGAAAACAACATATTGCTGAATAAATAAGGAATTACACCTACACAAAAATATAATTATATGGAAAATACAGATAAACACGCTGCTTACGAACAAATAGCAAAGGATTTGAATGTGAAGATTCTGGAAACTACCATGATGATTAAAAACCATTACCCGGAGTTATCTTACTATTTGGATGAAATGCCGGAGACTGTTCCCTCAAAAACCTCTCCGGAAATATCAATTAATCATTTACAATCATACTATGAATCATTGAGTTTACTTTTGACTAAAAACAAAACGATGATCCGAAAATAGAATTCCCTTATAAAATTGAACATGACACGTAGTAAATAAGTGTGCATGGTTGAATAATTATTAACGAATAATTCGATTTATCCCGATAATACTCATTATTTTTAATCGAATCTTACTATTTCTAAGCGTTCTGAACTCAAAAATTATATCGAACTCACGTTATTAGATAAACACTACATTTGTTTTTAATCCGTTTTCTCACTTTATGTAAAACCCTAAGAAATATGCATCATTCTTTTCAAAAAATGTTTTATGTTATAGCCACAATTATAGGCTTATTTGCGATTTTAATTTTGGCAAAAGGAGTACTTATTCCTATTGCATTTGCTTTTTTAATAGCATGTATTCTCTTTCCGGTAGTAAGGAAATTTGAATCTTGGGGCATAAATGAAATAGTGTCGGCTTTTCTATCCATTTTAGGTTTATTTGTAATAATTGGGGGAGCAGTTTTTCTTTTTTCAACTCAAATCATCGAAATCTCGGAAAACATATCAGACTTTAAAGTTAAAATTTTGAATGTATTTGCTGACACTACATTATTCATTAATAAATACATTGAATTTTTACCGCAACTGGACAAAGGAGAGTTATTGGAGAAGCTGAAAAATTGGTTTCAGGATTCGGCAGGTTCATTGTTGAGTAAAACATTCAGTAGTACAGCTAATATCATTTTCGGTTTCGTGACATCAATTATATTCACCTTCCTGATATTAATATACCGAAATGGACTGATACAGGCTTTAGTCCGTTTTTATCCTCAGGAAAATAGAGAAAAGGCCTTTAAGATGTTTAAATCTGTTCAACACGTCGGACAGCAGTACATTTTCGGAATGATGGTAATTATTCTCATACTGGGGCTAGTAAACAGTGTAGGACTGTGGATTATTGGTATTGATAACCCTTTCCTTTTCGGGTTTTTGGCTGCTTTTTTAGCCCTTATTCCGTATGTGGGAACTTTTGTGGGAGCTGCTATCCCGGTATTATATTCTTTTATATCCTACGATTCTATTTGGATGCCAATAAGCATAGCCATATTCTTTTGGTTTGTTCAGTTTCTTGAAAGTAATTTTTTGACTCCAAAAATAGTGGGCAAAAAAATGAAAATTAATGCAGTAACTTCAATTTTAAGTATCATTATTGGGGCTTCGGTGTGGGGTATAGCCGGCATGATTGTATTTTTACCTTTCGCCGCCATGTTAAAGGTGATTTGTGAACAGTATGAAGGATTAAAACCAGTAGCTTTATTGATAGGTGAAAATAATTATAATTCGAAAGATGATAAGGATACAGTAATTACGAGATTGTTTCAAAAGATAAAAAAATGGTTTTTTACCATTATTAAAAAAGCACAAGGCAAGTGAAAATTCTCCACTTTCAAACTCCGAAACTATTCTCTTCTTAAATTCTTCAGAATAGACTTTTTTTCTAATCTTTGCTCAATCTGCTTTCATAATAGTTGACTTTTATGGTCAACTTATTTCAGGGATTGACAATCTTTCATTCGCTCGGCAGTGGTGCTAACGTCAATATAAATTGTATTACATTTTTTTTACGTAACCACCGTCAGGGTTTACAACCACTGACGGGGTTTTCCAAACACCAATAAATGTACTGCCCCATCACACCTCAACAGTGGACAGAGTCCCTGTTGATGGTGGCTCGTAAAATAAGTGTCCTGCCTTTCAGGCAGATGTTCTACTCATTTCTATTTCCGTAGGTCACAGACCTCCGGTTATGGAAATACAACACCTTCGGTGTTAGTGTACTAAAATATAACTGAAGAAGAAATAATCTCAATTTTAGGCTGAAAGTTGTATCTCGCTTTAGCGGACCTATGCCAATTCAGCCCAATGGCATCGCCTTGGGTAAAGAATAGCACCACGGTTTTATCGCCCTGAAAGGGCAGTATAAAAAAAACTCCCGTCATATTTACAATAGCACCCCAACACCCTCCGCCCTGCGGGCACCTCCCTCAAGGGAGGAATAGCTTTGTGCAAAATTTTACTTCAATTTTTACATTTGCTTTTCAAGTGTCTAATATCTGACCGCCTTTCCACTACCCATGTCATTGCGAGCGTAACGCAGTGGAGTGTGGCAACCGTAACGCAGTGGAGCTCAACGAAGTTAATCTCTAAAATTGAAACACAAGACTAAATAACCGACAGTGCAGATGCACGAGATCCTCACATTCCGCTTCGCTCCATTCAGGATGACGTGCTTCGATTATTGCTGACTCCCACGTCATACGAACGAACGTGTCCGTTTACTAACGGAACACAGTGTTACCAATTGAAACACGAATCAAAAACAAAGGACTTCCTGTGCAGCACCCACGTCATAGAGACCGTGTCCGACCTCTTACGGAGTGAAGCGATAGCGTAACGTGGCAATCTCAGGCAATGAAACACAAGACTAAATAACCGTCAGTGCAGGTGCACGAGATCCTCACGCTTCACTACGTTCCGCTCAGGATGACGTGCTTCGAATAAAATGAAAAATGTTAATTATCAATCCGCTAAAGCGAGACACGTGGTTAATGGTTAAATTCTGTGTTGTTTCTTTGCGTTCTCTCCGTCAAAGATCGGACACGGTGTGGTAACGATAGATATTAGGTGTTAGATATGAGATTACACAAACATACACACAAAGAACCGCCTTCCCACTACCCATGTCATTGCGAGCGTAACACAGTATAGCGTGGCAACCGAAACTCAGTGAAGCTCAACGAAGTTAATCTCTAAAATTGAGACACAATACTAAATAACCGACAGTACAGGTGCATGAGATCCTTACATTCCGCTTCGCTCCATTCAGGATGACGTGCTTCGAATAAAATGAAAAATGTTAATTATCAATCCGCTAAAGCGAGACACGTGGTTAATGGTTAAATTCTGTGTTGTTTCTTTGCGTTCTCTCCGTCAAAGATCGGACACGGTG
>JAWOEL010000069.1:0-5425 GCA_046482735.1 Bacteroidales bacterium | reverse complement strand
ATATCCTCTGCACCGACACCCAGTTCCTGCAGTTCATCAGTTAGAGAGTGGGCAGCCCCTTCCCAATCTTTGACAAGATCAATTAGAGCTGTTTTCTCACCTTTAATAAGATAGGCATTCAGCGAAACACCGTTGGGTATCGGCCAAATCCCTTCAAACAGATCCCTGCTTCCAATATTCGCACTCAATCTATACACATTTTCAGCCAAGCGTATTGGTTTCATATTTTTCTCCTTTCAGCAAAAGAGCTCATTCTGCCGCTCCTGCTTTTTCCTTATGTCTTCTAACTTAATGTCTTCTAACTTAGAAATTGTTTATAAGGCTCAATACTGCAAACGTTTTTTGCTTATATAACCTCTACAGCATAACAAATTTTACCATGGGTATCAAATGTATTAGGTGGGATTTCATAGCTAGCGTTCATCCTGAGCCAGGATCAAACTCTTCGTTGTAAAAAATTGTTGTTTCTTTCCTAACGAATAAGTATAACTCAAAATTGACGCATGTTTAAACCCATTTCATGGTCACTTATTAAAAAGTGATTTGTATCTTAATTATATTCAAAGAACTTTTTCGTTTTATAACGAATCCCTTAACTTTTTGTGAGAACACTATCTCTGTTTGGGGCTGCAAATATACGCTCCTTTATTTTATTATTCCAAACATTTTAGTGAAAAAAATTACTAAAATTTAATTTTATTACGCATCGCTTTAGTATCGATTTGAAAATCAAGTGTTAAAAATAAATATTTTTTTTCAAAAAAAATCATACTCTATACATTATTTATATTAATTATTTATTTTTACTTTTATATCCTTGGTTTTTTTTATCTATGATTCAGTTTCAAACTACATATAATTCGGGTTTTCACTATGCTATTAGTGATGTACATGGCTGTGCTTATACTTTCAATGCTTTAATTCATAAAATTAATCTTTCTCAACATGATTCATTATTCATATTAGGTGATTCTATAAATCGTGGAAAGCATTCAAAAAAATTAATTGATACTATTATCAATTTACAACATGATGGCTATAATATTTACCCTTTAAGGGGTAATCATGAACAATTTATAATTTCAGAATACAATAATACTAATACACATGAATTTTATAAAGTGTGTAAACATATGAAATTAACCTGGTTGTTTAAAAAAAACAGCTGCTCTCAATTTAAAAAGAAATACCGTGTGTTTTTTGAAAGTCTGCCTTATTTTTATTCGCACAAAAACTTTTTGCTTTCTCATGCCGGATTTGATTTTTGGAACGATAATTTTTTTGATAACAAACATGCCATGCTATATCTTAGAGGTAATATGCCTGTGGAAAAAATCCCTGAAAATACATATGTTATTCATGGTCACACTCCTATTTCTATTTCTAAAATTAAACGGTCCATTAATCATAAACTTCCTATTATAAATATTGATAATGGTTGCGTATACAAAAAACAGCAAAATAAAGGTAATCTGATATGCCTGAACTTAGATACTTTTGATATTACAATACAAAAAAATATTGATTAATGATTCTCTCTAATAGTACACTTACTAAATTAAACTCAATTACTATACGCATATGAAAAAAATTCCTGTATTTATTATATTTATTTTTCTCTCTTTTTTTGGGTGGGGACAAAATATTCACAAACTATCGACTACAGCCGATACTTATTTTCAAGAAGGGAACTATTCTTATGCTATAGATTACTATGAGAAAATTATAGAGTATGAAGCAAATCTTCCTTCTATATATATACATTTAGGTAAAGCATATTTTTATAATCTACAATATGACGATGCTTTACGTGTTTTGTCTACTTTAGTACATGATTATGATGATGAATATCCTGAAGCTTATTTCTGGCTTGGCGAAATCAATTCTCTTTTAGGTAATGAACATGAGGCTAAAAAAAATTACACCTTGTTTTTATCACTTTCGTCTCATTCACACTCGTTTCGTGAAAAGGCTGAATATGAAATAAATAAAAGTCGTTGCTCTGAATCTTCTTCAACACATATTACAATCACGAAAGATCGTTCTATCGAATTTATTCAGCAATATGGCTTTTACATATATAAACACATGCGATTATATAATGGTATACTCGAACACAACGATTCTCTCCTATCTCCTTCTCAATTTGTAGTAAAACAAAATTCAAGAAATGTATCAACTGTTCTATCAGATTCACTTTACCATATTAGTGATTTTTGTCCTATTCATTCTGATACTGTTTTGATTACCATGCGTGAAAAAAACAACAAAAATGCACGACCTTCTACTTTTTTTATCAGTTTAGACAACAACAAATGGCACAATCCTGTGTTATATAACAATCCTATATTGCCACACACATACACTTCTATACATTTCTTCTTTGACACTATTGGAGGAAAAGAGTTTTTATTTTTTAGTTCTGACAGACCCGGTGGATATGGTGGGCTTGATATATGGATAAGTGAACGAGAAAATGGGGTTTTTCAGGAACCTTTTAACGCTGGTAGTGCGATAAATACTAAAGGAGATGAAATATCTCCTTTTTACTATAAACATACTAATACATTATATTTTAGTTCAAACAGACATTCTTCTATTGGTGGCTTTGATGTTTTTCTTGCTCAGGATTCTTCATTAGTATTCAAAAATTCTCCGCAAAACATTGGTTCACCTATTAATACAAGTTTTAATGAATATTACTATAAAATAATAAATGACTCTGCTTACTTTTGCTCAAATAAATCTCCTGTACATATTGACGAAAGCAATTTTTACTATAACTCTCTTTATTTCTACTCTACAAAATCAAACAAACAAAACGATGATACTATAATCAGCACTACTCCGAACATTACTAAAGATACCAACATGGTTTGTTTTTTATATTTTGCGTCAAACAAACCAACACCTTGTTCCGCTGAATCATACACGTCATTGTTTAATTCTTATTTACGTAGCAAACCTTTAAATTCTCATTCACACAAAGACTCTTTAAGCGGTATCAAACAAAAAGTTTACACGCAATCAACTTCGTCCTTTTACAATACTGCACAACAGAATTTTGATACCTTTTCTGCATTTCTTAACTATAGTATATCTCAATTTCCTGATAATTATTCTCTCAGCATAACTTTACGTGCATCTACCAGTGCCACAGGATCATCTGAGTTTAATACAATTGTAGCACGTGAACGAATAAACACAATTCAAGAATATATATATTCTCACATACCTAAAAAATATTATTCTTATATTTCATTGACTATATTACCAGCTGACATAAAAAAATCACTTCCCGAAAATACTATTACAAGACCAATACAAAATGCACAAAACAGATACGTTAAAGTTACGGCTTCATTGCATTACTCATCAAACCACTGATTTATAGATTGTTCCGACATTTCTGTATATGCTGACTTTTTTACTACTGTATCATTATTAATAAAATATATAGCTGGTACTTTTGATTCAATTCGATACATAAAATTAGGATTATCTATCAGTTTATAGGGTATATTGGTCGCATAGGTTGACTCAAAAAATTGTTCCAACAACAGGCTATCACCATTTAAAAAAAGAAACATAGGTATATCCGGATTTTGTTGTTTTATAACATGCATTTTATACGCAGCAATTTCACAATGCGGACAGCTAAGTGTCATAAACCCTACAATATGTTTTCCGGTATCTAAGGCATAATCTGTGTCTATTTTATTAAGGTTTAAGGGTTTGCCTGAAAAATCTGATGTTCGCTGAACAGTAGAAATAAAAAATGGCCGAAGAGCGAAGGGGGTTAGCAATAAAAAAAATATTGCTATTATATATATATATACAGGTACCGAGTATGCTAAACTCTCATGCTTATAGAGCAAAACAAATAAACCAAACAATAATACACCGTTTTTCACTATAGACTGTAAAGGGGTCATCGATACAAAAGTGCCAAAACACATACAATTCTGATTATTGCCTTGCAAAAAATACAATATTATCAAATGAATTGTAAAAGCGATAACAAGCACAATACCGAGATGTATTATTTTTGTGTTGAGATACTTATTTGCAATTAAAAAAACTCCTAACACAAATTCCACCCCTATAATAAACCTTGCTAAAAAGGGAGCCATTCCCCAATTTGAAACATATCCTTCTACTAAAGATATTTCAAATAATTCAACGGGAAATAATTTGGTTATTGCAGAAAATATAAATACACTTCCGAGCAAAACGGATAATAGAACATATAAGATTCGTAACATATGATTTATTTTTTAATTATACATTTTTTATTACTAAATGAATTGCCTTATACAATGAATTAAGAGAACCTGATATATTCCATTTATTTTTATTTCTCTCGCCAACATTATTAGATATAGCTGATACATGAATACACGGCACATGTTCCTGTAAACATACATAGTGGGCTGCTGCACCCTCCATAGTCTCGACCTGTGCAGAAAACTGATCTATTAACTGATTTTTCCGTTCCTCTGTTGTGGTTATTTGGTTTACGGTTATACCGGAAACACATGGAAACAAATCAAATACTGCTAAATAAGGCAATTCTAACCGCTTGTTTGTAAACGGAAACTCATTAGGATTTTCTAAACCCAAATCAAATAATGAGTGAAACGTATTATTTTTCCACTCTCCTATATCAGCGAATACATCATTTTGTACACATACTACTTTTGTGATATCGAAATTAGTTGTAAATGTTCCGGCTATACCAGAAAAAATAATTAAATCAACATGATTTTGTATAACATATTTTGTAAGACGATACAATACGTTATAAATTCCGACACCGCTTACTAACACATTAACTGTATGGCTTGTGCGAGGAATAATAAAATTTTGCGATTCTATATATGATGGAAAAACAACGACTATTTGCATATAATTTGATAAATTATTTTTATTATTCGTATCATATTACGGCTATTATTCGGAATATATCTCATCTCATCATAATTTAAACACATAACTATAACAACAATTTTCTTTGTGCATCAGTACGTTAATTCTATTTACACTACAATTATACACAAAAATATCATCTTTATATATATTAATCAGTGTTCTCTATACTATAAATTTTAAAGTCATGATTAACAATACGTTTTAGAATAAAAAATACACGATGCAAAAATATAGTTTCCATAGAAATAAATATCTTTTCCTTACCAATATCCGACATTTGGAAAAACAAAATAGAGATATCATAATTAACAAACATGTGAAAAGCCCGCAATCAAAGAAAAAATGTATGTACTTAAAATAACTATTTACGATAATTATTAGTATTTTTACATAATTGAAAACTATATAAAACCCTTTATTTATTCTCTATGAAACAATTAGTATTACTCTTTTTTATTGTTTTTGGAATATTACTACAAACTGAAACTGTATA
>JAWOEL010000072.1:0-9652 GCA_046482735.1 Bacteroidales bacterium | reverse complement strand
AAATTTTTCATCAGACCCCCCAAAATAATTTTTATTCCTCTCAAAATCAACCCTGTATTTGTCTTCTAGTTTTTTTCTTAGAAATATCCCTAATTCATGTTGCAGACTAAATTCGTTATATATTTTATCTTCCACATTATTATTAATACTATTTAAAAAATCTTGAATTATTTCTTGCATATTTTTTATTTTTTATTTTAATATAGTTAAAAAAAATTAAAAAGAGATACTTTTTCAAGCAAAAATATTTCCCCCTCACACCAACACCAGCACCAAAATCTGAGCGAGTAATATTCGCATAAACATAGTAAGCGGGTATACTGTTGCGTATGCCGTTGCTTGTGCTTGAACGGGTGCTATGGCATTGGCAAATTCAAGTGCGGGAGGGTCGGTCATGGAACCGGCTATTGCTCCGCAAATGGTGAGGTAATTATATTTTAAAAAATAGGCAATTATACCAACCACAAAAATGGGCACAAATGTGATAATTGCTCCGTACATCATCCACATATATCCACCATTTGTAATCGTGTCTATAAAATCTTTTCCGGCACCGAGTCCTACACAACCGAGAAACAAAACAATACCGAGTTCGCGGATAAATAAATTGGCACTCGGGGTCATGTAAAAGTCAAAGTTGCCGATACGTCCTTTGTGTCCGAGAATAAGGGCTACAATGAGCGGGCCGCCTGCTAAACCTAGTTTTGCGGGGATTGGTAAGCCCGGAATAAATAGTGGAATACCGCCAACGATAATACCTAAAAATATACCGACAAAAAGAGGTAATAAATTCGGGTGTGCTAAAGAGCGTTGCGAATTTCCTAAATATTTTGTTACAGAATCGATATGAGAACGTTCAGCTACAACTCGTACGGTATCTCCAAATTCGAGTGTAGTTTTGCGGTGTGGCATAATTTCGGAACCACCGCGAAATATGCGGGTAATATTTGCCGGAAATTGTTCGGAAATTCCTACTTGTTGTAATGTCTTTCCGGCTACAGATTTATTTGTTACCAGTACATGCCTCATAGTTAGGTTACCGGTAATTTCAATACGTTCGGTTTTTTGCACACCCCCTATTTTTAGTTCTAATTCTTCGAAATGTTCTTTGGTTGATACTCCATATAGAACATCATTTTTTTCTAATACGGTATTTTTTTGTGGTATAATAAATATGCCGTCGCGTAAAATACGTGAAAACACAAATTCTGTATCTAATAATCGCGTGAGAGTGTCTACAGATGTGCCAATAACATTACTGTTTTCTACTGTTACTTGAATTGACTCTGCTTTTCCGGACAGTCCGGTTATGTTTGTGTTGTATGCTTGTATTTCATTTTTAATTTTTATGTTAAAAAATACCCGAATGAGTGTCATTACTAAAATTATACCGATAATGCCAAAAGGATATGCTACGGCATATGCCATACCGGTTGTATTAACCGCTTGTTCGGCATCTGGTAATTGATCTTGCAAAACAGATTGAGCAGCACCTAAACTTGGCGTATTGGTTACCGCTCCCGATAATATACCGGCAATAACTTCCGGATTGAGGTCACATGAATACTGTATGCCAAGAGCAAGAATAAATCCAAAAACAACAATTGATAATGCCAGTATATTTAATTTAATGCCATTGTTTTTGAAAGAGGAAAGAAAGCGTGGACCAATATCTAAGCCAATTGAAAACACAAACAGGATTAATCCGAATTCTTTAATAAAATGAAGCACCTCGGTATGAATTTCTGCTCCCAAATGACCTAATACGATACCGGAAAATAATACACCGGCAATACCTAATTTTACATTAAAAACTTTAATTTTCCCAAGCAAAATACCTGTTATGCTTATAAGTGCTATAAACAATAATGTGGAAGCAACTCCTTGTTGAGTAAATAATTGTATTATTTCTGTTTTCATAGTAAATTAATATATATATCAACCTCTTGTGGTGATAATGCAACGGGAAAAACTGAAAACATATATGGTAAAAGTATATATTAGACATATGATACAGCTTCAAATCGCGAAAGCATTATCTCACAAATATACAGCAGGTCTCCTGACTTATGGCATTATTGTATTCACCTTCCCGTTTTGCAAACAGTGGTTGTAAGAATACATGCTGTGCCAATTACAGTTGCGCGACAGTTCGTGATTTTCACACAATTCCCTTTGAATCCTTGTTACAGGAACTCTATATTCAATAAAAAATGAACGTAATTTTTGTGCAAATATATATTTTTTTGTTATATAAATTGATTATTTATATTTTTTTTGAATTGTGCACACATAAATAATGTTTGATAGATATAAAATATTAAATATGAGATATTAGATTCAGATTCCACAACGAACTGCCAGTGCACTACCCATGTCATTACGAATGAAACGCAGTGGAGTGTGGTAATCTCAGGCAATGAAAAACGACATTAAATAACCTACAGTGCAAGTGCACGAGATCTTTCATTCCGCTTCGCTTCATTCAAGATGACGTGCTTCGAATGAATGTGAATAATTGTTATATGTTATATGTTCTGTGGTTCTCTGTGGTGACAATAGATACGAGATGTCAGTTATCAGATTACACAACGAACTACCGATGCATTACCTGTATATACCAACTGAAAAATATCCGCAACAACAGCGAAAAAGTATCCACCTAAAATAAGGCACAAGGCAAGGTACAATGGGAGATTTTATTCAACTCAGCTTGTTTCTATTAATGTACATAATTAATCGAAAAATTGAGATTAATTTTTCTTCCGTTTTATTTTAGCACACTAACACCGAAGGTGTTGTATTTTCATAACCGGAGGTCTGTGACCTACGGAAATAGAAATGAGTAGGACATCTGCCTGAAAGGCAGGACTTTGTTATTCTTTTAAGAAATACCACCGCTAGTGCGAGCCTTTAGCTCAACGAAGTTAATCTCGTGCACCTGCACTAACGGTTCTTTAAGTGTTTCAATTGGTGAGATCCTCACGCTCCACTACGTTCCGTTAGTAAACGGACACGTTCGCTCAGGATGACGTGGGAAGTGTACCGGCGGTTCTTTGTGTGCACCGAAGCATTATTTCCCTACGGTCAATGAGCTCACTATTGCTCGGTTCATATTAAGCATTGAGAATTAAGCATTATTCATATCTCGCTACCAATAACCATGAAAAATATCTCATATCTAACACCTAATATCTATTGTTACCAACCACCGATAAACCTTTCACCACAACGCATTTAACAATTAATTTTGCCCTTTAATCATTTGCCGTTTTCTGTCATGTTCATTTAACAATATTTTACGAATGCGAAGAGATTTTGGCGTAATTTCCAAATATTCGTCACCACGTATATATTCCATATGTTCTTCCAAAGACATTCGAGTTGGTGGAGTAATATTTGTTTTGTCATCTGCACCGGAAGTCCGCATGTTGGTCAATTTTTTACTTTTCCCGACATTAATAATTAAATCATTTTCACGAATATGTTCGCCAATAACCTGACCTGCATATACTTCTTCTCCCGGAAAAATGAAAAATTTTCCTCTGTCTTGCAATTTATCAATAGCATATGCAAATGTTGATCCCGACTCCATAGCAATAAGAGCACCGTTATTTACAGTATTTATAGAACCTTTCCATGGTTCAAAAGCATGAAATCGGTGCGATACAATAGCTTGTCCTTCTGTAGCTGTTAAAATAGAATTGGTAAGCCCAATTAATCCTCGTGAAGGAATAATAAATTCAAGATGAACACGATCGTTTTTGGAAATCATTTGTTGCAACTCCCCCTTACGCTGACTCATTAATTCAATAACTTTACCCGAAAATTCATCAGGAACATGTATAGAAGCAATTTCAACCGGTTCATGTTTTGTGCCGTCAATATCTTTGGTAATTACCCGTGGTTGTCCTACTTGTAATTCATACCCTTCGCGACGCATAGTTTCTATAAGTACTGAAAGATGCATAATCCCCCGTCCGAATACAAGTAATGAATCCGGAGAATCAGTTTCTTCGATACGCATTGCAAGATTTTTTTCAAGTTCGCGAAATAAGCGTTCGCGAATGTGGCGGGATGTGATAAATTTACCCTCTTTTCCAAAAAACGGTGATGTATTGTTAGTAAATACCATTGACATTGTTGGTTCGTCAATTGGAATAAATGGTAATGCTTCCGGATTTTCGGCATCAGCAACGGTATCACCTATATCAAATCCATCAACACCCACAATTGCACATATTTCACCAGACTCTACAGAAGTTGTTACTTTTTCTTTTCCAAGGCCTTCAAACACAAAAAGTTCTTTGATTTTTGCTTTGTGAACAGAATTGTCCCGTTTTACCAATGAAACTTGTTGTCCCGCCTTTACACTTCCTCTGCTAACTCTCCCTACGGCTATACGTCCGACATATGATGAGTAATCTAATGAGGTTATTTTCATTTGTAGTGTCCCCTCATGTTTTTCTGCAGATGGCATATGTTCAACTATAGCGTCCAAAAGGCAACCAAAATCAGTTGTTGGCTTATCCCATTCATGAGACATCCACCCATCTTTTGATGAGCCGTATACTGTTTGGAAATCTAATTGATTTTCGTTTGCTTCGAGAGTGCACATTAAATCAAATACTGCTTCATGAGCTGCTTCGGGGTCACAATTAGGTTTATCTACTTTATTTATGACAACTAAAGGTTTTAAATTTAATTCTATTGCTTTTTCGAGTACAAAGCGTGTTTGTGGCATAGGCCCCTCAAAGGCATCTACTAATAGCAAAACGCCATCAGCCATATTAAGTACTCGTTCAACTTCTCCACCAAAATCAGAGTGACCTGGAGTATCTATAATGTTTATTTTATATCCTTTATACCGAACTGATACGTTTTTTGATAAAATTGTAATGCCGCGTTCTCGTTCAAGGTCATTGTTATCAAGAATTAAATCATCTACCTCTTCGTGCTCCTGAAACGTTTTTACGTGGTGTAAGATTTTGTCTACTAAAGTTGTTTTGCCATGGTCAACGTGTGCTATAATGGCAATGTTTTTAATTTTTTGCATATTCATCGTATAAATAACTCCCGTACTATTTCGGGGATGCAAATTTCTATATATTTTTGTGGAAAACAATTTTTTTCTTATTTTTATTATCTAAACATACCATAAAAGACATGAAAAAAACAACTAGCATCTTCATAGTTGTAATATTGCATTGTATATTCACAACTGTGTTGTCACAGGAAAGTCAATCGCATCAAACTGTTCGCGGAGTAGTAGTGGACGAAACCACACAATATCCTCTTGTAGGAGCATTGGTAAGTGTGGTAGATAAACCTGAATTGTCGGCAATTACGACAGAACAGGGTGAGTTTACTATTCATGATGTTCCCTTGGGGAGACAATCATTTGAAATTACGTATGTTGGATATAAGTCTCAAATAATACCGAATGTTTTGGTGGTAAGTGGAAAAGAGAGTTTTGTGCATGTAGGTTTACAGGAACATGTGGTGGAAACAGATCGTGTGGTTATAACAGCACATAAACCGCAAAATGAGCCACTTAATGATATGTCAACAGTTAGTGCCCGGGCAATATCGGTAGAGCAAACCGAACGATTTGCCGGTAGTTTGGGCGACCCTGCTCGTATGGTTGCTAACTATGCGGGCGTTATGTCTAAAGATGATTCCCGGAATGATATAATAATTCGTGGAAATTCTCCTATTGGTGTGTTGTGGCGTATTAATGGAGTGGAGATTCCAAATCCTAATCATTTTTCAACATTGGGTTCTACCGGTGGGCCAATAAGTATGATTAATAATAATTTACTGGCTACGTCTGATTTTCTGATTGGTGCTTTTCCTGCAGAATATGGAAATGCTATAGCCGGGGTGTTCGATTTGCATTTGCGGTCAGGCAATACATATTCACATGAGTTTACCGGTCAAATGGGGTTAAATGGTTTTGAACTTGGTGCTGAAGGTCCTATAACAACGCAAACGGCAATACGTCCGTCATACCTCATAAATTTTCGGTATTCTACACTTGATGTTATGAATGCTATGGGATTGGATTTTGGAACGGGTGCTGCTATTCCGCAATATAAAGATCTTACTTATAACATAACTGTTCCGACTGAGGAGAATGGAATGTTTAAATTTTTTGGCATATGGGGCGATAGTTATATTGAGTTGGGGCGGACCGATTCTGATGCAAGTAATAGTTATAATCCACATGGAACAGCTACTGATTTTGGCTCTAATACAGGGGCATATGCAGCGAGCCATACATATTTTTTTAATAAGAATACGAGCTTACGCACAACCGGCTCTTTTCAGTCTACTACTATTTCTACTGTATTTGATTCGGTATATCAGGATTCTACTTTGCCTATGCACCGGCAAAATCATCAGCAACATAAAATTTCTATTAATCAAAAAATTAAGTATAAATTAACGTCTAATTTACATATGTCAGCCGGCTATATATATGACATGTTTACTATAGATTATATAGATAGTACTTTTCAAGGTCCGGAACGTGGTTTTGAAACTGGTAGAGATATTGAAGAACCTTTGGGGCTCGTTCAATCGTATGTACAAGGAGAATACAAACCTGTGCACAATGTGAGATTATATGCAGGTGCTCATACACAGTATTTTGATGTGAATTCACAAATGGTTATTGAGCCGCGTGCGGGGGTGGAGTTCTATTTGCCGTATAATCAATCCTTAAAGTTCGGGTATGGTATTCATAATCAGACGCAGATTAAACAAATTTATTTTCATAGAGAATACATTAATGATAGTCAGGATTTTATATACACCAATAAAGATATTGGTTTTACCAAAAACACGCATTATGTGTTCACTTATTCAGTACCGTTTTTTACTTATTGGCGTTTTCAGACGGAGTTGTATTATCAGTATGTGGACAATGTGCCCGTAAGTCGCGAAATGCCCGAATATTCACTTATAAATTCCGGTGCGGAGTTTTATGTGTTTGACATTGGGCATTTGGAAAATTCCGGAACCGGTACCAATAAGGGAATTGAAATTACGCTTGAACGTCACATACATGATGGCTATTATGTGCTTGCTACGGCTTCTGTATTTGATTCTAAATATACTGATTATAATAATGTGACGCGAAATACGGCTTTTAATAATTCGTATGTGCTTAACTTTCTTGGCGGGTATGAGTATGAGGTTTCGAAAAATCTTATGCTGACTTGTGATATTCGTACTACCGTTGCGGGTGGAAAACCATATATGCCTATTGATATAGAGGCTTCAAACGAACAAAATAAAAAGGTGTATAATATGGACGAAATTTTTGAGTACCGATACGATGCCTATTTTAGAACCGATGTGCGTATTGGTCTGAAGCATAATGGTGCCAAATTTAATCAGGAATGGGGACTCGACTTACAAAACGTTACCAATCATCAAAATGTGTTTATGCAGGATTATGATGCGTCGCAACATGAGGTGTATACAGTATATCAAAAGGGATTCATGCCAATGATGTTATATCGTATTCAGTTTTAACTTTGTGAATATTCATACATTACTTATACACAATTATTCATTATCATTACTGCTCCTCGGCCATTGTAAAGCAAAATGTGTACATATTATTGTATTAAAAATATCTCTCCAATTGCCATTATCAACAACCTATGTTACATTTATGGTTGCAATGGGAACATCATTTTCCGATGGTGCATGGGGACGTGAAACGGCAGTATACCGAATTACCGGAGTACTTACCGTAATTGCAGGTTGGTTCTTAACTGCATTTATTGCCTTTACCTTTTGTGCAATTGTTGTATACATAATTCATATTGGTGGCATTTATGCATTACTTGCATTATTTGTAATTGCAATAATAGTTTTAGAAAAATCTAAAATGTTTAAATCTAAAAAGGACAAAGAAAAAGAATATCTTGATTCACAAAAAATAGATTTAACCGACACAAATGTTATTACCCGTTCGTTCTCGGGAATTAATTCAGTGTTTACTCAAACGGCTGATATTCTTTCGCAAGTATATGATGGATTCAATGCCTACAATCATCATGAACTCAAACGGGCAAAACAACGAAGCAAACAGTTGGACAAAAATGCAAAACAGCTCAAAGATCAAGTAAGTACTACACTCATAGATTTACAAGAAACCAACATGGAAATTAACTTCAACTATGTTCAGGTTGTAGATTATTTACGAGAAATGGCTCGCAGTCTCACCTTTATTACTTCACCGGCATATGATCATGTTGGCAATAATCATAAACCACTTATTGATGAACAAAAAGCTGATTTATATGAAATTAAAACTCATTTGGAATCGTACTTTGCTCACATTATTGAAGCTCTCGAGCATGCAGATTTTGATACATTCGATGCTTTAATTGAGGAACAAAACGACTTATTTACCCTCATAAATAAAATTCGTAAAAAACACTTGAAACGGGTGAAAAACGGTGCGGTAAATACACGAAACAGTATGTTGTACATTCAACTTCTGCACGAGGCAAAACAAATTATTTCATTTTTGATGAATGCAATAAAATCACATCGTGATTTAACACATACATATAATGCTGTACATCTTTTATAATTTTTTTTCAAACTGTCTCATAATGTATTATATTTACTTTATAAACAAGTAAGTAAAATACATTATGAGACTTTTCCCCACACTCTTTTTATTTGTGTCATTTGTAGCACAATCACAGGTTTATTATCATACCGATTTCGAATCACAGCCCGTTGCTACGGCATATGAGCGCTCAGTCTGGCAAGCAGACGGTTTTAACACAGGCACCTGGGATAACGGATTAGTCGACAGAACATGGGTTACTAATTCCACATCTATTTCGGGAACACAATCATTACAAATTGAATATCCGGCAGATAACTATGGCACTTCAAATACAGGATGTCAGGTTCGCCTAGAATTTAGTCCTCAGGATGAAGTCTATTCATCTTATAATCTTAAATTTTCGGAAAATTTTACATGGGGAACAACAAGCTATGGAGGAAAACTTCCAGGTTTAGCCGGTGGAGATAACTGTAGTGGCGGTGATGATTGTAGTTCAGGAACTATGGGTTTTACCTGTCGATTAATGTGGAGAACAGGCGGAAAGGCTGTTTTGTATTTATATCATATGGATAAACCCGGCACATACGGAGAAGACATCGACTTACATTGGCCGGAAGGCGGAGAAGTTACTTTTATTCCGGGTGAATGGTATCATATTACAGAACGCGTAAAAATTAATACAGATGGTTCAACATACGACGGCGAAGTGCAAATATGGGTGAATGGAAAAGAGGTTCTCCATGTAACAGGTATTCGTTTCACCAGTAACGAGGATAAAATAGATAATCTTTATATTTCTACATTCCACGGAGGAGATGATGCAACATGGGCACCAACCTCTACATGTTACACATATATTGACGATGTAACAATTTCATCAAATTATGAAGATGTTGCGTATGTACAATGCGAAGGGCCTGACTTAGGTGTAAATACAAGTCTTTGTGGAACTTCTTCGGTTACTCTCAATGCAAATGTAAGTACAATTAATGCTTCATTTTCATGGGTAAAAGACGGGGCTCCTATTGGTGGTGCTACTTCAGACACATACAC
>JAWOEL010000048.1:0-7578 GCA_046482735.1 Bacteroidales bacterium | reverse complement strand
CTACTTCACACGGAGGTGTAGAATCATCATATTCACCGCACGGACAAGGTACCGCTCCTACTTTGCTAACTCAAACAACAACATGGGAAGGCAATCAATTATTATATGTTAATGGTGCACAAGAACAATCTGATGCGGTAACAACACTTACAAAGATTGAAGAAAATGAAGTTAAGCCTACAACCAGTAAATTTACTGTCGGTGGTCAATGCAATACACCGATAAATTATGATTTTGACGGTTCTATTGCAGAATTAATTATTTATCAAGTAGATGTTAGTGAAACAACCCGTAAATCAATTGAATCATTTTTGGCTCTCAAATATGGAATCCCCCTTCCACATGAATATACCGATTATTATGGTACTACTATTTTCAACGATGCAACATATAACAATTCTGTAATTGGTTTGGCTCGTGAAGATTTAAATTATCTTAAACAAAGACAGAGTACAAACATTTATAACATTGGTGCAGCCGGCAATCTCACCTTATCAACAGGTGCGATAACTGAATATGACCACCGGAACGTAGCAACTGACATTGCGGTAAATAGCAGTTATTTTGTATGTGGGCATAACGGGCAACCTGCAGAAAGCGGTAGAATATACAAAGCACAAACAACCAATTTCGACCAGCAAGTTACCGTACAATTTAATTTTAGCGAATTAACTGAAGTTCCAAACCTTTATGTATCTTCTGATGGTAGCTTTACTTCTCCTACAGAAGTTATTGCTGATTCTTACACTGATGGCAAATTAGTATACACACATACATTTGATGATAATGCGACACAATATTTCAAAATAGACGATATAGCAATCCCAAGCCCGGGTGGTGTTTCTGATAGTTTGCAAATGTGGCTAACGGCAACAGAAATTGCTGACACAACACATAATCACCCTGTTGCTTCGTGGACAGACTACACCGGTAATTTGGGAGATGCGGTTTCTACAAATCTTGCCTCACCTACTTTCTTGCATTCGGCAACGGACAATATAAATTATAACCCAACTGTTAGCTTTGACGGCACTGACGATGGACTTGATTTTGGCAGCAGCTTTTTTGATGCTCCTACATCAAACGATGGTATCACTCTTTTTGCGGTAGCTGCTCCATCAGAAACAGTAACAGAAAACCAATTAATTTTTGATGTTGGGCTTAATCCAACAAATGGTCTCGGTATATCATATGGATACGAAGATGCATCTTTTTATACGGCAACAACAGATGGAGGTGCTGAACAAACATTTATTCATACACACAAAACAACTCCATCAATTATTGCTGGTACTGCAATTTTTTCTGATAAACAATATATTTCTTTAAATGGCAGACCGCTCATTGAAGATGCTATAACTCTTGCTAAATTTGAAGAAGGTGCAGAATTTACTCATTCTCCTACACACGTCGCAAATGCAGGACCAATAACTATCGGAACATCCAGTGCTACAGGTGGTGGCGGTAATTATTTTTCCGGTAAAATTGCTGAAGTAATTGCGTATAATAAACCTTTAACGGATATAGAAACCCAAAAAGTTGAATCTTATTTAGCATTAAAACATGGTATTTCACTCAATAAAAGTTATATAAATAGTGAAGGTACAATTACTTGGAATCATACAACTAATACCGGATATAATAATGACATTACTGGTATAGGAAAAAACGATATTAGCTTATTAGACCAAAAGCAATCTCATAATTCTTTTGGAACCGATATTGTTGCAATTGGTGCCGGGGGAATTGAATCAACAAATGAGGCTAATCCAACTACTTTAGATAATTTGTCTTCTCTAATTTGGGGACACAATGATAGTACTATAATCGCTATTGAACATATCAACAAGCCGAGTACTGTAGAGGGGCGCATCGGTCGTGTTTGGAAAGTTCAGGAAACAAATGATGTGGGAAATGTAGAAATACGGTTTACCCTTAGTAATCATGGTTCTGTTACTGCCGGTGACTTAGTTCTTATGGTAGATACCGACAAAGATGGTGCGTTTGAAGATACAGATTCAATATATACTACCGCACAAAATGATGGTGATGACTATTACTTTTCCGATATAGATTTGAATTCCGGCGAGTTATTTACTCTTGGTTCGATCGACACAGCACAAACACCTCTTCGTCCAACAATATCATCTAAACCGGGAGTTGGAATCAATACGGAAGCTATTCATAAAACAGCTCAATTACATATTGAAGCTACAGACAAGGGGGTTTTATTACCTACGCTAACAAATAATGAAATTAATGCAATTACAAATCCTCCAACAGGTTTAATTGTATTTAACATCGACGAAAAAAGGTATTCTTATAATGCTGGTACACCACATACTCCTCAATGGAAATTTATCGGAAGAGTAAATATAACAAACTCTACTGCACTCAAAACAGAAACAGGTGCATATAATGGAGAAATACGGTATAATACTTCGACTAATACATTGTGGTACTGGGATGGTACTCTTTGGCAAGAATTACAAGACGAATAAAAAAAATGACTATGAAAAATTTATTAGTATATATAGGAATTATTATTGGTGTAAGTATTTCAAGTACTGCTTATTCGCAAACAGTTATTCCTAAAGAATCGGATATCGACCCTACAGCTGCTTTAAAAGTCACCTCTCCGACAAGTAATAAAGGTGTTTTATTCCCAACACTTTCAACAATACAGATGTATTCAATTGTAAAACCTGCAACAGGTCTTTTGCTTTTTAATACTGACAGAAATCAATTCATGTATTTTAATGGTAGTGTTTGGTCTCCTATCACACACATAATTCAAACAAACTCTACTGCAACTACAGGAATATCTGAAGGTGAATTGCGTTTTTATTCAACAGCAACAGACAGCAGTCTCATGTTTTTAGATGATGCGGGAACTTGGCAAAAATTAACCACAAGTGGAAACACTATACCTTAAAATTTGTATAATTATGATACACACACACAAAATATTAATTATGTGCATAACTTGTTTTATAAGTTCTGCACTTTCAGCACAAGTTGGTATTTCAACAGAAACACCTGATAATGCTACTGAATTACATGTTGTTTCTCCGAAGAATAATACAGGGGTTCTTATTCCGAAACTTACATCTGTAGAAATGAATAATATGAGTACAGCATCCCATGGTATTCTTATTTATAATACAGATAAAAATAAGTTTATGTATAATGCGGGTGATACCACTACTCAAATAATATGGACAACTGTTGGAGATATTCCTGCTGTTGAAGATATAAGCACATTCACAAACGGTCAAATAGGAGATATTCGTTATAATACTGAGTCTACAAATAAGGGTATTTTTTACTGGAAGAATGGTTCTGGATGGACAAAACTTGCAACTCCCGGTCCATAAAACTATAGACTATTTATTGTACGTACCAACTTAAGCATAGTTGTAGATGAACTCTCATTCTCTTATTTCTTATACACAATATATTATATCTCACTATTCACTGTGTTCTCATAATGATTCAATTTTGGTTGGCGTGAGTGGTGGCATTGATTCTATGGTGCTATGTTATATTCTCCATTCATTAGGATATTCAATAGGAATTGCTCACTGCAATTTTCAATTACGCGGTGAAGAATCTGATGCCGACGAAAAATTTGTACAGTCATTTGCACATCAACATACTATTCCTTTTTTTGTACATACTGTTGATACGCATAAATATGCTCACAAAAATGGTGTTTCACTAGAAATGGCTGCACGCGACATTAGATATGATTGGTTCAACTCAATCTGCAAAACAGAATCTTACACTAAGATTGCTGTTGCTCATAATGCAAATGATTCTATTGAAACTTTTTTTATTAATCTTTTTCGCACTACTGGTATAAAAGGTTTGACCGGTATATCTATTAAAAACGATATAATTATACGACCTCTGATTCACACTACGCGGAAAGAAATTGAACTTTTTGCTCAAAATCACTCTATTTTATACCGTACAGATTCAACTAACAAAGAAAACATTTTCACTCGAAACAAAATCAGAAATCAGCTCATACCACTTTGTGAAGAAATTTTTCCTCAAAGTATACAATCAATTCTGCAGACAATAAATCATTTAAATGATACAAAAGAAATTTATTATGACTCTATTTCTAAGGAGATAAAAAAAATAACTTCTACAATTAAAGATACTGATGTTATTGATAAAGAAAAACTTATAAACCACCGCTATTCTCAAACTCTTTTATTTGAAATTTTACATCCCTATGGTTTTAATAGCGACACAATAACTCAATTGCACACAGCACTTTTTGAACAAGATGAGCAAATTGGTAAAACATTTAACAGTAACAAATATAATGCGGTTATTGATAGAGATTTTATATTTATTGAAGAAATAATCTCGAAACAAAATTTCTCCTGCATTACCATTCATAAATCAGATATTGTAGATTCGAAAAAAATTGAAACGCCGTATGGCGAATTTATTTTTTCAATATTACGTTCCTCTGATTTCTCTCTCGATAAACAAGACTGTAACACTGCTTCGTTTGATTACGACGCATTAGAATTTCCGCTCACAATAAGTACCTGGAATGCCGGCGATTCGTTTCGACCTTTTGGCATGAAGGGTAACATGAAAATCAGTGATTTTTTAATCAACAAAAAAATACCTGTTCACACAAAAAAATCTATTCTGTTACTCAAATCAAATAAGACTATAATATGGGTTACAGGACTTCGTATTTCACGAGACGCAATTATTACTGGAACGACACAAACAATTCTTCAGGTTCGCTTTATTCCTTCATAAATACACAAAACATAATATAAAAAAAGCCGAAACAAATATTTGTTTCGGCTTGTAATAATAACATTATTTCTTTTTCACGCATTTAACTATTGAATTTGCTTCACCAAATTCATTTGCAATATAGCTATCTGCATCCGGATCGTTTTCCCAACGGTCATTATCTACTATAAACTTATATTGATACGATTGACCGGTTTCCAGGGGTATACTCACACTCCCTTCTCCTTTAACAATACGAACTGGATTTGCTTCGGGATTCCAATTATTAAATTCTCCTGCTACTGCGGCTTTTTTTGCTCCCGCTAAAATATCAGCAGGAATTTTGAATGTCACCTTACATTCCGGTTTGGTTTTTGAAAATGCTTTTCTCATTTGGTATAAAATTGATTTAAGTTTTACATACTCAAATATAAAAATATGATTTAATAAAAAGAAAAAAAACACAAAAAAAAATCTTCTTATACGTATCGTACAAGAAGATTTTCAAAAATTATTTAATTATATTCTTTACTATTCTCCGCGTATAGCAGCTATACCTGGAAGTTGTTTCCCTTCCATATACTCTAACATAGCACCACCACCAGTAGAAACATAACTAACTTTATCTGCCAACTTATTTTTATTAATTGCTGCAACAGAATCACCACCACCTATTAGGGTGAAAGCTCCATTTTGAGTTGCAGTAGCAAGTGCCTGTGCAACAGCAGAAGTACCTTTTGAAAATTTATCCATTTCAAATACACCCATCGGGCCATTCCACAATACTATCTTCGAATCTGCAATGACATCAGAAAATAATTTTATGGTTTCATCACCAATATCAAGCCCCATCATGTTATCCGGAGTTTCATCCGTTTTAGATACAGATGTATTAGCCTCTGCGTCGAACTTATCAGCATTTACTGCATCAACCGGCAAAAACACTTTCACATTATTCTCATCAGCTTTTTTAAGAATTTCAAGTGCCAAATCTAATTTATCTTCTTCACAAAGTGAATTTCCAATTTTACCACCTTTAGCTTTTATAAAAGTATAGGTCATTCCACCACCAATTATTAAATTGTCAATTGTCGGTAATAAACGAGAAATAATCTGAATCTTATCGGACACCTTAGCTCCTCCCATAATAGCTGTTTTGGGAGTTTCTTTAGACTGAAGAACAATATCCATTGACTTCAACTCACTGTTTATTAAAAACCCAAACATTTTACTATCATCATCAAACAAATCTGCTACGAGAGCTGTTGAACCATGTGCTCTGTGAGCTGTTCCAAACGCATCATTCACATATACATCTGCATACGATGCCAATGTCTTTATAAAATCTTGTTGAGATTCTTTAACTTTAGCTTTTGCAGCAGCTTTTTCTTCATCAGAAACATCATCTGCAAGTCTTGGTTTCCCCTCCTCTTCTTCATAAAACCGAAGGTTTTCAAGCAATAAGATTTCACCTGCCTGTAAATCATCAACTTCTGATTGAGCTTTCATACAATCTTCAACAAACTTGATATCTTTACCACCTAAATTTTCAGATAATTTTGGAATAATTTGTTGTAATGAAAACTGTGGATCCGGATTCTTTTTAGGCCGTCCCATATGAGACATTAATATTACTGAACCTCCATCAGATACTATTTTATTTATAGTTGGTAATGCTCCACGAATTCGTGTATCATCTGTAACTTCTTTAGTTTCTTTGTTTAACGGCACGTTAAAATCAACGCGAACTATTGCTTTTTTTCCCGCAAAATTGTAATTATCAATCAATTGCATTATTTTACCTTTTAAAATTTCACTTCATGTTAATTGATTTCAAAGATAAAAAAAAAGTATATGTAACTATTATGATTAGATTAATTTTTATTTATAATTTTTTCAGAAAAAAATTCTTCCATATCTGTTTAATTTTTAGAAAGATAAAAAAAACGAATAAAAAAATTATAAAATTTATCTGTTTTGAATTTGGCAGTAACAAAAAAACTACTACTTTTGCACCTGTCTTTTAGAGATAAATGATTCAGTAGCTCAGCTGGTAGAGCATATCCCTTTTAAGGATAGGGTCCTGGGTTCGAGCCCCAGCTGAATCACAAAAAGGTGGTTATTAATTGTAATCACCTTTTTTTATTTTAAAACATCTGCTCTGATACCAGAGCATTCCGCTTGTAGCGGAAGTGGTTCCTGGGTTCGAGCCCCAGCTGAATCACACAAAAAGGTGGTTATTAATTGTAATCAACTTTTTTTATTGTAAAAGCAACACCAATATGTTTACTGTATATATTCTTTATTCCGAAAAAATTAATCAATTTTATACCGGGTATACCAATAACTTAACCCGACGTATATCTGAACATAATCGTCGAAAAGGAAAATTTACTGACCGTGGTATTCCTTGGATTGTCGTTCACACCGAAAACTTTTCAAACAAAAAAGATGCTGAAAATAGAAAAACTCAAATAAAAAATAAAAAGTCCAGAAGCTATATTGAAAATATTATTCGAAGCTCTGATGATAGAGCATTCCGCTTGTAGCGGAAGTGGTCCTGGGTTCGAGCCCCAGCTGAATCACAAAAAGGTGGTTATTAATTGTAATCACCTTTTTTTATTTTAAAACTGACCCGCCGCCCCGGTGCCACCCTCTCAAGGGTGACTATTAGGGCAGCTATGCGGTCGATATCTCCGGCAACTGGCGCCTGATCTTTAAGCCAATTGTGGCTCCGAGCGGAGATGCAGAGAACACCGAGCCCAATCCGTCCGAGGTGACGGCAATACGAATTCTCGGCGTCAT
>JAWOEL010000034.1:0-4713 GCA_046482735.1 Bacteroidales bacterium | reverse complement strand
AGTTCGATATAATTTTTGAGTTCAGAACGCTTAGAAATAGTAAGATTCGATTAAAAATAATGAGTATTATCGGGATAAATCGAATTATTTTTAAGAAGAAGATTGCTGTTTATAAGCGTTTCATTGATTGCTTTGTGTAAAATATTGAATATGTGCGTTAAATCTCTTCATCTTATCCCGATAAGATTCATCGATTTGCCTTAATCTTCAATATTTTACATCAACCTGAACTTGAAAAATTACGTCGAACTCACGTTACTATCAAGCCTGCTTGTACACAGTGAGTTCTTGTCAATCCAAGCCATAAAATAATAAGCTAAAACACTACTTTACAACTTGCCAGCTATTCTTCACCAACACCTGCACGACCGTGACAATTTTTATATTTTTTACCACTTCCGCACGGACACGGATCATTTCGTCCAACTTTTGGACCAACACGAACCGGACTCGCTTTTTGTTTTTCACGAGTATCTTGCATACGAGCCGATTGATTCACATCATCTTTACGAGCTTGTAAATTTTGTTGATTTTTTCTACGTTCTTCACGAGCTTCGGTTGCTTCTGCCTGAACCGGAATGTGTGCTTTCAACACACTCGATACGACATCTTTATTAACCTCAATAAGCATAGCCTGAAACAAACTGAAAGATTCAAATTTATAAATCAAGAGTGGATCTTTTTGTTCGTAGGAAGCATTTTGCACCGATTGTTTCAAGTCATCTAATTCACGCAAATGCTCTTTCCACGCTTCGTCAATACTCACCAAAATAAAAGATTTCAAGAAAGACCGCACCAATTCTTTTCCTTCAGATTTAACCGCTTTTTCTAAATTAGTAACCACACTAAATAAGCGTTTGCCATCAGAAATCGGTACTACAATATTTTTATATTTTTCACTTTCTTTTTCAAAAACATTCTTAATTACCGGCATCGCCTGTTCGGCAATAGTGTGAACACGACGTTCATAAATTTCAAGTAATAATGTATTTACTCGCTCAATTATTTCGTCTGTTGACAATCGCAAATACTCCTCTTCAGTAACGGGAGATTCCAAAGAAAGAACACGTAATAAATCCATTTTGAAATCCTCAAAATCGACATTACCGTGATTTTCTTCAACAATCGTCACACATGTATCGTACATCATATTTACAAAATCGACAACGATTCTATCGCCATACAAAGCATGACGACGTTTTGTGTAAATAACTTCACGCTGAGAATTCATTACATCATCATATTCCAATAACCGCTTACGAATACCAAAGTTGTTTTCTTCAACTTTTTTCTGTGCCCGTTCAATAGACTTCGAAATGATATTATGTTCAATAACCTCCCCCTCTTCGTGGCCAAGTTTATCCATAATTTTCGCAATACGTTCCGAACCAAACATACGCATTAAATCATCTTCGAGCGATACAAAAAACACCGAAGAACCCGGGTCTCCCTGACGACCGGCACGACCGCGTAACTGACGATCGACACGACGCGAATCGTGACGTTCGGTACCCACAATAGCAAGTCCCCCCGCCTCTCTGACTTCTTGCGTTAATTTAATATCGGTACCACGACCAGCCATATTAGTTGCAATAGTAATAGTACGTGCCTTACCCGCCTCAGCAACAATATCAGCCTCTCGTTGATGTAATTTTGCATTTAAAACATTATGCGGTAATTTTTTTCGTGTTAACATCCGAGACAACAATTCAGACACATCAACAGATGTTGTACCAACTAATACCGGACGTCCCTTGTTAACCAATTCTTCTACATAATCAATAACTGCATTATATTTTTCTCTTCGTGTTCTGTAGACACGATCATTTTGATCATCACGTATTATCGGTTTATTCGTAGGAGCAACCACCACATCTAATTCATAAATATCCCAAAACTCTTTCGCTTCAGTTTCTGCTGTACCAGTCATACCGGACAACTTATTGTACATACGAAAATAATTTTGCAAAGTCACAGTTGCATGTGTTTGTGAAGCAGCCTCTACCTTTACACGTTCTTTCGCCTCAATTGCCTGATGCAAGCCATCAGAGTACCGTCGTCCTTCCATAATACGACCGGTTTGTTCATCAACTATTTTCACCTTATTATCCATCACCACATACTCCACATCTTTTTCAAACATAGTGTATGCTTTCAATAATTGATTCAAAGTATGTACACGCTCAGATTTTACAGCATATTCCTGAATAATAGCATCTTTTTTCTCAACCTTTTCAGTTGCATCGAGTTCAAATTTATCCAACTCAGCCATCTCCTCACCAATATCAGGCATTACAAAAAAGTCTTTTTCGCCTGTATCTTCCGATAAAAAGTCAATACCTTTTTCTGTTAATTCAATCGAATTATTTTTTTCGTCAATAATAAAATATAAATCATCTGTCACCAAATGCATATGTTTATTATTCTCCGACATATAAAAATTCTCGGTTTTGGTCAACAACGTTTTCATACCTTGTTCACTCAAAAACTTAATCAGTGCTTTATTTTTGGGCAATCCTTTAAACGAACGCAACAATAATTTTGCCCCCTCTTCCTGCTCTTTTTTATTATCACTTTTAATCAGCTTTTTTGCATCTGCAAATTCACGAGTGATAAGTGTTTTTTGTATGTTAAACAATTTTTCCACTTTCGGACGAAATTCCACAAAAAGCTCATCATTACTATTCTTTTTAGATACCGGACCGGAAATTATCAAAGGTGTTCGTGCATCATCAATCAATACCGAATCGACCTCATCAACAATAGCAAAATTATGTTTACGTTGCACTAAATCGTCAGGACTTGTTGCCATATTATCACGCAGATAATCAAACCCATATTCATTATTTGTACCATAAGTCACATCTGCTAAATACGCATTTTTCCGCTCATCAGAATTTGGTTGATATTTATCAATACAATCAATAGTTAAACCATGAAATTGAAAAATAGGCCCCATCCACTCAGCATCACGTTTGGCCAAGTAATCATTTACCGTTACAATATGCACCCCTTTTCCAGAAAGAGCATTAAGAAATATGGGTAATGTTGCAACAAGAGTTTTCCCCTCACCGGTAGTCATTTCGGCAATTTTTCCTTGATGAAGAATTACTCCACCAATAAGCTGCACATCATAATGAACCATGTCCCAAGTAACTTCAGAACCACCCGCTACCCAAGAATTGAACCATATTGCCTTATCGTTTTCAATAGTTACAAAATCATGTTTTGCAGCTAAATCTCTATCAAAATCTTGAGCATTAAGTTCTATTTCGACATTCTCCTTAAAACGACGAGCAGTTTCTTTTACAATAGCAAAAGCTTCGGGTAAAATATCATTGAGCGTCTTATCTATTGTTTGTTCTATTTCATTTTCAAGTTTATCAATTTCATCATATAGTTTCTCACGTTCATTAACCTCAATATTCTCTTCGCTATCCAAACGTTTTTTCAGTTCAGCTATATATTGCTTTGTATCGGCAACAGAATCAGAAATTATTTTTTTTAACCTTGCAGAATCAGCACGTAATTCAGCATGAGACATATTTTGTAAATGCTGTTCATAAGATTTTATTTTTTCAACAATAGGATAAATATCTTGGATATCACGATCTGACTTACTACCGCCAAATATTTTAAAAAGTGTACTTACTAAACTCATAAATTATCAGTTTCTTAATTTTTAACAAATGTAATGTAAATTCAATGTATTATATTCAAAAATAAGAGTAATTTTTGTAATATGCCCCATAAAAATCATGCATTAAAAAATATTTTTTTCAAATGTAATTGCATTTGAAAAAAATTATTCTATTTTTGCAATCTCAAAATCATGGCGAGGTAGCTCAGCTGGTTAGAGCGCAGGATTCATAATCCTGAGGTCGGCGGTTCAAGCCCGCCTCTCGCTACAAAGGCTTTCAATTTTATTGAAAGCCTTTTTTTATGCTCTCTAAAAAATATTTTTTTCACTTATAGCCACATAAAACATATATTTGATATAAATATCTTCCTCATTAGTAACGTGAATTCGACGTAATTTTTCAAGTTCAGGTTGATGTAAAATGTTGAAGATTAAGGCAAATCGATGAATCTTATCGGGATAAGATGAAGAGATTTAACGCAAATATTCAATATTTTACACAAAGCAATCAATGAAACGCTTATAAACAGCAATCTTCTTCTTAAAAATAATTCGATTTATCCCGATAATACTCATTATTTTTAATCGAATCTCACTATTTCTAAGCGTTCTGAACTCAAAAATTATATCGAACTCACGTTATTATAACAGATAAAAAAAAGTGATAAGATATAATTGGGTAATGAAACATGTACTGTGTTAATACCCTTCTTTAGTTAACCACCTTCGGTAAATGCGAGCTTTATATATATGTTCGGAAAAGTTTTTAGAAAAAGCATGGAGTCCGGAATAATCCGGTTTTGCACAAAAATAATAGTATTCGTGTTTTTCATATTCTAATACAGATTGTATACCAACTTTGCTTGGTGTGCAAATAGGTCCGGGTGGTAAACCTCTGTTTTGATAGGTATTGTATATAGATTTTATTTGTGTGTGTTTTTGACGAACTCTTTTAGTTGAATATAATCCAGTATAACTTCTCATAAAGTTTCTACTAGAATATCAAATTTATCAAACTGCTGAGCTGTATTTTCATCTTGCCCAGAAAGTATTTCATTTCTAGTATTGGTTAT
>JAWOEL010000105.1:0-9402 GCA_046482735.1 Bacteroidales bacterium | reverse complement strand
AACCTTGCCATTTATGAAGGAACTGTTAAAGATTCTGAAGATGAAGTGCCCGAAGATGTTGTAATTGTAGTCAGGGATAAAAACACCAATGCCATCTCAGGTGTTTACAGACCCAACAAATTCACAGGAGAGTATGTACTCACCCTGCGTCCCGGAACCGAGTATGATATTATTTACAATGCTATGGGCCGCCAGATGGTCAATAAAAGCATTAAACCGAAAGAAGAAGATGCCGATCAGTTTCTGGAAGACTACAGACCAATTGAACTTGATCCTGTCATAATACAACTTTATGCTTATCATGACCGGATTCTTTTTGAACCCAGCGAAGTGGACATCACACCATCAGGAAATAAAGTTGTCAATAAAATGTCAGAATTGGTTGATACCACCCAAGCATCAATGGCTGTCACGATCAATTATCCCCCCAGTCATCCACTTAGCCCGGAACGCTTTGAAGTGGTAAAACAAGCATTGATTGAAGCCGGCGTGGATGAAGAGGATATTGTAGCCCAGGGGGAAATTCCATCTTATGTAGAAATTGTATATGGCCTTGATATTACCGAAGGGGAAGAGCTTTTCCTTGACGTTGACCTTGGAGCCAAAGGTGAAATTGACCGCGGTGAAGTTGTGGTGGAAAACATTTTGTTTGATTTCGATAAATATAAAATTAAACCAAAATATCACGAAAACCTGGATCGCCTGGCTGGATATATGTTAGACAATACAGATGCTGTAATTGAAATAGCAGGACATACCGACCATATTGGCAGCAATGAATATAATTATCTGCTGTCTTACAGACGGGCAAAAGCTGTAAAAGATTACCTTGTGGCCAAAGGGGTTAGCCCATCGAGCCTGATTACAAAAAAATACGGGGAAACAGATCCCATTGCTCCCAATGTGCGCCATGGAGAAGACTACCCACAAGGACGACGACTGAACAGAAGGGCAGAGTTTAATGTTCTGAAAGAAGGCAGCTATGACAAGTTGATCATTAAATCCATTGATTCTGATGTAGTAGTCACAGAAGAGGAAGAGGAAGAGTATGAAACCATGAAAGACAGAGCCGATGGCGAATTTACAATTCAGGTGTTTGCCCTGGAAAACAGGCGTTCTATTGATTATTTTGATGACCTGATAGGGGTAAAGAACATATCGGCGATGACGGTTATTACAGGTATTATGTCGGCAGCTTTGAAAGCAAAAGTGAGGCCCGTTCGGCAATGAAAAACCTCAGAGAGATGGGATATGAACCATTTATCAGGAAAAAAAGCTTCTTTGAAGATTAATTTGTATCTATCTGTAAAGGAACACAGAGACCTGCATCCGAGCGTCCCTACGTTCCCCGATTCACTGTCTGTGCTTTAATCACAACACCGTCCGTGCGTCCCTGTGCCGGTTGTTTACAACATAGACCATACCCGTAAATTTTTATAAATTCTATAAATGTTTATTAAACAGAAACGCAGTCATATTATCAATATTTATTAGATTTGAACACAAATAATCAAGCTTATGACACAGAAACCATCCATTCCAAAAGGAACAAGGGATTTCACGCCCACAGAAATGATAAAACGCAATTATATTTTTAATACAATCCGTTCTGTTTTTGAAAACTATTGCTATCTGCCCATTGAAACACCTGCCATGGAAAAACTATCCACCCTCATGGGCAAATATGGTGAAGAAGGCGATAAACTCTTATTTAAAATACTGAATTCCGGTGATTTCCTTAAAAATATCAGGGATGCTTCCGAATCACAAATTATTGTATCCTACTCAGTTTTCTCATCACAATATTCTGAGAGCATAGACACCTCTATTCATGCAATTGCCAAATACTCAAGACAAACACAACAAGAAAAAACTATTCCTGTAGCTTTGAAAAACGTTCCGGAACAAATTACAATATTATCTGTTCAACCATCAGAATTACAATATTTAAAATTGGAAGAATGATAGAAGTAGGTTTAAGCGGAGGCATAGGTAGTGGCAAGACAAGTGTATCGAATGTTTTTAAAAATTTAGATATACCGGTATACAATGCAGATACCGAAGCAAAACATATTATGAATTCAGACACAAAAACTATTTCACACATACAAGAAATAGTTGGATCTAAGGCATACAAAAACGGACAATTACAGAAAGAGTACATAGCCTCACAAATTTTCAGCAATCCAGAAATACGTGTAGAACTTGAAAAATACATACATAAAAAAGTTAGAACAAACTATACACATTGGGTATCGCAACAAACAGCTCCTTTTGTACTACAAGAGAATGCACTCATGTTTGCTCGTGATTCATACACACTGTTTGATGAAACGATTTATGTATATTGTCCCGAAACAATACGAATACAGCGTGTTGCGAAACGAGACAATCTTTCTCCGGAAAAAATAAGTCAACGTATTTCTGCTCAAGCATCGGATAATGAGTGCATGCACAAAGCAGGATTTATTATATACAATGACAACACCCAATTAATTATTCCACAAATAAATTCAATATACGCAACTATTAAAAATAATATTCATGGCTAAATTAGGCAAATTTATAGGTGCAGCTGCCGGATTTGTATTTGGAGGTCCGATAGGTGCATTATTTGGCTTTGCAATCGGTTCAATGTTTGACAATACAAAAGTACACGTAAATTCCGGACGACCATACGGTCAAAGACCAACATCAACCGACTTTGCTATAAGTTTACTTACACTTATAGCAGCCGTTATGAAATCGGACGGAAAAGTATCTCGCTCTGAATTGGATTTTGTAAAGCGATATTTGGTACAGGCTTACGGCGAACAAACTGCGTCTGAGCTTATTATAATGCTTAGAGATGTGCTCAAAAAAGATATTCCTCTTGTTGAAGTATGTCAACAAATAAAGTTCAATATGCCATACGCAGCACGACTCGAATTACTCCATTTTTTATTTAAACTCGCAGTTACAGACGGAAGCCTACACTCATCAGAACAAAGTACTATTCATCAGATAAGTTCGTTACTCGGCATTTCGCATACCGACATGAATTCTATATTGGCAACATTCAAATCAGACATTGAAAGTGCCTACAAAATTCTCGAAATATCTGAAGATGCCAGCGACGAAGATGTAAAAAAAGCATACAAAAAAATGGCACTTAAATTTCATCCTGACAAAGTAAGCAACTTAGGAGAAGAGGTACAAAAATCAGCAACCGAAAAATTTCAAAAAGTAAACAAAGCCTACGAACAAATAAAAAAACAACGAAATATTTAATAACTTCAAAAATTAATTATCTATGCTTAAAGACATTTTATCTATCTCCGGACAATCTGGTCTGTTTAAACTTGTTGCTCAATCGCAAAAAAACATTATTGTAGAAAATGTGCAAACGAAAAAACGGGTACCAGTATATCAAACAACTAAAGTAAGTGCATTAGATGATATTGCAATTTACACCGAAGATGAAGAAAAACCTTTGTATGAAGTATTTAAGGAAATATTTTCCATAGAAAACAAGAAAAAAACATCGGTAAGTCATAAAGATTCTGCAAACGAAATAAAAGATTACTTTGAAGATATATTACCAGAATATGATAAAGAAAGAGTTTATATTTCTGATATGAAAAAAGTTATTTCATGGTATAATATATTAATTGAAACCAATATACTTCCTGAACTAATTGCAGAAGAAGAGTCGCAAGAAAAAGAGGAAACTAAAACAGAAGAATCGAGCAATACCGAAACATCTGAAGATTCATCTGAAAAAATACCTGAAAAATAAAAAAACTCATTTCATTATGCCACATTTATACAAACAAGCAAAACAAAAACGTTCTTTTATTCCCACAGATTTAAGCATACAAAAATGGGATGACATACACCCTTTTTTTGACATATTGCTCAACTCACCAACACACACACACACAGAAGCTGAACAATGGCTCACAAACCGCTCGGAATTAGAGGCTGTGTTAGAAGAAGAAATGGCTTGGCTGTATATTCGAATGAACTGCGACACACAAAATACTGAATACTCAGAAACGTTCAATTATTTTATTGAACATATAGAACCAAAAGTATCTGAATATTCAAACAAATTAGACAATAAGGCACTTGAATTAATCAACAGAGAATTAATTAACAAAGAAACATACTATATTCTCATTCGCGATTTAAAAACACGCTATAGCATATTCAGACAAGAGAATGTTCCTATTCAATCACAATTGCAAAAAATGGAACAAGAATACGGTTCTATTGCCTCAAAAATGTCGGTACACATTAACGATACAGAATATACTCTTCAACAAGCAGGAGTTTTTCTTAAAGACACAGACAGAGCATTCAGAAAAAAAGTCTTTACAACAATCCACAACAGAAGACTGGAAGACGAAGACGCATTGAACACATTACTGACTAAACTAATACAAAAAAGACATACAATAGCAGTTCAGGCAGATTTTGAAAATTTCAGAGATTATAAATTTAAAGAACTCGGAAGATTTGACTATACACAAGAAGACTGTTTTACATTTCACTCTTCTATTCAACAAACTATACCACCGGTACTTAAAGAAATCCATCAAAACAGAAAAAAATCATTAAATCTTCCCACACTCAAACCATGGGATATGGATGTTGACCCGGATTTATTACCCGCACTTAAACCATGTGATTCAGCAGAAGATTTAACTAAAAAATCTCTTGCATGCCTACAAGAAATTAGCCCCTTATATGCTTCATTTATTCAAACTATGGTCGACGAAGGATATATGGATTTGGAATCGCGAATAGGAAAAGCACCGGGCGGATTTAACTATCCCCTTTACGAAAGCAACATTCCGTTCATTTTTATGAATGCAACCGGCACATTGTCCGATGTGGAAACATTACTTCACGAAAGCGGACATGCGATTCACTCATGCCTTACTGCCGAATTGCCACTAATTGAATTTAAAAGTATGCCATCAGAAGTTGCAGAACTTGCCTCTATGAGTATGGAACTTATTTCTATGGAACACTGGCATCACTTTTTCAAAGACACTCAAGATCTCAAAAGAGCCAAACGTTCACAACTCGAAAGTACTCTTACAATATTGTCGTGGGTAGTCATAGTAGATTCATTTCAACACTGGTTATATGAACATCCGGAACATACTATTGCAGAACGCGAAAACACATGGCTGAAAATACTTTCTCAATATGACACCGGTATGGTTGATTGGTCAGAACACAAACACATACAAAAAAGCTCGTGGCAACGACAACTTCATATTTACGAAGTACCATTTTACTATATTGAATATGGTATAGCACAATTGGGGGCAATAGCAATATGGAAAAATTACAAAAGCAACCCCGAACAAACACTCAAGAATTATGAAAAATTCCTAAAACTGGGATACACAAAACCAATTCCCGAAATATATAAAGCAGCAGGAATAAAATTTTCATTTGATAAAAAATATATAGAAGAATTAGTAACCTTTGTACAAAAAGAATTAGCCGAATTGTAAGTATGAACATCATTCAAATATCAGACCTGCACATACCGGAAGAACATGAATTTACACACAATATATCTATACGTGAAAATTTCAACACACTCCTCTCCCATATTGCAGCATATACATATGATATGATTGTAATAACAGGAGATTTAGCATATTCTACCGGCAGTGAATCTATATATTCATACATATATTCGTATCTCAAAAACATATCAGCAAAAACCTGTATTATAGCAGGAAATCATGATGATAAAAAATTATTATACAACACATTCACATACGCCATTCCGGATAAGAAACTCTATTATTCACTCACAAAAAACAATCATTCATTCATATTTTTAGACACATCGCAAGGATACATCGACAAACAGCAACTTCTGTGGCTAAAACAAACATTACAAACACTACAAAATGTCATAATATTCATGCATCATCCACCAATAAAAAGTAATGTTGAATATATGGATACTAAATACCCATTACAACACACAGCAGAACTACACAAAATACTGTATGCTCATCCGTATACCATAAATGTTTATTGTGGTCATTATCATACCGGAAAAAGTATTACATCCCAAAACCTTTCAATACACATATGCCCATCCATATTTTATCAGATAGACACACAAAGTTCACACTTTAATATAGAACATACAAATATAGGATTTCGATACATCACACTCTCAAACGACCAACCCAAATCAGAAATTATATGGATATCAACATAAAAAATATCAATAAATTGTTAATTATTTTTATATAAAACCACGCAAAGACAAACAATAAAACATTATTTTTGATAAAACAATACAAACAATGGAAAAAATACTCATAATAGACTTCGGTTCACAATACACACAACTAATAGCCAGAAGAGTTCGCGAATTAAATGTATACTGCGAAATTGTACCATTTCATTCGATTCCCGAAGTAACAACAAAAACAAAAGGAATAATTTTATCCGGAAGTCCCTTTTCCGTTAACGACCCGGATTCTCCCAAACCAGACCTTTCTCAAATACTAGGCAAAGCACCAATTTTAGGAGTATGCTACGGAGCACAACTATTAGCAAAAGAGCATGGAGGAGACATTACCCCATCTAACACCCGGGAATACGGAAGAGCAAACATTAAATCAATAGAATCAGAAAGTCCATTGTTTTTAGATATACCACTCAACTCACAAGTTTGGATGTCGCACGGAGACACTATTTCACAATTACCCGTTAATTTTGAAATAATTGCCAGCACCTACGACGTTGCAGTTGCAGCATATCATATACAAGGACAAAAAACATATGGCATACAATTTCACCCCGAAGTATATCACACATCAGACGGACAACAACTATTATCTAATTTTGTCGTATCTATTTGTGCATGTGCACAAACCTGGACACCCGATTCGTTTATAGAAAGCACAATTACAGATATTCAAAAACAAGTTGGAGACGAAAAAGTAGTACTGGGCTTATCGGGAGGTGTTGATTCAAGTGTTGCCGCAATGTTATTACACAGAGCAATAGGAACAAACTTAGTATGCATATTTGTAGACAATGGCGTTTTACGAAAACACGAATTCGAAAACGTATTGGAACAATACAAATATTTGGGACTTAATGTAATAGGAGTTAACGCAAAAGATCAATTCTTAGACAAACTCGAAGGCGTATCCGACCCCGAAAAAAAACGAAAAATAATCGGCAACACCTTTATCGAAATTTTCGATCAGGAAGCACACAAGCTCACCGGCATATCATGGCTTGCACAAGGAACCATTTATCCAGATGTAATAGAATCTATATCAGTAAACGGCCCAAGTGCAACCATAAAATCGCATCATAATGTTGGCGGATTGCCCGATTTTATGAAACTAAAAATTATAGAACCACTGCGATTATTATTTAAAGATGAAGTTCGCCGAGTTGGTAAAGCATTAGAAATACCCGATAATATTTTAGGCAGACATCCATTTCCCGGCCCCGGACTTGCAATTCGCATTATAGGAGAAGTAACCCGCGAAAAAGTAGCTATTTTACAAGAAGTCGACCATATATTTATTAGCGGACTCGAAGAACACGGCTTATACGATTCAGTATGGCAAGCAGGTGTTATGTTATTGCCGGTTCAATCCGTTGGTGTAATGGGCGACGAACGAACATACGAAAACGTCGTTGCACTCAGGGCAGTAAGCTCTACCGATGGTATGACCGCCGACTGGGTACACCTCCCCTATGATTTTCTGGCAAAAATGTCAAATAAAATCATCAATAAAGTACAAGGGGTTAACAGAGTAGTGTACGATATAAGCTCAAAACCACCGGCAACAATTGAATGGGAATAACCGATAAAAAACAAACAAAACACTTGTTTTCAACAAGATACATTTTGTCTTAAAAAAATAATGAGTGAACATTGTTATTTTTTATATTTCTTTTTGCAATAAGAATTAATAATTCTATATTTGCCTTAACAATTTAAACCAAACAACGCATGCAAACACGAGAAATATATAAGCAACATATTTTTGCTCTTATTGTATTAGTATTATTTTCATTTATTTCACAAGCAGCTACAATAACAGCGACTTCAGATGGTAATTGGGCAGACGGAACAACTTGGGATTCCGGGACTTTACCAGAAAATGGAGATGATGTAATTATACCAGACAGTAGAACAGTAACGGGAACCTCCATTAGCTCTTCTGATTTTCAATCACTCACCGTTACAGGAACATTAAATCTTACAAGTAATATTACTATTAATGATGACAATCTTGACCCGATTACTATTACAGATGGAGGAACAATACATGTAGGAGGAGATTTTGAAGTTACAAGCACAAGTGGAGGGCCTTTAACAATTAAGTCAGGGGGTAGTTTAGAAATTGCAGGTCAAATCACTACAGGAAATAACGACTACACAATTACAAATGAAGGATCTATTGAGGTTGGTGGCATTGAAGCCGCTGTTTTAACTTTGAACAATGAAATTGGTGCATCTTTACTCATAAAAGGAAATTTTGCAAGTCTTGAAAAGCCAATTTTAAATAATGATGGAATTATTACCGTTGACCGTGATTTAAATTTAACAAAAACAATTTTAAACAATAATTCTACCGGAAATATAATTGTATTTGGAAAAATAACAATTGGGGAAGGATCTGAATATACTAATAGCGGTAATATTCAATCAATTAATTTCGAATATGTAAGTAATGCAACAGATTTTATAAATGAAGGGGGAACACTTGTCGTTATTGAAGATTTTATTATTAATGGAAACTGCCCTACTTGCGATGCTACTACGTTAGGAGAATTTTATTTTGGTAATATCGTTGATAATGGTTCAACCTGGTGTGGCGAAGGAGAAGGAGAAGGCACTCAATGCGAAGAGTTTTTAAGAACAGGGAATGAAGTTTCCATCGCTCGTAAATTATGGCTTAATGCAAGTATTATAGGATACGGACAAGGCAATCAAGAAAGAAAAATCGATAGATGGTTTGATTTAGCAAAACAATATGGATTCAAAATGCATCAAGACGATACAACAAAACAACCCTCACTAAAAATTTCAACAACTAACAATTTAAATTTCAACCCGATTGTTAGTTATGATGATTCTAATATTTTTACAATACTTGATGATGATGACGGAGAACATCTCTATTTTGAACCAACACCAAACAATGGGTATGGAGTGTTTGCTGTAATAGTACCAAAATCAACAGGTGATCAATTTGTTTTTGATTACGGAACCTATCATACTGACGGGTATGGCTTAATGTATAGTGAAGATACTTACAAAACATATTCACCAACAAGATATGATGGTGTTGAATCCTCAGTTTCACACGGACAAGGGGCTGCTCCTACTATCATAACACAGAC
>JAWOEL010000082.1:0-29073 GCA_046482735.1 Bacteroidales bacterium | reverse complement strand
GTACAACGGTTTTTATCGCAACCGTTTCATGTTGCTACTCAGTTTACCGGATTGGAGGGTAAATTAGTTTCTATTGAAGATACGATTAAAGCCTTTAATATGATTATTGATGGTGAGGTCGATAAATATCCTGAAGCTGCATTTAATCTTGTGGGAACAATTGAAGAGGCTATTGAAAAAGGAGAAAAAATATTGGCTTCATCTAAAAAATAATAGTGTATGTATATAGATATTATTACACCTACAGAACAATTGTTTTCGGGAAATGTGCAACGGGTTAAAGTACCTGGGGCTAAAGGCTCTTTTGAAATGTTGCATAATCATGCTCCTATTGTGTCTATATTAGAAAAAGGTATTATTACGTTGGTTGATGAAGATAATAAAAGTCATACTTTTGAAATAGATGGTGGAGTTATAGAAAGTGCCGAGAATAAAACGATTGTTTTGGTCGATTAAAATATATTGAGTATTTGTATTTTAAGAGTCACTGCTTAATTTCAGTGGCTTTTTTTTTATAATGATGGTGAAAAAAAATATATATATTCTTCTGTTTGTGTTTCTGGTATGTGCACAGGACTCTTTATTTTCTCAGAAGCTTGTTACGTTTCGGGCTTCGGATGGATTAACTGTTACTGCTGATTTGTATGAAACAGATATAGAATCGCAAAGGTATTTGTTGTTGTTCCATCAGGCAGAATATAGTCGTGGTGAATTTAAACAAATTGCAACAAGGCTTATTAAATTGGGTTTTAATTGTTTAGCTGTTGATTTACGGTACGGTAATGAGGTTAATTTTATAAATAATGAAACAGCCATGCGTGCTCGGCAAGGGAGTTATGATGTGAGTATGTTAGATGCCAAACGTGATATGGTAGCTGCTATACAGTATGTGCACACACTTCAGGATAGTGCTCGGATTTTTTTGTTAGGGAGTTCTTATTCTGCATCTTTAGCGTTGGTTTTGGCTCAGGAACGTGAAGATGTTGAGGCAGTAATAGCATTTAGTCCCGGAGAATTTTTTGGAGCACAGTTGAATGTTGAAAATACATTAAGAGGTTTGGATAAACCTATTTTTGTCGGCTGTCCGCGAAGTGAGTATTTTTATGTTTCACAATTGTTGTCCGGAGTTACTTCGTCAAATAAGGTGGTGTTTCGTCCACAAAGTTCTGATGGTTTACACGGGGCCAAAACCTTATGGTGGGAGTCTGCAACGCGAGATGAGTTTTGGTTGAGTTTATTGTTTTTTTTAAAGGATTTCAAAGAGTGAAAGTTACAAAACATACATTATCATATTCATCATCAGGTAGTCAGCCATGTGTGTTGGCAGTTGCGTCACGTGCGGATGAGTTTGGATTTTGTAATCTGTTGCGAACAGAATTAGGAATTGATTTATCGGTACAAGAACAAGGGAAAACAGTGTTTTCTGATGGAAGTGAAGAGGTCTTTCCTATATATTCTTATTATGATGAACAAACTAAAACACGGTACGAAATGGTTGTTAATGCGGTGTATAATAATAAAAAAATAGTTCCTTTTTTAGATACTATTTCTTTTTTTCTGCAGTGTAATTTTCATGAATATGCTGATGATATGAGTGAATATATCATACGGAGAATCAAAAATATTGATTCTATTTTGTTTGTACAAAAAATAGAACATGGAAAATATTCTCAGAAACAACGTGTGCAGTTACGGAAATTATTTTCTTATGTATAATTTCTTATGTTTTTTTAATATACTTTTTATGAACATAAAATTATTTGTTTACTTTTTTATTATAATTGGCATATGGTCGTGTACTTCTCAATCACCCGAAGAGAATTGTGATATCTGTGGAGGCAATTTGATAGTAGAAATACCTTCAAAACCGAATACGTTATTTCCTCCGGCTATTGAAGATGAAGTGAGTGCCAATATTGTACATCAATTTCATATGGGGTTGGTACGGTATAACCCCTCTAATTTAACGATAAATCCCGGTATAGCACGTACATGGGATGTAGATAATACCGGAAAAAAATATGTGTTTTATTTAGATAGCACTGCCGTATTTCATGATAGTCCTTGTTTTTCTTTTGGAAAAGGACGTGGGATTACTGCGTATGATGTGCAGTATACATTGAGATATTTGGCAACGCCACAAAAACACAATGAAAATTTTGCAATTGTTTCTCGTATTAAAGGAGCAAAAGAATATTATTTGAATTATGAAGAGAATCCCACCGCAGAAATCCCCGGAATAACGATTATAAACGATTATACAATACAGCTGGAATTAGAAACACCGGCTTCAATTTTTTTGTATAATTTAGCACGACCGGCCGCGTCTATTATTCCATATGAAGGCGTGGACGAATATGGGGCTGATATGCTTGTTGGTGCAGGACCCTTTGTGTGTCAAAATGTTTCGTTTGATAATACTATATCTTTGAAGAAAAATCAACGTTTTTTTAAAACTGATAATCAGGAAAGACAATTGCCTTATTTAGATAGTGTTACTTTTTTGCATGTGCAACATGAAGAACAAACGGTACATTTGTTTGTTCAACATAAATTAGATGCTTTGTTGTATGTCTCAAGTGATATTGTGCCGTCAATAGTAGATTCTCTCGAAAAGTCAGGGATGAAAGATTATGTTTTGTATACTTCAACTCAATCATCACACGATAATCAACATTATATGTATAATGTGGTATCAAAGAATATTCGAAATTTATATACCAATGATTTGCATCTTTTAGACGCGATGAATGTGTATAAACAAAATTAATTTTTGTTTACAGGCAATAAAATCAAAATCTTTTCATTTTTAATTCAGTATAAAATAATATCTTTGCAAGCTCAAATAGTGTGTATGTTAAAAAAAATAAGTTATATAGGTCTGATTATTTTATTGATTTCATGTCAGAGTGAGTATCAAAAGCTTTTGAAATCAAGTGATTATGAAAATATGTATACAAAAGCGATGGAATATTATGATGCCGAAGAGTATTATAAAGCCTATTCGCTTTTCGAGAAATTATTGCCTGTTTACAGAATAACAGAAAAGGGCGAAAAAGTGAATTATTATGTAGCCCGATGTTATTATGAAGAGGGAGACTATTTAATGGCAGCATATTATTTTAATCAGTTTATTATAACCTTTCCCGAAAGTGAGTATACCGAAACGGCTCATTATTTTATGGCGTTATGTTATTATTATAATTCACCAAAACCCTCTTTAGATCAAACATATACACATAAGGCGATAGATAATTTTCAACTCTATATAAATAAATATCCTCAAGGTGAATATATACAGTCTGCAAATAAATATATATCTGAATTACGTGAAAAACTTGAGACAAAAGCATATGAAATTGCGAAATTGTATTATCAGATAGAGGATTATAAAGCAGCTGTCGTTGTTTTGGATAATTGTTTAATGGAATATCCGGATACTAAGTATAGAGAGGAGATAATGTATATGACATTTCGTTCAGCTTTTTTATTAGCTAAAAACAGTGTAGAAGAGAAAAAAGAAGAACGAACCAAGGATGCGATAAACGAATATGAAAAATATATAGATGAATTTCCACAAGGAGAGTGGGTTAAAGAGGCGGAACGAATGTTTTCAAAAATTGATCGAACATTGTAGTTATTAACATAAACATAAAATTATGGATTATAAAAAAACAAAAGCTCCAAATTCTACTATTACAAGAGATTTAGTAGATTTAGAAAAAGGTACAGGTAATATATATGAAACAATTGCTATTGTTTCGAAACGTGCAGATCAAATTGCAGTGGAGTTAAAACGTGAACTGGATGCTAAGTTGGAAGAGTTTGCATCATATTCAGATAACTTGGAGGAAATGTTTGAGAATAGAGAACAAATAGAAATTTCTAAATTTTATGAACGTTTACCAAATCCTTCGTTAATTGCATTGCAAGAGTTTATGGATGATAATATATACTTTAGAAGACCATCTGAAGAGATAGTTGAATAATTACAGTGGCTTATGACGTTGCAAGGAAAACATATTATTCTCGGAATTACGGGTAGTATAGCTGCATATAAATCAGCATTACTTACACGATATTTAATAGCTGAGGGGGCTGATGTAAAAATTGTAATGACTCCGTATGCTAAAGAATTTATAACACCTGTAACCCTTGCAACCTTGAGTAAACATACGGTGCTTTCAGAATTTTTTTCGCACGATGATGGGGAGTGGAACAGTCATGTTGATTTAGGACTTTGGGCTGATTTATTTCTGATAGCTCCTGCTACAGCTAATACCATAGCAAAAATGGCATATGGTATAGCAGATAATTTGTTGTTAACTACGTATCTTTCTGTTCGATGTCCGGTTGCTATTGCTCCAGCAATGGATGTTGATATGTATCAGCATCCGACAACACAAAATAACATCGCTGCATTATCATCTCTTGGTGTTCGGGTTATTGAACCAGAGAGTGGCGAGTTGGCAAGTGGTCTTGATGGTAAAGGACGCATGAAAAATCCTGAAGATATAAAAACTGATGTTGTATCTTTTTTTCATACTTATTCAGAGGTTAAAAAAAAAAGGTTTTAGTAACAGCAGGACCAACCTATGAAAATATTGATCCTGTTCGCTATATAGGTAATTATTCTTCCGGAAAAATGGGCTATGCAATAGCAAATTCCTTAGCTCGTGCTGGTGCCGAAGTTATTTTAGTTTCCGGTCCTGTTTCACTATCAGTGTCTCATCCCGCAATTACTCGTATTAATGTTCGTTCTGCACAAGATATGCATGCTGTGTGTATGGATTATTTTCCCGAATGTGATGCTGCTATTTTAAGTGCTGCTGTAGCTGATTACACCCCTGTTGAGCAGGCAGATAGGAAAATAAAAGAAAAGTCGAAACATATTACTCTTACTTTAAAACCTACCCCTGATATTGCCCGGAATTTGGGAATTTGCAAACAATCACATCAGATTTTGGTTGGGTTTGCTCTGGAAACTCATAATGAGTTGGAATATGCACGTAAAAAATTAGCACGTAAAAATTTTGATTTTATAGTATTAAATTCTTTACAGGACTCAGGAGCTGGATTTGCAGGTGATTCTAATAAAGTTACTTTTATTGATGCACATGGTTTGGTGGAGAGGTTTGAATTGAAGTCAAAAAATGAGGTTGCTAATGATATTATTAATAAATTAGCACAGTATTTTAAATAATGAGCATATGAAAAAACTTGTATTGTTCTGTGTTGTGATTATTTCGTTATCTACTTTAAGTACATATGCACAGGAACTTCGTTGTAGAGTAAATGTTACGTATTCTGATATTGGTAATGCAGATAAAGAATTGTTTACCGAAATGCGTCAGAATATTCAAGAGTTTATGAATTCAACGGTTTGGACAGAAAAAGACTTTGAGGAGGTCGGAAAAATAGAGGTACGCATGAATTTTAGAGTTAAAAAACAAATGTCAAACAAAAATTTTGTGGTGAACCTGCAAATTCAGTCTAGTCGACCGGTTTTTAATTCTACGTATAGTACTCCTATGTTTAATCATGTGGAGGAAGATATTACAATTGAATATGACGAAAATCAAACTATAGAATTTTCAAAAAATTCTTTTGTATCTAATTTAGCATCTAATTTAGGTTATTATGCGTATTTAATTTTAGGAATAGATGCTGATTCGTTTGCACCAAAAGGGGGTACAGATTATTTTCAGCAATGTCAGCAAATAGCTTCGTATTCTTCATCACATTCCGACAATGAGTGGGGACCAAGTACTGATAAAAAAAATAAATATTGGTTAGTTGAAAATATACTCAATTCTACCTATGCAGGATATAGAAATGCCATGTATTTATATCATAGACAGGGGCTTGATGTTATGGCTGACGAACCAAAAAAAGGTCGCGAAAAAATATTAGAAGCATTACAAGAGTTGGAGCAGATTCAAAGAGTTCGACCCGGTGCATTTTTGTTAACAGTGTTTTTTTATGCTAAAGATGATGAGTTAATTAATATATTTTCAGAAGCTATGCCAGATGAAAAAAAATTGGCAGTAGATCTATTAAAAAAACTGAATCCTAAAAATTCAAGTGAATATGATGCAATAATGCAAGAGTAGTTGTTTTATGTTACAAACTTTACGAATATCAAATTATGCTATAATAGAAAAGTTAGATATAACTTTTGAACATGGTTTTTCGGCAATAACCGGAGAAACAGGTGCCGGAAAATCTATTATTCTTGGTGCTTTGTCTTTATTGATGGGTAAGCGTGCAGATACGTCTGTTCTTAAAAATAAAGAATCTAAAAGTGTTGTTGAAGCTGAATTTGTTGTTGATTCAACAAAACTTCGCGATTTTTTTCGTGTTCATGATTTAGATTTTGATACGCATATTATTATTCGTCGTGAGGTGTTACCATATGGCAAGACACGGGCTTTTGTAAATGATACACCTGTGCAGCTCGCAATATTAAAGCACATAGGTGATGCTTTGTTAGATATTCATTCTCAGCATCATAATTTATTTGTTAAAGAATCGCACTTTCAATTATCGGTAATAGATGCGTATGCTGAAAATATTCCATTGTTGGCTGACTATGAAAAGACGTTTGAGGAATGGAGGGAAGCTGAAAAAAAATATCAGCAATTTTTGGAATTTCGCAATAAAGCTCAGCAGGATTATGATTATTTTTCATTTCGGTTACGCGAACTTGAACAGGCCAAATTAGAAAAAGGTGAGCAGGAAAAACTCGAACAAGAATTGCAGTTTTTAGAACATGGCGAAGACATAAAAGCTACTTTAAATGAAACTTTGTATCTGTTTCAACACGAAGATGTAGATATATTATCGCACATACAAAAGATTGAACACAATTTACATAAACATGATTCTGTGTCTGATGAATTTGCTGGTTTTGCCAGTCGTATGTCTCAGGTTTCTATTGAATTGTCCGATCTTGTTTATGAAATGGAACGGTATAATAATACGATAGATTTTGATCCGCTTTATTTCGAATCAATTCAGGATAGATTAAATCTTATTTATTCGTTACAACAAAAATTCAATTGTTCGACAATTGATGAGTTATTGCAGGAACAACAAAAATTAACTGAATATGTGTCGTCTGTAGATGCAAGTGAAATTGAAGAAAACTCTATACAACAGACGGTTGAAAAAACGTATGCTATTGCCTTAGAAAAGGCACAGCAATTAACACAGCGACGAAAAAAAGCAGCTAAAAAAATTGAACCGTATGTGTGTTCTTTTTTACAATCATTGGGTATGCCCTCTGTTCGGTTTGTTATAGATATAGAACCATCAAAAACATTGTCTCGCACGGGTGTGGATACTATACAAATGATGTTTTCTGCCAATAAAAATGTTCCATTACAATGGTTAGGAAACGTAGCATCCGGTGGTGAAATTTCACGTATTATGTTGTGCCTCAAAACAATTTTAGCAGAGCGAGGATATGTTCAAACAATAATATTTGATGAAATAGATACCGGTGTGTCCGGCGAAATAGCCGATAAAATGGGCGATGTAATGGCACACATGTCGCAAAATATGCAGGTAATAGCGATAACTCATGTGCCACAAATAGCTGCAAAAGCCTTAAAGCAATTTAGAGTGTTTAAAAAAGAAACATCTGATAGTACATTTACAAATATTATATTACTTTCGCAGGATGAAAGAATTACTGAAATAGCAAAAATGATTAGTGGAAAAAATATAACACAAGCTGCTGTAGATAATGCAAAAGTGTTATTACGAATTTTATAATAATAAATATATATTATGGCTTATAATTTACTAAAAGGAAAAAAAGGAATTATTTTTGGAGCATTAAATGATGCTTCAATAGCTTGGAAAGTTGCAGAAAAGGCACATGAAGAAGGTGCTGAAATTGTGTTAACGAATACGCCAATGGCTCTTCGCATGGGGGATGTTGATAAGTTAGCACAAAAAATAAATGCGAAAATTATTCCTGCTGATGCAACGAATGTTGAAGATTTAGAAAATCTTTTAAAAGAATCGATGGAGTTTTTTGGTGCACAAGTTGATTTTGTGCTTCACTCAATTGGTATGTCATTGAATGTACGAAAAAAACGACCATATGATGACTTGAACTATGATTATATGATGAAAACAATGGATATTTCTGCTATTTCATTTCATAAACTATTACAGTCGGCTCGTAAATATGATGCTATATCTGAGTGGGGTTCGGTAATAGCTTTAACTTATATAGCGGCACAACGTACGTTTTATGGATATAACGAAATGGCTGATGCGAAGTCTATGTTGGAATCTATAGCACGTAGCTTTGGATATATATATGGTCGGGATAAAAAAATTCGCATAAATACTATTTCACAATCTCCTACATTAACAACTGCCGGACAAGGTATAAAAGGCTTGACAGATTTACTTGATTTTTCTGAACGTATGTCACCTTTAGGTAATGCATCTGCAGAAGATTGTGCGAATTACTGCGTTGTAATGTTTTCTGATTTAACTAAAAAAGTAACCATGCAAAATTTATTTAATGATGGTGGTTTCTCTAATGTTGGCATGAGTTGGCGTGCTATGAATGTGTATTCAACAAGTTTGGATGACATAAAAACTGAAGATGATCACATTATTGATTAATTTGTATAATGGATTATTTATAGTGTTGTGTGAATGAATACTGACACTTTGGCAAAAAAATCTATTGGCAAGCATTTTGAATAGTTCACTCAAAAAAAATGACGTATGGCAAAATCAAAAAAGGATTCAAAAAAATCAAAAAAGGAAGAGAATAACGTGCAATCTCAAGAGAAAGAAAGTGCTGACGTGATTGATGAAAAAGCACAAGAAGAACAGCAAGCAGAGGATGAGCCTATTGTTGAAAATGCAGATGAACAAAATGAAGAGAAATCAGCTGAGGAACAAAAAGTAACTGAGGAAGAGTTGACTCCTGAAGAAATATTGGAAAAAGAGCGAGATATATATAAAGATAAATATGTACGTCTTGCTGCTGAATTTGATAATTATAGACGTCGAACATTGAAGGAAAAGTCGGATTTAATAAAAAATGGCGGAGAAACTATTTTTATTAATATGCTTCCTGTAGTTGATGATTTTGATAGAGCGATGGATGCGGTTACATCAACTGAAGATATACATGCACTGAAAGAAGGTGTTGATTTGATCGCAAATAAGTTTAAAAGTTTTTTGAAACAAAATGGTATTCAGGAAATTGCTGCAAAAGAAGAAGAGTTTGATACTGATAAACATGAAGCTATTACCAAAATACCTGCTCCTTCGGAAGATTTAAAAGGAAAAGTTGTAGACGTAATCGAAAAGGGGTATATGATGCATGATAAGGTAATTCGTTTTGCAAAAGTTGTTGTTGGAGAATAAATTAAGATTATGGCTGAAAAAAGAGATTATTATGAAGTTTTGGGTGTGTCTAAAAACGCTACTAAACCCGAGTTGAAAAAGGCATATCGAAAACTTGCGATAAAATATCACCCGGATAAAAATCCTAATGATAAGGAAGCTGAAACAAAATTCAGGGAAGCTGCTGAGGCGTATGAGGTTCTTAGTAATGATGAGAAAAGACAACGCTATGATCAATTCGGGCATGCCGGATTTGAAGGTGCTGCCGGTGGTAGTGGCTTTGGTGGCTTTTCGAGCATGGATGATATATTTTCACATTTTGGTGATATATTTGAAGGTTTTGGTGGCTTCGGTGGCTTTAGTGGTGGTTTTGGCGGTTCATCTGGTAGAGGTGGTGGCCGTCGTTCCGTTCGTAAAGGTTCAAATATTCGTGTAAAAGTTACTCTCAGTCTTCAGGATATTGTGAATGGGGTTGAGAAAAAAATGAAAATTAAAAAGAAAGTTGCTTGTTCTACTTGTGATAGTTCTGGTGCAGAACCCGGAAGTGGTGTTGATACGTGTTCTACGTGTCATGGTACTGGTCATGTAACACGGGTTACTAATACTATACTTGGTCAAATGCAGCAACAATCACCGTGCCCTACGTGTGGTGGTGAGGGTACTGTGATAAGTAAAAAATGTACTTCTTGTTATGGAGAGGGTGTTGTAGATGGTGAAGAAACCGTGTCGGTAAAAATACCCCCTGGAGTAGTTGAGGGTATGCAATTAAATGTGTCCGGCAAGGGTAATGCTGCTCGCAGAGGTGGTGTGCCTGGTGATTTAATTGTTGTGATTAAAGAGGAAAGTCATCCTCATTTGGAACGTGATGGTAATGATATTTTATATGAATTACCTATTAGTTTTCCTAATGCGGTCTTGGGAGAAACGGTTGAAGTGCCTACTATTGAGGGAAAGGTGAAAATTAAAATTGATAGTGGTACTCAACCGGGTAAAATTCTTCGTTTACGTGGTAAAGGTATTCCTGATGTAAATGGGTATGGTCGTGGTGATTTCCTTGTGCACATACAAGTGTTTGTGCCCAAAACTGTTTCAAAAGAGGAGAAAAAAATGTTGGAATCTTTAAAGCAGTCCGATAATTTTCAACCAAAAGAAGGAAAATCCGGTTTTTTTGATAGAATGAAGAATTATTTTTAAGCATATTTTGTGTTAATTGGTAAGCAAAAATCTAAACCCTGAGCATACATACGTGAGCTCAGGGTTTTTTTATGCCTCTAATAGTGTATGTCTGATAAATTGAATATAATTTTTTTCTGCATTAAATTGGGTATGTATTTTGCTATGGGCTGCTTTTCTGTATTCTTTTTGCTCGTATTCGGGTAGTGCTATATATGATTCTATTGCCTGTGCTATATTATGTGATGATGTGTGTGCAGGAATTAGTATGCCATTGCGTGTGTGTGTTATTAATTCACCGGTTCCTCCTACATTTGTTGCAATGCATGGAATGCCAAAACTTTGAGCTTCCATTATTGATACGGGTATTCCTTCTGATGAACTGAGGTTTATAAATAAATCAATGTAGTTGGTTTTGTAGTATTGTATTATGTCTGTATTACTTTTTCTGCCGGCAAAAAAATAGCTGATGTGTGCTTTGTCATCTAAATGTGTGTTGCAATATGCTTGAACTTTATCTAATTCATTGCCTGTACCAAAATGTATCCATTCAATAGAAATTGTAGGGGAAATTTTCTCGAGTGTTTGAGCTATAAGATCTACCCTTTTTACCGGTATAATATTGGAACATGAGACAATACGTATATGTGAAAAATCTTTGTTTTTTTGTGTGTTTTGTGGTTTAACGCCTAAATGAGATACGTGTATTTTGTAAAGGTATTCTGGAAATAATTTTTCGTAGTAGCATGCTCCTTTTTTTGCTATAAAATATACACCATTGCTTTTTTCGAGTATATATTGTCGGTATGGCAAGTATTGTGCTTTGTTTACCTCGAAATATACATCCCAGCCGTGAGCACGGCTTATGCAGGTGTGTATTTTTTTGGTGTGTGTATTGTAAAAATGACTGAGAGCTACAGCTGTGTCATTGTTCCAATATGAATAGAGGTATACAGAATCTTCTGGTGAAGTGTGTTTTTGTATAATTGATGCTATGTGAGTGTGCCATGATATTGCCTTTTGTAAAGTTTGCAGGGCTGTTGTTAAAATTAGTTTCGAAAGGGGCAGAGCATATTTTTTTCGAATTATACTAATTTCTTTCCAAAAAAGAGGATGAAATATGTTCTTTAGAGAATAAATTTTTTGGATTAAAGATAGCTCATAGTTTAATCGCTCTAATTTTACATTGTCTGGAATTTTGCGTGTTTTTGTGTCTGTAGTATTGTTTGAAACAATAATTATTGAATCAAATGATTGTGCCAGATATGTTATCTCGTTTTCTATAAAAGTTTCACCGGTTCCAAATGGATATGTTGCTGTAAAAAAAAACAGAATTTTTTTCATATGTAACTAGCTTCACGAATCTTAATGTTTCCTGAATTCGGAATGTGTGTAATTAATACTTATGAACATATACTAACACTTATTTTTGTTGCTGTGTAATGTGTTGAGATATAATTTGTGCAATATCAGTATTATCAATTAAATCAGTAAAAGGTTTGTTGCCCGCACCCAGAGAGTATACAGGCACTTGAGATGCTGTATGTGCATAGGTTGTCCAGCCAATACCAGATTTCTCTGCAATTATTCTGTTTATAGTAATGCTAATAGCTTTAATTTTGTCCTCGGGTTTAGCTGAAATATGTGAGCAATTATACCGTTCTAAAGCCTCTTTTTGTGTTATGTGTGTGGTTTTATTAATAACAAAGTTGTATGCATCCTGTAAACTTTGTATGTCGTCTTTTGTCATGGAAATTCCCTGTTTGCCATCTAGTGAGTAAAATTGGTTAATGATTTTGTATAACTTGCTAAAACGTATGTCTGGATTTTTTTTCCATATTTTTTGTAATGTGTCTTCCAGCATATCATAAGATATATGTTGTTGAGATAGATAGTTTGCATGAAGTTCGTATGGATATACAGCATTACCGAGTGTCATTCCACCTGTTTCGTGGTCTGCTGTAACTATTATAAGTGTTTCGTTGGGATGCTCATTGTAAAATGAAATAGCTTCTTTTACGGCATTATTAAAATCAATAACTTCGTGTATGGTTGTTGCTGCATCATTTTGGTGACATGCCCAGTCTATTTTTCCGCCTTCGACCATCAACACAAAACCATGGTTTTCGTTTTTTGTATATAAATAATCTATAGCAGTTTGTGTCGTGTTTTGTAGTGTGAAATTATTGTGTTGTTTGTTTATAGCATATGGAAATGCAGTAAGTGTGTCGTACAGCATGTATCGTGAATCAGAGTTTATTGTTGATATGGTATTATATGAATTAATTAATGTATAGCCATTATTTTTGGCTATTTCGTATATGTTTGCATTGTTTTGTTTGGGTTCAAGAAATCCACCACCTGCACAAAAATCAATATTTGATTGAGCAAGTTGAGTGCCAATCTCATGATAATTGTGGCGACTGTTTGTATGAGCATAAAAAGCACCCGGAGTTGCATGATCCAATGATACAGATGTCACTATTCCTGTTTTGAATCCATGTTGGTGTGCCGTTTCCATTAAATTATGGAGAGTATCATTTTGGGGTGACATGCCGAGCATACCATTATTTGTTTTTGAGCCGGAAGAAATTGCTGTTCCTGAGGCTGCAGAACCGGTAATTGGTGAGTTGGCTGAATGTGTAGTCATATAGCCTTTCCCGGGTAAATACATGAGTGTGAGACTGTCTTGTGCTGTTGTTCGTAAATATGTGTCTGTAGCTTGTGCTTGCACAAGTCCCATGCCGTCACCAATAAACAGAAATATATATTTTGGTGTTTTTTCTTCAGAATTATTTTTTTGAGATTTTGAATTACTACACGAAAAAATGAGTAATAAACTGCCAATTATTATAGAGAGAGTTTTCATATGTTTATGTTTATTTAGTATTTTTTTATGTCTTATCTTGCTATAATACTAGTATGATTGTATAATGAATGGTAGCAATCTGTTAATTATGTGCTGATTCTATTATTACAATTTTATACATAATACTATTACTATTCAAAAGTATACAATTACTTTTGTTTAACGTAAGGAATTATATAAATAATTCGTACAGTACTAGTATATAATTTAGAATTAAAATTATGAAAAAAATAAGAATTACCAAAGAATTTGTGTTTGATATGGCACATGCTTTATATGAATACGATGGTTTATGCAAAAATATTCACGGACATACCTATAAACTGCAAGTATGTTTAAGAGGCTATGTAAATACAGATAAGACGTCTCCCAAAAAAGGTATGGTAATGGATTTTGGTGAGCTCAAGAAAATTATAAAACCTGATATTGTTGATAAATTCGATCATGCATTAGTCCTCAACCAGGATCATGATATAGATGAAAAAATTAGACAAACTCAGGATGATGGAAAATATATTGTTGTACCGTTTCAACCAACGTGTGAAAATTTAGTATATCATTTTGCAGGTATTATTCTTTCTAAATTACCAAAAGAAACAGAGTTGCTGAGTTTGCGGTTATACGAAACACCAACATCTTGGGCAGAATGGTTTGCGGAAGATAATTAGTATCTGCCTGTGGTTTTTTACATTTCGGGTACTGATACTATGTACACATTTGTCTTAGTATCTTGTTGTAAGGTTTTGAAATTATAGCACGAAATGTATTGGTATAGTGTTTCATATACATTAACCAACTTTGATATAATTTTATACGGTATCCATAAAGTTTTTTTCTGTGCGATTAAAAATTATAATACCCAAAAAGAGTAAAACAACCATAACAACAATACTGTACCATAAAGCAGTCCAGTTCATATTACCGGCACCCAAAAATGCTAATCGAAAGGTTTCTACCACTCCTGTCATAGGATTGAGCATTACGTATTTGTGATATTCTTCGGGAATTTCAGAAAGCGGATAAATTACAGGAGTTGCGTACATAAAAAGTTGCACACCAAATCCGACCAAAAATGTAAGATCTCTGTATTTTGTTGTTAATGCTGATATTATTAAACCTAATCCCAGCCCCAAGCCTGCCATTAGAAGTAAAAGTATCGGAAACAATAACGCATATATTGTAACACTAATGTCTGCACCACGATACAAAAAATATGCGTAAAATAACATGAACACAACAAATTGCATACTAAATTTTATGAGATTTGAAATGACAATAGATAAAGGGGTTATGAGTCGGGGGAAATATACTTTGCCAAACATACTTGCATTTGTAACAAAAATGTTTGAGGTGCTGTTGAGGCAAGTGGAGAAGTAGTTCCAAGCTGTGAGCCCGGCTAAATAAAATAAATACGGCGGCATGCCATCAGTAGGTATATTGGCTACTTTGTTGAAGATAATGTAAAATACAAATGAAGATATAATTGGTTGAATAAAAAACCATAGAGGTCCCAAAATGGTTTGTTTATACATAGCAATAAAATCTCTCCGAACAAATAAAAATAGTAAATCGCGATATTTCCAAAGTTCTTTAAAATTAAAAGCTAAAAGTGATTTTTTGGGAGTTATTTCAAATTTGAATTCTTGAGATGCCATTATGTTATTTGTTTTTTACAAAAAATAATTTATTGAAAAAGTTTTTAGAAAACGGACTGTTTCGTCGTAGAACAACCAACATGCGTCCCCAGCGAAGCAATGCCCATGCACGTTCGTGAAGAAAGTAAAGTATAATTTTTATTAATGATTCAAAAATGGCGACATAAGATGCTTTTTCAATAGCGTCAGGATCTTCATCGAAAAAAAATACAGCAAGAGCAAAGGTTGTTGCAGAAGCGATAATTCTCCATGTTATTGCCTTCATCACACTTTTTATGGGCCGATCGCGAATTACCTTTTTTTCTGTTTCTATAAAATAAACTTCTTCATCAGAATCTATATGATGATGAGTATTTTGATATTTTTCTGATTCCATTTTTTAAAAAATTTATTATTACAAAGATAGCTATTTTAGAATTCTGACGTAAAATGAAAACTAATATCAGGAAAATTTTGTTGTGCCATATCTAATGCAAATGAACTTTCGGCAAGAAAAACATCTCTGCCAAATTTGTCTTTAGCCAAACTTTGATATTTTCTTTTTTTGAAATCTGCCAATTGAGTTTCATTTTCAGAAGTAAACCAACATGCTTTATATAATTGAATAGGTTCGTATTTGCACGTAGCATTATATTCGTGTTTAAGTCTGTATTCAATGACTTCAAACTGCAGAGCACCTACTGTACCAATTATTTTTCGACCGTTAAATTCGTTTGTAAACAGCTGAGCAACTCCCTCATCCATAAGCTGATCGACTCCTTTTTGCAGTTGTTTGAATTTCATAGGGTCGCCATTTTCAATATAGCGGAACATTTCGGGCGAAAAACTCGGAATTCCGGAGAAATGAAGATGTTCCCCCTCTGTTAATGTGTCACCAATTTTAAAGTTTCCGGAATCGTATAAGCCAATAATATCACCGGGGTATGCTTCGTCTACAATTTCTTTTTTTGCAGCCATAAATAATGTCGGGTTTGGGAACTTCATTTGTTTTTTGTTGCGAACGTGTAAGTAATTGGTGTTACGTTTAAATTGTCCGGAACAAATTTTTACAAATGCAATTCTATCTCGGTGGTTAGGATCCATATTTGCGTGAATTTTAAATACAAATCCGCTAAATTTATCTTCGTATGGTGTGATTTCGCGCTCGTGTGTTTGTGAGTTTCGAGGTGATGGTGCTATCTCTACAAATGTGTCGAGTATTTCCTGTACACCAAAATTATACAAAGCACTTCCAAAAAAAACCGGTGCAATTTTAGCTTTTTTATATTCTGAAACATCAAATTCAGGATATACTGTTTCTACTAATTCACTTTCTTCTCGTAATGTTTCTGCTGGTTCACTTCCAATATGGTTTTCAATTTCCGGATTGTCAATATTGTCAAAAGCAATTGTATCTTTTACTTTTTCTTGATCCGGTTCAAACAGTCGCATATTTTGTGAGTACATATTGTAAACTCCTTGAAATTTCTTTCCCATACCAATAGGCCAGGTAAGTGGGCGTACAGAAATAGAGAGTAATGATTCAATTTCATCAAGTAGTTCAAATGCATCTTTACCCTCGCGATCCATTTTATTTACAAACACAATAACAGGTGTATTTCGCATACGGCATACTTCTGCTAATTTTTTCGTTTGTTCTTCAACCCCTTTTGCTACGTCAATTACTATGATAACGCTGTCTACTGCCGTTAATGTACGATATGTATCTTCAGCAAAATCTTTGTGTCCGGGGGTATCAAGAATGTTTATTTTTATGTTTTTATATTCAAATCCCATAACAGATGTTGCAACAGAAATTCCTCGTTGTTTTTCTATTTCCATAAAGTCTGAGGTAGCTGTTTTTTTTATCTTGTTAGACTTTACTGCACCTGCTATGTGAATTGCTCCGCCAAATAACAGAAGTTTTTCTGTTAATGTTGTTTTACCTGCATCGGGGTGACTGATAATTGCAAATGTGCGTCGTTTGTCTATCTCTTTTTCAAAAGCCATAAAAATAGTTAAAAAATGTTAAGCTATATGCTACTATTAATAATTAAAATTCCGATTATAATTGTACTAATTCCGATAATCTTATTTTGCGAAATTAGTTCTTTTCCAAAAAATAATCCTAAAAGAACTGCAAAAATAACTGATGATACTCGAATTGGTACAGCTATGCTTACATTTACATGTTGCAAAGCTACCCGAAATGTATAGAATGAGATATAGGCAATAAGACCTGCAGAAATAACGGGGAGTATGTGTATTGAACGAATCTGAGAACATATATTTTTGTCAATAATGAGATTGAAAATCAACATATTGAATGCCATGCAGGATAATAAAATCCATAAATATGGTGATAATGAAAAATGCATAATACTCGATTTGTCAATTACTGATCCTATAGAGTAAAATACGGAAGCTAATAGTGCGTATCCGGCACCATGATAAGAGTTTTCTTTGGCTAATGATGTTTTCAGGTGTCGGAGCGAAATGTGTTTTTGTTTGATGATTATTGCTCCTATTACTGTAATAATGATGCCGATAATAGTAAGTAATACAATACGTTCATTTAAAAAGAAACCAGCCCATATCGGAACAAACATAGGGCTTAGCACAGTTAATGGATAAAGCCTTGATATTTCGCCTTTCTCATATGATTTGGATACAGCTATCTGATAGAGCACATAAAAGGCAGATGCTGTATAAATTTGAATGAATTGTATGAACGAAATAGTAATACTTGCGTTTGAAAACAGAAACGAAATGTTTGCAGCACCGGCAGCGATAAAAAACATAATAAGCAAAAATAATCTGCTACCGCCTGATGAATGCATAAGAAAATTGTAGAAAGCATGAGCACAAGCTGATATAAGAATAAACAGAATATATACACGTTCCATGTTATTGTTCGTGTTTTATGAAAAGCATAAGATAAGCTTTAATAAAATTTTGTAAGTTTCCTTCAAGTACGGCATCAGCATTTCCGGTTTCGTATTGAGTTCGCACATCTTTTACCAATTTATAAGGATGTAGCACATAGTTTCTAATTTGAGAACCCCATTCGATTTTAAGTTTAGTGCCGGTTTTTGCTGCTCGTTCTTCTGCTTGCTTTCTGAGTTCTAGTTCATATAACTGTGATTTGAGAAGAGTAATAGCTTTTTCTCTGTTTTGCAGCTGTGAACGTGTTTCCGAATTTTCTATAACAATACCTGTTGGTTTATGTTTTAAACGAACTGCTGTTTCTACTTTATTTACATTTTGCCCGCCAGCACCACCAGAACGATAGGTGTCCCATTCTAAATCTGCCGGATTAAGTGATATTTCAATACTGTTATCAATTACAGGAGCTACTTCAACAGATGCAAAAGAGGTGTGTCTTCTTGCTCCTGAATCGAACGGAGAAATACGTACCAGACGATGAACGCCTGTTTCTCCTTTTAAATAACCATATGCATATTCACCTTCAAATTCTATTGTAGCAGCACTAATGCCGGCTACGTCACCTTCCTGGATGTCAATATCCCGTATGTTGTATCCTTGTTGTTCGCCCCATCTTTTGTACATTCTCAGAAGCATTGCTGCCCAATCATGACTTTCTGTTCCGCCTGCTCCGGGATTTATTTTGAGTATAGCACCTAGAGCATCTTCTTTGTTTTGAAGCAGATTGTATAATTCTAAATTTTTAACTTTTTCTTCAGCGAGTGAAAAATGTTCGATTAATTCAGCTTCTGATGCTTCACCATCTTTGTGAAAATCAAATAAAACCGATACATCATCAATTAATTCATGAATTTCTTCATACGAATCAATCCATTTTTTAATTGCATGTGTTTTTTTTAGTTGTGTTTCTGCTTCTTGAGGGTTATCCCAAAAATGAGGATCTTGTGTTTTTAGTTGTTCTTCTTCGAGTGAGATTTTTTTGGTATCAATGTCAAAGATACCTCCTTAACGCAAGTTTGCGTTTTTCTAAATCTTTTATGTTTTCAGCTGTAATCATTGGTCTGTATTGTTAATCTTATAATGAGTGAAAGATTGTTTAATGTTATTGTTATGAATCAAAAATTGTATCAACACATTCGAGCGATAGTTCGGTTTCGTAACCTCGACTTTGCCCAAACTGAATTAGCTTACTTTTGCGTTGGTATTCGTCATCAACTTTGAGTGATTTGTTCTTTTTTTGCAGTTGCTCACAAACCATTGCTTTATAATCTACATTAGTAAAAAAAGCATCTAAAGCAGGGTTTATGTCATTTTCTTTAAATCCTTTTAATTTCAGATTATATTTAATTTTTACTCGTCCCCACTTATTATAATAATATTTTCCGCGTATGAAAGCTTCAATAAATCTCTCGTCGCTTATAAACCCTTCATCTATAAGTTTTTGAATTATTTCTTCTGATTTGTCTGAGTCAATATCCCAGTAATACAACTTTTTTTGCACGTCAAATCTACTTCGCTCTTTTTTGCTGCAATATGACATTAATTTTTCTATAGCTTGCTCAAATGTTAACTTTCTTTTTGACATAATTTATTTTGTTAAATTATTTACTTCAACTATAAAAGCATTAGGAAAGCCGTTTTCCATAACGTGTATTAAATCTTCCTGTGCTGATTTTAAATTATTATATTCTTTATATGTATATCGGTAAAATCCATCGGATGTTTTATATACTGTAGCACTTTTAAGTATAGGATTGTTTGTTAACACTTGTTGCTTGTCGAGTGCCTGTAGTTGAATTGTATATCTTTTTTTGTATGGTACCGGATTGGTGATTGTGAATTCGGTGTTTTTATTCAATGTAAAGTAGTCAATAACCTTAGCCTCTTCATAACCTTTTGCTATGGTAGTGTTCAGAGCTTTTATTGCGTCAGCCTTTGATTTGTATTCACCAAAATAATAGATATAAGATTCTGGTTTTACTAATGCACGTTGAATAGATATTGTGTCATCTAATTTAGAAAAGTATGTTTCAGGCACTAAAGAATCCTCTTTGCAAACTTGTACAGAATACCGATTGAATTTTTCAAGTGTTTTTTCAATAGGTTCATTACTTTCTATAATTTTTTCTGATTCGTCTGTTTTAAGAATGCGTATTTCTACACGATTATTCAAACGAGAAAGAGATTTTTCGGATGTTTCTCCTTTGATATCTTCAAATTTTTTAATTTTATTAATGCTTTGTATTGTAGAAATAAAACGAGATTGTTCAACACCATTTTTTATAAGATAATTGATAGTGTTTCTCATTCGTTTTTGTGCGAGAGTTTTGTCTTTTGCTGTGTCTGCATATGCACGTACTTCAATATATAAACTTGGGTTTTCTATTACTACACGCTTAATTTTTTCTACCTCAATTAAGGCTTCACGATTTAATGAGTCTGTTTGTTCTTCAAAATAGATGTTTCGTATAGTATGATATTTTGATGTGTCATCAAGTTTTGGAACCATATGAGCATTTACGTGTATGGTTTTTTCTACAAGTTCTCGTTTTATAGGCACATATTTTTCTATTGTTTTATATCCATCCCGTAAAAACCGAAATGTATAATCACCCATGTATAATTTTACAGAGTATGAGCCGTCTGGTTTTGGTTTGAAATCTTCAATTACTTTATCATTTTTTAAAACTAAAATTTTTGCACTTCCATCTACATCTTTTAAATCGCTGTATGTTATTTCACCTTTTACTGTTACCGGAATTCCGTCAGCATATTCGTCGTAGCTTGGAACGAGTAGTTCGTATATGTCCATGTCGCCAAAAGTAAAATACCCCTCGTGTCGTGCCTGAGCATAGAAAGCTGTTGTTCCATCTCCATTAGGAGCAAAAAAAGTGTTATCTCCGGGGCTGTTTATAGGATACCCCAGATTTATTGGTTCTGTCCAGGCACCATTGTCTAGACGTTTGCTCGAGAAATTATCATATCCCCCCATATTATAATGCCCTTCAGAAGCGAAATAGAGTGTTTTATTGTCTTCCAGAATAAAAGGAGTTTCTTCGTTGTGTTTAGTATTAATGGTTTTTCCTAAGTTAATAGCTGGTCCCCATTCTTCATTTTCGGTATCATAATTACTTTTGTAAATATCTAATCCGCCATAACCACCACGTCTGTCACTGGTGAAATACAGAGTTTTTCCGTCAGCTGATATACTTGCGTGAGTTTGAGTTCCTCGACTATTGATGTTTTTATTGAATTCTTTGATAGGAGACCATTTTTGGTCTGTTCTGTTTTCTTTGGTACTATAATATAATACGCCACCAGTGAAATCGGTAATACCACCTTCATTCCAGGTGTTTTTGTGAAGAATAAGCATAGTACCATCAGCATTTACACTTACAACGGCACATTCTCCGTTAGTTTCCATTTCTTCTGTAATATCAATTGGTACTGTCCATTTTTCTTCGCTTAATCTGTTTGAATAATAAATTCTTTGTGAATATGAAGTTATTTCGCCTTGTGTTTCGTTAGGTATTAACCGGGTGAAAAACAATGTGTTGTTGTCTGCTGTAATGCAGGGGTTGTAGTCTGCATACGGCGTGTTTATAATATTACCTACATTATATATTTCTACACCAACCGGCGTTTCGGTTATTTCTTTTGCTGTTTTGCATGATTCTAATTCTCGTTCTACAACTTGCAGGCTGTATGTGTCCGATACAGATAGTCTATCTCGAAATAAGGTGTAATACTGAATAGCTTCTTCGTAATATCTGTTCATATGATATGCCCGTGCCAAATGATACAGTGCCGAAACCGGTGCTCTGCGTTCTTTGTATGAGCCGACAACGTAATCATCATCTTCTGCTATATCTTGTACGGCTTTTTCTAAATATTTGATAGATCTTCCTGCTTCAAATGGCATAAGTTGATAGCATCTTCCTGCTTTAAAATTTATGTTGGCATTATTTGGATCGTCTTCAAGTATTTCTTTAAAAATAGGCAATGCTTTTCCATATTCTTCATTATAGTAAAAATAGTTGGCATCAGAAATTTTGTCTTTTATAGTTTCTTCAACTTGTGAATAACTAACTATTGATAAAAAAACAAAACTTAGAGTGATGAAAAAATTTTTCATTATGATATATAATTTTTTGTTAAAATTCGATACAATATTCAAAGATAAAAAAACTTGGTAAAAAAATCATTTTTTTTTATAAAATGACAAACTTTTTTATTTCTTTTTTCGTAATGACCTCTTTTTTGTACAAATAAATAAACTTTATATGAAAAAATAAAAATACCTGTTATTTTTGTGTTGAATTTTAAATAGTGCAAATATAATGAATAGTTTTGGTAGAGTTTTTCGTGTGTCGCTTTTTGGTGAGAGTCATGGTGTTCAAATAGGAGTGGTAGTGGATGGTTGCCCTGCCGGTATATCGTTGTCTGAAGATGATTTGTCTGAAGATTTTGCACGAAGGCGTGCAGGTGGCAGGGGTACAACCCCACGAATAGAACCGGATTTACCTCGTATAGTAAGCGGGGTGTTTAATGGTAAAACAACTGGGGCACCTATTACCATAGTTTTTGAAAACACCAATACAAAATCCGGTGATTATTCAAATTTATGGGATCAGCCTCGTCCCGGACATGCAGATTTTACCGGGCAACGAAAATATGGGAAATATAATGATCCTCGTGGTGGTGGTCATTTTTCGGGACGTATTACGCTTGGGCTTGTTGCTGCCGGGGTTATAGCAAAAAAAATTATTGCACCCACATCGGTTACTGCTACTTTAATTGAAGCAGGTGGTACCAACAATATTGCTGAGGCTGTTGAAAAAGCTATTGAAGAAAATGATTCTATTGGCGGGGTAATAGAATGTGTGTGTGCACATGTGCCGGCTACTCTTGGTGAACCGTTTTTTGATTCGGCGGAGGCTCTTATTTCTCATATGATTTTTGCTGTTCCTGCTACTAAAGGTATTGAGTTTGGAAGTGGTTTTGCGGCAGCTGGTATGAAAGGAAGTGAACATAATGATGAAATTGTTGATGCTGATGGAGCTACTCAAACAAACTATGCCGCGGGTATAAATGGGGGTATAACGAATGGTAATGATATAGTATTTCGTGTTCCGGTAAAACCAACCTCTAGTATTGGAAAAGAACAGAATACATTCAATTTTAAATCTCAGTCGGTTGAGAGGCTTAAAATTGAAGGGCGTCATGATGCATGTATTGCTTTGCGTATTCCTGTTGTGATAGAATCTGCTACGGCTATTGCTCTGGCTGATATGTCATTGTTGGCACAGACAAAACCTCGTGTTTTTTAATTAGGTTTTGTATATGAACTGTTTTATGTTGCTATGCTTATGTCGATAGCACATACTTATAAAAGTATATGTATTCAGTTTATGATTTTGCTGTTTTTTTATTTTATTGGTTGAGGTACAAATTATAATCTTTTAGTATAAAATATTATGAATGCAGAATATCATCCACAGAATGTTTTTCAATATTGCCCATCCTGTGGTGCTCAAAATCTTTGTAAGCATTCTTTTAAATCTATACAATGTGCTTCATGCGGTTTTTTGTTTTTTGTAAATCCAGCTGCTGCAGTTGCTGCTGTGATAATTAACAGTGCAGATGAGGTATTGTTGACTAAGCGGGCTTTTGAACCAGCCAAGGGAATGTATGATTTGCCCGGAGGGTTTGTCGATCCGGGAGAAACTGCTGAACATGCTTTGAAGCGTGAAATAGCTGAGGAATTACATGTTGATGTTACCGCATATTCTTATTTCGCTTCTTTTCCTAATGAGTATGTGTATAATGGTTTGTTATATTATACAGTAGATATGGTGTATTTTTGTGATATTTCTTCGACTCAGGAAATGTGTCCTGCAGATGATGTGTCTGATGTTATTTTTTTACCCATATCAGAAACACTGATTAGTCAGGTAGGGTTACCATCTATTAAAAATATACTGTATGCCGTAAAAAACCGGATAGAGAGTTTAGCGTGACAACTGTACACTTACCGATTTTATTTTGCCACCTATAGGGGGTGCTGCTTTTTTTATTTTGATAGTTGCATGATGTAGGCGTGTGGAAAAATGATTGTATAATGCATCTAATATTCGCATGCTTACATTTTCCAGCAAAGCTGAGGGTTTCATCATTTCTTTTTTTATAATTTCATAGGCAGTTTGGTAATTTAGTGCATCTTCAATATTGTCAGTGTTTGCTGCAGTAGAACAATCTGTTTCTAATCGTGCGTATACGCTAAAGTAGTTGCCTACCAATTGTTCTGAAGCGAAACAACCGTGATAGGCAAAAAATTCCATATCTTCAATTTCTATTATACCCATATTGTTTTTGTGCGAAAAATAAGTTTTTTTATGGAAAAAACGTGTAAATAGACTAAATAAGTGCAAAATAAATATAAGATAATGTTATTTTTGCACAAACATTATTTATAATAAATAGTATGGAAGAAAATTCTACTGAATCCAAAAAGTCTTTAAATTTTTTAGAACAAATTATAGAAGAGGATTTAAAAACATATCCGAATATTATTACTCGGTTTCCTCCCGAACCAAATGGGTATTTGCATATAGGGCATGCAAAATCTATTTGTTTGAATTTTGGTTTGGCTCAAAAATATGGTGGAGTTTGTAATTTGCGTTTTGACGATACAAATCCTATAAAAGAGACTATAGAATATGTAAATTCAATAAAAGAAGACGTTAGATGGCTTGGTTTTGATTGGGATAAAGAGATGTTTGCATCTGAATATTTTGAACAATTGTATGATTGGGCTGTATTGTTGATACAAAAAGGTAAAGCATATGTGTGTAATATGTCTGTTGAGGAAATAGCAGATAGTAGAGGCACCCCTACCGTGCCCGGCAAAGAAAGTCCTTACAGAGAGCGGACAGTAGAAGAAAATCTTGATTTATTTACTCGCATGCGCAATGGTGAGTTTGCAGATGGAGAATGTTTGCTGCGGGCCAAAATTGATATGTCTTCACCAAATATGCATATGCGAGATCCGATTATGTATAGAATTCGACATGCACATCATCATCGAACGGGAAATGCTTGGTGTATTTATCCTATGTACGACTTTGCTCATGGTGAATCTGATTTTATAGAGGGGGTTACTCATTCCTTTTGTACTCTTGAATTTGAAGTGCATAGACCATTGTATGAATGGTTTTTGCAACAAATTGCAGAGCCAGAGAATCGTGTGCCTAAGCAACGTGAGTTTGCACGCTTAAATCTTAACTACACGGTTATGAGTAAACGAAAATTGTTGCAATTGGTAGAAGAGCAGTATGTACAATCGTGGGATGATCCGCGAATGCCTACAATTTGTGGATTAAGACGCCGTGGATATACGCCGGAAGCAATTCGTACTTTTTCTACCAAAGTGGGTGTTTCGAAACGAGAAAATGTTATTGATGTTGCGTTGCTGGAGCATTGTGCTCGTGAGCATCTTAATGCGATTTCTCCACGGGTTATGGCTGTGCTAAACCCACTCAAAGTTGTGTTAACAAATTATCCTGAAGATTCTACAGAGACAGTATATGGTATTTCAAATCCCGAAGATGAGAATTCTGAAAAACGAGCAATACCTTTTTCCCGTGAATTATATATTGAGCAGTCAGATTTTATGGAAGATGCACCACGAAAATTTTTCCGTCTGGCACCGGGTCGCGAGGTGCGATTGAAGTATGGATATATAATACAGTGTAATGATGTTATAAAAGATGATAGTGGTAATATTGTTGAATTACATTGTACGTATGATCCAAAGTCTAAAAGTGGTAGCGGTACTCCAGAATCGAAACGGAAAGTAAAAGGAACGATACATTGGGTGTCGATAGATAATGCGGTTCGCTCCGAAGTGCGTTTGTATGACAGATTGTTTTCTGTAGAAAATCCTTTACGTGCTGAGGATGAAGATAAATCTTTTGTGGATTATTTGAATCCGGATTCTTTACAAATTCAACATGCGTATATAGAACCGTCTATTCGAGGTGCAGAAGTGGGGTTTAAATGTCAGTTTGAACGTACTGGATATTTTTGTGTTGATAAAGACTCCTCTGACAATCAGTTGGTGTTTAATCGAACGGTGAGTTTACGTGATACCTGGGCGAAACAAATGAATAAAAAGAATAAATAAAACAATACATGTGACGGTAATAAGATGATTGCTATGTGATGTGTTTATATGAATTATATTGAATTTTCGGTATATGGTTTGAATGAATTACTGTTTTCTATACGTTCGTATTCAGAACCGGTTTTTTGTTTTAAAAAGGGTATTATTGCCGGGTCAATGTTTGCAATGTAATTTACGTCAAACATCATAATATTCATTTTATTTGCAAGGTACTCTTCTGTTTCGTCACCTGCAAGAAACCGCCATCCGCTATCTTCGTCACTCTCTCGCGTTTCGCGGTACATAAAACCAACAGAGCAGCCATCAACAGTAATTCTGTCGGAAGCTATGCAATATCCCATTGAAGGTACCAATTCTTTTATTTTTTCTTCCGGTAGTATGTATGTTTGTTTCATATAGTTTTACGATTACAAATACGATTATAATTTTTTCAAAAATACAGTTTTTTATTCATGCTCAATATAAAAGAAACAGAATAATGTGTTTTGTGTAAAAAAACTAAAATTCTCTGTTTGTAAATACCAATAAAAACATTATTTTTGCAAAACAAAATGGCTCCGTAGTTCAACTGAATAGAATATCAGATTTCGGCTCTGAGGGTTGCAGGTTTGAATCCTGCCGGGGTCACACAGAAGTATAAATATGAGTGTTTGGTAACAGGCACTCATATTTTTTTGCCTTTTTTTTGAGGTAAATAATGTTTTTTCAATACATTCAGAGAGTATATACTGTTTTTTGTACCGAATAAAATTTAAAAACATACTTTATACTATAAAAATTCGGGTATATTAAATTTCTTATATATTTTTGTTCTTAACTTGTAATAATGCAAGGAGAGTTGAAAATGAAATAGTATGGATTTTTTACCGCGCGGTTTAGAAGAGGAAGATGACTTCAATTATCTTCGAATCGACAGATACCAAGACGAGTCAGTCACTAATTTAGCATCATTATATAAATCAGTATTACAAGAATTGGGTGAACATTCGGAGCGAGAAGGACTCCTAAAAACACCCGAACGAGTTGCAAAAGCAATGTTGTTTTTGACACAAGGATATGCAGTAAAACCCGATGAAATACTTCGTTCTGCAATGTTTCAGGAAGAATATAAGCAAATGGTAATAGTTAAAGATATTGAAATATATTCGTTATGCGAACATCATATGTTACCGTTTATAGGGAAAGCACATGTTGCATATATACCAAATGGATATATTACCGGATTGAGTAAAATAGCACGTGTAGTAGAAGCTTTTGCTCGGCGTTTACAGGTTCAGGAACGATTAACAGTCGATATACGTAATTGTATACAAGAAACATTGAACCCCTTAGGAGTGGCGGTAATAATAGAGGCACAACATTTATGTATGCAAATGAGAGGTGTGCAAAAACAAAATTCGACCACTACCACCTCCGCATTTACCGGAGCATTTACCAAAAAAGAGACACGAGAAGAGTTCGTACATTTGGTAAGTTCAGATTTACATTAATATATTTGTATATAATTTAATTTTGATAAAGTATGAAAAAAGCGTATGTATTTCCCGGTCAGGGAGCACAATTTATTGGAATGGGGAAAGATTTATATGAATCTTCATCTGTAGCTAAAGAATTGTTTGAAAAAGCAAATGAAGTTTTGGGATTTCGTATTACTGATGTAATGTTTGATGGAACTGATGAAGAGTTAAAGCAAACAAAGGTGACCCAACCTGCTATTTTTTTACATTCGGTTATATTGGCACAGGTGCTTGGAGATTCGTTTCAACCCGAAGCTGTTGCTGGTCATTCTTTAGGTGAGTTTTCGGCATTAGTAGCAGCTGGTGCTATGTCTTTCGAAGACGGTTTGCAATTGGTATATAAACGTGCAATGGCTATGCAAAAAGCATGTGAGCAAGAACCTTCAACTATGGCAGCGATTATTGGTGTGACCGATGATGTGGTAGAATCTGTGTGTGAAAAGATAGACGATGTAGTTGTGCCGGCAAATTATAATTGTCCCGGTCAATTAGTTATTTCAGGTTCGCAAGCAGGTATAGAACTTGCCTGTACGCAGTTGAAAGAAGCAGGAGCAAAACGAGCTCTTGTGTTGCCGGTAGGTGGAGCTTTTCATTCTCCGCTTATGGAGCCAGCACGAGTAGAGCTGGAAGCTGCTATTAGTGAAACTACTATAGTGGAACCGTTGTGTCCGGTATATCAAAATGTTGATGCACAGCCTCATACTAATCCCGAGGAGATAAAGCAACATCTTATTTCGCAATTAACAGCTCCGGTGCGGTGGACACAAACAGTTCAAAACATGCTTGCTGATGGTTTCGATTCGTTTACTGAAGTAGGACCGGGAAAAGTATTGCAAGGTTTGGTGAAAAAAGTTGATAGAAGTGTACACGTAGAAAGTGCGTCTTTATAGATAAATACAATAGTAAGGAATAATATGTGTGTGCCTCTAAAAAAAAACAGAGTTCGTATGTGCAATTATTCCTTTTTGGTCCCGTAGTTCAACGGATAGAATAGTTGTTTCCTAAACAATAGATCCTGGTTCGATTCCAGGCGGGACTACAAATAGGTATATGTTTTTTGCAAACATTTTACTCCAAAACGATATACGTTTACACAACCTTTCATCGAGAATGAACATGTGATTCGAAACTATTGTTTATCAAACATGTTCTCAATTTGGACACAGCACATATCCCTTAAATAAATTGACCCGTTATAATTTCTGTAGCACTGGGGTAAACTACGAAAGTTATGTTACAATTTTATGATTCTTCCTTAGTTGAGTGGCTGGATGATAGAAGCCTATGGGTTTTTACATTTCTCACCATTTTTTTGTAGGTATAATTATCTGAATGACAAAAAAACAAATAATTCACAAAAGTTGT
>JAWOEL010000119.1:0-23249 GCA_046482735.1 Bacteroidales bacterium | reverse complement strand
CATTCCATCCCACCGGGATTGATATGCTTTGTGCTCAGGGAGAGCATGTGAAAAATGAGTAGAAACATTGCACGGAGCTATTCCTCCTTTGAGGGAGGTTCCCGTAGGGCGGTGGGTGTTGGGGAAAGGATAAGCGAATGATGAAAGATAAATATTTTTTGTAATTGAAAAGATACCACACGAAAGGATTCCTGCCGGTAGCGGGATAGTGCGAACAAAAAAAACACAGTGTTAATTGTTAATTTATTCAATGATTTAGTATATTTGAAAAAAGAAAAAATTATGAGAACAATACAACTTCACATTCCTGATAGTGTAGATATGAATGATTATGATTTTTCAATGATAATTGCAGCTAAGTTATATGAAGATGCAAAACTTTCTTCCGGACAAGCAGCAGAAATGGTTGGACTTTCTAAACGTGCATTTATTGAAATATTAGGAAAATATGATGTTTCGGTGTTTAGTTCAAAAATTACGGATCTTCATTCTGATATAGCAAATGCCTAAAATCGTTATTTCTGACACGAGTGTTCTGATTCTTTTTCATAAAATTGATGAATTACATCTTTTAGAAAAAGTATATGGTGAATTAATCACTACACCTGAAATTGTAGAAGAATTTGGTGAGACATTACCTGAATGGATTAAAATACAAGCCGTTTCCGATACAAAGTATCTTGATTTACTTAAAACACAAGTTGATTTAGGAGAGGCAAGTGCTATAGCATTAGCAAAAGAATTTGATGATGTTTTGCTGTTGTTAGATGATTTAAAAGCAAGAAAACTTGCGTTACAATTGAAATTTAAAATTACAGGTGCACTTGGTGTAATTCATAAAGCAAAACAACTTTCAGTAATTGAAAAGGTTAAACCAATAATAGAAAAAATAATTTCAACAAATTTTAGAATAGCCAATAATATAATTCAGGAGTTTTTATCATTAAATAATGAATAGTTTTTTTTATGCTGCCCTTTCAGGGCGTGTGTGATTGGGAGCGTATATGTTACCCAAGGCGTTGCCATTGGGCTCAATTATACTGCCACTCCGTGGCGTTATATTGTGTGTTTTTTTTATGCTATTACTTTTTGTACAACATGTATTCAACGCAAAATAGGCTGAAAGTTGTATCTCGCTTTCGCGGACCTAACATATTTCAGCCCAACGGCAACGCCTTGGGGTAACGGTATTAAATTCAATTTCGCCGCTTCCACGAATCCTTTCGCCGCTGGAATCCTTTCGAGTGGTCGTTGTTGAATCCTTCGCATTCGACAGAAAATTATTTCACCTCTAACTAAGCTTTTATTACTTATCATAACACATATTTCTATAATCATTCCATCCCACCGGGATTGATATGCTTTGTGATAAGGGCGAGTACGGTAAAAAATGAGTAGAAACTTTGCACGGAGCTATTCCTCCCTTGAGGGAGGTGCCCGTAGGGCGGTGGGTGTTAGTGTTTTTTAATGTAACAAGAAAAAGCATAAGGAAGCAATAGTATTGTTTTAAGATAATGTTGTATATTGCTTTTGGAATTGAAAAGATACCACACGAAAGGATTCGTGCGGTAGCGTTGGGGCGGTAGCGTTGTGCGAAGGGATTTTGCACAACAGTGGAGTGGGGCTGTTTTAGAACAAGCAGAAAATAAATTGCAGATTTTCAATTTATTCAACAGATAGTTATGATGATGCAGAAAATTACAAAAGAATAAGCATATATGGAATTTGTTGGATTTTATCTTGTTGCATATTTGGGAGCTTTTATACGTTGGGTGTTTTTTTTGTTTAAAAAACCGTATAAATATTATTGTGATAAAAAATATGGATTTGAAAATATTTTTATTGGTTCATGTGTCTTAGCAATTTTAGTATATGTATTTCTATTTTTTATAGAACCATGTCTTTCTTCAGAATAAGAATTTGTTTTATCCATAAATACTACTACAATGTCAGAAACTACAACAAGAGAAAATCATTTTCCAACAAAGACCCTGCTGCCGAGTCGAATTCTTTCGCTCGGCAATGTGAACATCGAAGCACGTTACGATTTTTTTGTGAGCTGATTTTGTGATTTTTTGAAAAGTTTCGCATGCTAGAGAAAATATTAGAAAAGCAATTGAAATAAAATAATGTTTGTTTAAAATAATTACCTGTTTGCAACTTTTTGAACACAGCGTTTTTAATTAATATCTCACATTTAATATGTTTGACAAAGAGAAGAATATGTGCTATTTTAAAAAATTGCATGTCTCCCATATTTTATTTTCATATGTTTTGGTATATATGATTTTTTCTCTATATTTGGTAAACGAAATAGTGACCAAACAGCCGATTTTATTGTGATTTAGAAAATGTAACAAGGTTTAATAACTATTTTTTTAATTATTATTACTTAACAAACAAAAAATATATAACACACATAATCAAATAGTAACAAAAAAACATACAATTATGAAAAGAGTTTCTACAATTTCGACAGGTATCATTTTTTTAGTAATAATACTTGCTTTCTCAAGCTGTAAAAAAGATGAAAATAATAATAATCAAACAATTAATGGATATGTTCAAAAAGGACCATTTATAAATGGTAGTTCTGTTACAATGTTTGATCTACAATCTGATTTTACACCAACTGGTAAATCATATAATTCACAAATAACCGATAATAATGGAACATTTCAAGTAAATGCAGCTTCTCTCAGTTCAAATTATGTAAATTTACGTGCTGATGGGTTTTATTTTAACGAAGTGTTGGGACAGCAATCTTTTTCACAAATAAGCTTATATGCTTGTTGTGATATTTCGAAAAAAACAGATATAAATATCAACGTTCTTACTCATCTTGAAAAATCTCGTGTTGAATATCTTATTAACAGTGGTAAAACATTTGAAGATGCAAAAGTTCAAGCTCAGAAAGAAGTATTGGCAATTTTTAATATTGAAAAAAATGATATTCAAACATCAGAAAATTTAGATATTTCAGAAAGCGGAGACGATAATGGAATTTTATTAGCAATTTCAGTTATTTTACAAGGAAATAATTCAGAAAGTCAATTAATAGAATTATTAGCAAATATAAGTAATGATATACAAGAAGATGGTGTGTTAAATAGCGATACGCTCGGCTCAAAATTAGTAACACAAGCACGATTGCTTGATACTATTACAATAGCAAATAATATAACAGAAAGATATAATGAAATTGGTTCAGAAGCTAATATTTCAAGTTTCGGAAAATATATAACGAACTTTATAGCTCAAACAAGCTTTACTTCTAATCAATCACTTTTTGTGTATTTTGCATATCCTAAACACGGAGATTATGGAATAAATATTTTATCTGATTCGACTACAACATTCTATTCTGATTCAACTTTCAGTCTTTTTGCTGATCTTTCACTTACTCAACCTTCTTTAAAAATTAAAATTACGTCAGAAAGTAATTCTGATCAAACCAATACAATACCAACATGGCAGTATCAAGATAATGAATCAAATTGGTTAATTTCAGAATTTGACAGCGTAAATTATTCTCAAACATTTAGTGCTGTTAGAGAAGAATATAACTATGATTTAGAAATACATTTTGATAAAGGTACTTTTTTAATAGAGTATTTTGAAATGAATGCTGCTACACCAACTCGAAGTAAAACAATAACGATTAATTAAAAAGGATATACTGAGAATACCTGTCTACTATGTCTACTTTTAGTTACAGTAGCACCGAATCTATCGTATGGTGTTATTTGCCGCTCGGCAGCGGCAGGTACTATTTTAGAACAAGTAGAAAATAAATTGCAGATTTTCAATATATTCAACAGATAGTTATGATGATGCAGAAAATTTTCAAAGTGCTAATGATTCTGATAGTTGGATGTTAAAAGAATAGTTATATGAGTTTTATTTTTATTATAGAGCTTATAGGAGCGTTTATACGTTGGGGGTTCTTTTTGTTTAAAAAACCGTATAAATATTATTATAATAGGAGTAAATATGCATTCGAAAATCGTTTTGTTGCTGCTTGTACTTTAGCAATAATAGCATATATATTTCTATTTTGTATAGAACCACATCTCTCTTCAGAATAAGAAATTTGTTTTATCCATAAATACTACTACAATGTCAGATATAAATTCAATAGACAATTAATTTCCTAAAAAAAACCGAATAGATATTTGTATTTAATTATGGGATTGACCGTATTTAATATAATTGCCTTTACCATATTTGTTAGGACAGGATGTAATGATATTCACGGAAACTATTTATTTGCAAACATATTTGAAAAGCTAAAACTTTCAGTAATTAGTTTTTTATTTAGTTTTTCCAATCTTGAGTTTATTTATTGCCCTTTTTCCATTCAGGCAACTTGACTATCGCGAAAAATATTTTCATTGCAATCGGATTAATTCTAATCATTATAATTACAATATTTGGGTGGTATTTCCCTTCTAATTAAATGAGATTAACCGATGGCATTTTTGCAGCTATTCCCCTTATCAGAAAAATTATAACGAACAATCATATATCTCACTCTATTCAACCGGGAATATGCTTTGTGCTCAGGGAGAGCATGTGAAAAATGAGTAGAAACATTGCACGGAGCTATTCCTCCTTTGAGGGAGGTTCCCGTAGGGCGGTGGGTGTTAGTGTTTCTTAATGTAACAAGAAAAAGCATAAGGAAGCAATAGTATTGTTTTAAGAAAATATTGTATATTGCTTTTGGAATTGGAAAGATACCCCGCTAGCAAAAATACAAGATTAATTCCATTTAAAATATGACAGTTGCTAGCACTACATATGTAAATAAAAATCAAAAATAATGGAAAAAAAGATATTGTATGCATTTTTAATAATTTTTGTAATTGTACTTGCAATCTCGGCTATTAAACCTATTATTTATTCCAACACTAAAGTAATAGATTATAAATATATATATTTTGATTGGTATGTTGCTGTTGATTCAAACAGGTATAAATCTGTTTATGGAGCAATGTTTCAAAGAAAAGCACTTCAATACCGTCAATATTATAAAGACTTGTTAATTCGAAGAAAAGGTGAGGCTAAGAAAGTTACTTTACCCCCAGCTCCTTTTGAAGGAGTACCATATCCAAAATTTTTAAAGGTTGGAATAGTTAAATATAACAAGGATTCATCATTGGTAAAGGTTAAAGCGAAATTTGATTTTTGTTGTAGACCTCAAATTATACAACAAATAAGGTGGGTACCTTCTTTTACGTTACATGACACTTTACCTAGTAATAGGTAATTGTTATGGTTTAGTTTACTGCGGAACGTTAGCCTTTTCATTTCTCCCATTAATTTTTATTAATATCCGTTTTATACCGTTTTAACAATCATAAAAAAACAATATCCCAAGGCGTTGCCATTGGGCTATATTATACTGCCACTTTGTGGCGTTATATTGTGTGTGTTATGTTGTTATTTTTGTACAACATGTATTTAACGCAAAATAGGCTGAAAGTTGTATCTCGCTTTAGCGGATCTATACTAATTCAGCCCAATGGCAACGCCTTGGGGTAAAAAACGGTATTAAATTCAATTTCGCCCTGCAAGGGCAGTAGAAATTACACCCCTGAACGGGGGAAGGAGGATAATTCACAAAACAACCGTATACCCCAATTCAGTAATAGTATCCTGAACTTTTTTGAGAGGAATGTTTGTGCCGGAAATGTGAACTTCTTTGGATGAGAGTATGACTTCAACCGATTGCACTCCTTTAATTGCCCCAACATGTTTTTCTATTGTTGCTTTACAATGATTGCAGGTCATGCCATCTACCTTGAGTGTAAGGTTTGAATCGATTGTTTTTTTTCGGGAAAACCACATAATAGTATATTTTTTGAATAATGCATTAAGTAATAAAAGTGTTAATATAATTGTTGAGCCCCATTGTAACCATGCAGGAAGTATTTCGTTGTGAATGTGTCCTGATTCATGTATAATCTCGAACCACTCTCGCGGAAGGGTATAATCGACTAATAAGCCAAAACCGAGGGCGGAAATAATGATGGAAAATAAATAACTAAGTGTTGCTTTTCTGCCGAGTGATTTGTTGAGTACGGTGAGGGTTGCAATATTTGTTGCGGGTCCTGCCATTAAAAATACTAAGGCTGCTCCGGGTGAAATGCCTTTCATGAGTAACACGGCAGCAAGTGGTACCGATCCGGTTGCACAAATATAGAGTGGGATAGAGGCAGCTAAAATTAAGAGCATGCCAACAATCGGATTGTCTATATGAGCTGAGAAAAAATTATCGGGAATAATAACGGAAAGAAAAGCTGCTAAGAGTAATCCGATAACAAGCCATTTGGCAATGTCTTCCATAAATTCCACAAAACCATAGTAGAGTATGTTGTATATTTTTGATTTCCCGTTTGTGGCAGGACGTTCTTCTGTTGAGCATCCGTCTGTGCAGGTTTCGTCTGTGTTTGCTTCTTGATTGTGTGTTTCTGTCTGTGGTAATTTCGAGGTGATAAATCCACCAAATACTCCCGATACAAGTGCCACAATTGGTCTGATAATGGCAAAAGGAAGCCCGAGCATGGAATAGGTTATCATTATAGAATCGACTCCGGTTTGTGGGGTTGATATTAAAAACGAAACAGTTGCCCCGTTTGATGCTCCTTCTTTTTTGAATGATATGCCGGTTGGTATTACACCGCAAGAGCACAGCGGAAGTGGAATACCGAGAAATGCAGCGTAAATCACGGATTTTATGTTATTTTTCCCGACATATTTTCGTATCAAATCTTTCCGTATTACCACGTGTAGAACACCGGCAATAAGGAATCCCAGTAATAAATACGGAGACATCTCATTGGTTAAATACAGTAATTCAGAAAAATAGTCTGTTATCCATTTCATATTCGTTTAAACGACGTTTTTTTCTGAAACTTACATATTGTATCTCAAAATTGATAGTACATTTGTATAAAATTTTAATGATATGACTGATAATTCTCATACTACTCCTTGTGATTCTTTTTTGTATTCTCGTATTTCTGTTCCAACAGTATCTGTTGGAGGTGTTTTGCTTGGTGGTACCAATCCTGTTGCAACTCAGTCAATGACGAATACGAATACAAATAATATAGATGAAAGTGTTGCTCAGTGTATGCGTATTTTCGATGCGGGGGCAGATATGGTTCGTCTGACTGCACAGGGTGTTCGCGAAGCGGAGGCTTTGAAAATAATAAAGGAACAATTAGTTCGGAAAGGATATTCTCAACCGGTAATTGCTGATATTCATTTTAATCCTAATGCGGCACTTGTGTCTGCCCGGTATATAGAAAGGGTGCGGATTAATCCGGGGAATTATATCAATTCTTCGAAAACGGAGTGGACAGATGAGGAGTACAATCGGGAGTTAGGGGCAATTCGAGAGAATCTCCTTCCTCTTATTGCTGAGTGTACGAAACACAATGTTGCTATTCGGGTTGGGGTAAATCATGGTTCTTTGTCGAAACGCATTATTGCTCGTTATGGAAACACACCGGAAGGTATGGTAGAAAGTATGATGGAGTTTGTGAAGATTTTTAAAGAAGACGGTTTTGATGCAATTGTGTGTTCCGTAAAATCGAGTAATACCCGCACTATGATTCATGCGTATCGTTTGCTTGCTCAACGGATGATACAGGAAAATTGTGTGTATCCGCTCCATATTGGCGTAACGGAAGCGGGGGCTGATGAGGACGGTCGTATAAAATCGGCGGTAGGAATTGGTACGTTATTATTGGATGGCATTGGCGATACTATTCGTGTGTCTTTGACCGAAGCACCGGAAAAGGAAATACCGGTATGCCGGGAAATTGTTACGTTTCGCAATGAGGTATTTTCCGATTATTCCCCGCAACCGCGAATGTGTAATGTGGCTTCGGATTTTGTGTCTTACATTAAAAAATTGTCTCATCCGATATGTTCTGTCGGCGGTGAATTTCCGCCCATTGTGTGTAGCCGGGATTCTGATACCTCTGCTGATTGGATTATTTCTGATACTGAATGGTGTTCGGCACACACTGCACAATCGATTCCGGTGTATTCTGTAGTTGAATACTCCCGATTACATGATGCCGGTGAATGTGTTGTTGTAATTCATGAACATGAACTGTCGGGTTTTGATGCACATATATTGCAAAAAGGAGCGATAATCTTCTTTAAAACAGCTGATAAAGCTGTTATTCATCAGGTGCATGAATTGTATGAAAAACTTCGAACAGCTTCATATAAACCACCGGTTATTTTAGAATTGCAGATGAATTATCAATCACGAGAAACTATACACATTCGTTCATCAATTATTGCCGGCGGATTGTGTGTTGATGGTTTTTTGGATGGGTTATATATAGAAAGCGAACAACTTTCGTCGCACGAAGCAGTAGATTTGTCTTTTTCAATTTTACAAGCATCGCGGGCACGATTTTCCAAAACAGAGTTTATATCGTGCCCTTCCTGTGGGCGAACCTTGTTTAATATTGAGGATTCATTGTCTAAAGTAAAAGCCCGTACAGCTCATCTCAAAGGGCTGAAAATTGCCGTAATGGGCTGTGTGGTAAACGGACCGGGCGAAATGGCTGATGCTGACTATGGATATATTGGTGCCGGAGCAGGAAAAGTAAATCTGTATCGCAAACAAGAACTTATGCACAAAGGTATTCCTGAAGATGAGGCAATCGAACAATTAGTGCAGCTTATTCGTGAGTATGGTGATTGGGTTGAATTGTAGACTTTTTTATGATGATATGTGTATATTGGAGATTTTTTGTGAAAAAAATTATATTTTTGTAGAATAATGGAATGAAATTTGGAAAACGAGAAAAAAATAATTTTAAAAGGAAATGTATATGAAATTTATTTGTAATGTAATTGTAAGTGTTTTGGTTTTGAGTTCAGCTGCGTTTGCACAACTCAATACCGAGGGAGCGTTTGGGGGAACCGGCGATGATTCTATAGCCTATGTTTCTCCGACTATAGCAGAAGACGGGTATGTGGTGTATGGAATTTCCAATAGTTTTAGTAGTTCGTCAGAAATATTTTTAATGCGTACGGATCAATCAGGAAATTATTCCTGGGCAAAAAATATTTCGAATACTAATTGGGATTTTCAACCGATAGCTGCATGTGAAGCTAATAATTCTACGGAAACTGATGAGAATTATGTGGTCGTTCTGCATAGAAATAATGAAGATTATATTCATATTTTGAATTATAACAGAAATAGTGACTCTTTTACAGACAGGAATTATGTGAATATTCAAATTAATGAAATGGGGTCGTACGATTTGGTACGTACAGCTAATGGATATATATTAATAGTATATCAAGTAGGAGGAACCCGGACTAATATTGTTTCTTTTGATAATGATTTTCAATTTCGTGCAAATTTATCGGAACAGCATTCATCGTCTGTGACGACAGATGTGTTTGTGAATGATGCAGGAAATATATTTTTAGCAGGTACAGCTGAGGATAACCGATATATGTTTATTAAACAGGTTGATGAAAATTTAAATTCAACAGGGATTGGTGAAAAATTTTATGGTGTCCCTTTTGATCAAGGCGGTGAGGCACGTGTAACCAATGTTCAGTTGACGCAAGGAAAAAATGGTGATTTTGTGATTGGTGCAAGTGCGGTGTCAAATCCTACAAATGGTAAAGTTATTATTAAAACTGATTCGAACGGAGAAAATTCTGTTGCATATGAATATGGTATTGAAAATACGGCTGATTTTTATATAACTGATGTAGCTACTGTCTCAGACGGATATGTGTTTACCGGGTATACCGATAAATCGTATTCTGCCTCTGCCGGAGAAGAGGATATTTTGTTTGTAAGATTGGCACAAGATATGACTCTTGAAAAAGCAGCAATATTTGGTGATGAAGAGGTTGATAGAGGAAAGTTTATTTACCCCAATCCGGATAACTCTGTAACTATGTTTGCGTTAACTAACAGTTTTTCTGTTGGCGGAGATTATGACTTTTATGTTATTAAAACTGGAAGTAGCGGAAATACTTTGTGTAATGAACGAACAGTTGGGTTCGCATTAGAGGAAGAAACGTGTAATGAAATGCCTTCACAAACCATATATTCCGGAAATCCTTCGGTGAATCCTCAATCGGATCCGGGCTTGACATATGATACAAAAGATATAAAATTAACCTCACTGTGTGCCTGCGAACAGGAGCTTACGTTTGAAACTTCCGGTTCGGCTTGTGTAGGAGAAACGGTTATGTTTAGTGACTTAGGTGGAAATTTAAACTTTACCTGGGATTTTGGTTCCGGTGTTGTTGATTCATCGTATAGTGACGGTACAATTTATATTACCTATGATTCTCCCGGCATACGAATGGTTACTGTTGATGTTGACAATAGTAGTTGTTTTAAATCAGGACAAAAAGCGGTTACTATTTACCCGGTACCTGATATTTCTATAACAGCACCTTCTGCTGTGTGTACCAATGCTGAGTATTCTTTTTCTGCTGATGTAACACCGGTAGATGCCGGTCCGTGGCAATATGACTGGGATTTTGGTAATAATGTGAAACCTCAGTCTTCTACTTCTCAGCAGGTAGAACATGTTGTGTTTGAAGGAAATTCCCGAACTGTGCCGGTGTCGTTATCTGTTTCCGATGCACATTGTTCTAATAGTGAGGTGGTAAACGTAGAGGTGGAAAAATCACCGGATGCTGACTTTTCTGTTATATCGCCAAATTGCGAAGGTGCTGAGTTGACATTCCATAATCATGGTACAACGGCGGATTCGTATGAGTGGGATTTTGGTTCTTCGCAATCGGGAAATACTACAACCGGACAAAATCCGACTTTTACATATAATAATCCCGGAACATATACGGTGGAATTAGCTGTTTCGGAAGGTCTTTGTACTGATACATCACGACACACAGTGGTAGTTCACCCAATACCTGATATTACAATTACGGGTAATAATGCAGTGTGTACCGGAGTAAAAGAAGCGTACAGTGCGTCTGTAGAACCGGCAGATGCCAGCAATTGGAACTATGCCTGGGATTTTGGTGATGATGTTGTTCCTCAAATACATACCACATCTTCTATTGATAGTGTTGTGTTTGCGGGAGTGTCACGTACTGCTCAGGTTTCATTAACTGTTTCTGATGCGTTGTGTTCAAATACGGTGGAATATCCTGTTGCTGTTACTCAATCTCCGGAAGTTGGTTTTTCTGTAACAGAACCTTATTGTGATGGTTCAGAAGTTCAGTTTAATAACCAAGGAACAGAATCAGCTGATGGGTATGCCTGGGATTTTGGAACCAATCAGTCTGTTAACAGTTCGGTAGATGAACAGCCTGTTTTTGTGTTTGAAGAAGCAGGAGAATATCTGGTAACGCAAACAATTTCGGTTGGTGCATGTTCTAATACGTTTGAAGATTATGTCACCATTCATCCAACACCAAATATATCATTTACTTCAAATGCTGATGAGCAAAATTGTGCAGGAGATTTTGTTAGTTTCTCTTCTACAGTGTCACCAATGTTGAGTGGGAAAAACTGGTCGTATAATTGGGATTTCGGGCATGATGCTCAACCGAAAACTTCACAGGTACAAATGCCATCAGAGGTTGCATATTCATCAGGCGGAGACAAGAAGGTTACATTTGAAGTTTCAAGTGAGTATTGTAGTAGTAGTATAACGCAAACAATAGAAATTGATAAATTACCTGTTCCGAGTGTTATTCAAGATGATACTGTTTGTGCTGACAGATGTTTGTCTATAGGAGGACAAACAATACCCGATGCCTTGTATTCCTGGTATCCGTCAACAACATTAGATAATCCTAATACTGCAAATCCAACAGCATGCCCGGTTGCCGATCATACAAGCTATGTTGTTACTGTTACCGACGTAAATGGGTGTGTAGGAACAGATACGGTATCTGTAACAATGCTGAAACCTGCAGTTGCTAATGCCGGTGTTGATGTGGAAATATGTTATGGTGATTCGGTACAAATAGGTGCCGGATATATTGAGGGACAAAATTATTCGTGGTTGCCTGCGACGCATATCTCTGATACAAAAATCGCAAATCCATTTGTATCTCCTACAGAATCTACTGTTTATAGTTTAGCAACAAATTATAAAGGTTGTGATTTTGTGTATGATGAGGTGACGGTAACTGTTCATCAGTTACCTGACGTGCGGGCATATATACATGATCATAAGAAAGAAATAACTATAGCAAAAGGTGAGTCTGTACAATTGTATGGCTCGGGTGCCCTTCAGTTTGAGTGGAGTCCATGGAATGGTCTCAATAATGAAGGAATTTATAATCCTGTAGCATCTCCCGAAGAGTCGGTTGACTATGTTTTGCGTGGTGTGGATATGCATGGTTGTGAAAATTCGGATACTGTTTCGATAGAAGTTATTACGCCCGATTTTTGGGTGCCAAATTCGTTCACCCCGAATAATGACGGACGCAATGACGAATTTTATGTATATGCTCAGGAAACCGTTGATTTTTCGCTTACTATATTTTCCCGAAGTGGTCAAAAAGTATTTTCTTCTCAGGATAAAGATTTTGGATGGGACGGAACGCTTTTATCTACCGGTGAAAAATTACCGCAGGGAGCTTATGTGTATTATGTGAAAGGAACATATACCGATGGTAATACATTTGAAGATAAAGGTATAGTGAATTTAGTACGATAAACAATAAAATTTAAACACGATTAAAATAGTTACGATATGAGATTAATACATAACATATATAGTATAATTCTGATACTTATTTTTTCAGGAGTTTCATTTGCACAAGATGTAAGTTTTTCGCAACCATACAGTACACCTCTTTTATTGAATCCTGCTATTATGGGCGTGAGTCAAGATATGGTGATAAATGTAGGATATTCAAGTCAGTGGGCAGGTATAGATGACGGGTATAAAACAGCCCGATTGTCAGCACATTCTCCTGTTATGTGGAATGAACGCGGAAAATTAGATCTCGGTCTGTTTTATTATTATGACCGTTCCGGTGCATTCACCACGCATGATGTTGGTCTTGCTGCCGGTTATACGCTTTTGCTTGATGATTTTAATTCTTTGTCTCTTTCTTTGGGAACCGGATATAGAAATTCAACAATAGATTATTCAGCAATGACTTTTGGCGATCAATATATTGCAGGCAGGTTTGGTGATTTTAACGAAACCGGAGAGGTTTTACATAATGATGTGTCATCTATTATTGATGCTACATATGGTGTTTTTTGGCATACCAAACCTGTTGTGGATAGTATACAGTTTTTTGCCGGTATTTCCGGATTTCATTTTTATGATCCGGTGTTTAATTTTATGAATCAATCAGAAGCGGAACTTGATAGTCGCACCAATTTTATAATGGGATTGAAGTCACAAACAATACACGCAATTTCGGTGTCTCCACAATTTATGAGTTCATGGCAAGGTGGTAGTCGTACCAATTTTGTTGGTTTATATCTGGATTATGCAGTTTCGGTATCTGAATCTTCTGCACAGTTGCAAGATAAATCTGATACGGAATCTGCTTCAGACAAATTACAGATAAGTATAGGCTCATGGTATAGTGTCGAAGGAAAAACAGCATCGTTTATATTAGGATTGCGATATGATGCGTATGCTCTTGGATATAGTTATGGCTTTGGACAAAGTATGCTTAAAGAAGGTCCGTTTAATATGGGACGTAATGAAATATCTCTGTCGTATTTTTTAAACAGAACCGGTAAACAAACTTCGTCACCTCTCGGTATGTTTTAAAAAAAAGTGGTTAATATAATTTAAAAGCGATTTCTATGTGTAGGAATCGCTTTTTTTTACCGTATTACACTAAACGAAATACCTTTAATTTTTCGGTACATTTCCAAAGCATATACGTCAGTCATGCCCGAAATGAAATCAACTACCGACATTATCTGCTCGAATGTACTATCCGATTCACTAATCAGTTGTGAGGGAAGTAGGTGCAGTAGCTGTGAGGTGTAGAGCGAGTCGTTATGTAAGGCTGCGTCTATAAAATCTTGTAAAAGTTCACCCAAAATTCTATGTCCTGCTATTTGAATTTCGACAACTTCTTTGCTTTTGTATATTTTGGTGTGAGCCAATTGAGAAATGTCGTGCAAGGCATGTTTTGATGCTCCTGTAACGTTTTTTGTGAGAGAGGAATAGAATGTACCATTCATAATTCCGGCATAGTTGTTCCAAAAAACATCAACGCAATCTTCTATTAATTTATTGATGGTACGTGAACGAAGAATAACAATTTGCTCGTTTTCGTCGCTTACATCAAGCATTGTTTGCTCTAATTCCCTGAGAGCTGATGTGTCAAGCTGTGGATCAAAAAATGCATATAACAAGTCTTTTGTTTCTTTGCCGGAAAGTATCCCGAGACGATGAGCGTCTTCGATGTCTACTATTTGATAACAAATATCGTCTGCTGCTTCCATGAGAAATGCCAATGGGTGACGGCAGAATGCTGTGCTGTTGGCGTTTATTTTTTGCAATCCCAGTTTTTGTGCAACTTGCAGTAGAGTTTCTTTTTCAGTTTGGAATGCACCAAATTTTTCGTAAGGAGAAATGCTTTCTTTTTTATCTGTAGATGTACACGGGTATTTAAGTAATGTTCCTATTGTAGCATAGGTCAATGCAAAACCGCCTTTTCGTCTGCCTGTAAACTGATGTGTGAGTAGACGAAACGCATTGGCATTACCTTCAAAATTGATTAAATCCTCATATTTGTTCGGTGGAATTAAATCTTTTATGTTATTTGTATCCAGAATCTTAAAATATCGTGAGATAGCACTTTCACCGGAATGTCCGAATGGTGGATTTCCTAAATCATGAGCAAGGCAGGCAGACGATACAATAGAATCAATGCCATCTAATTTTGATTGTGAAATGTTGTGTTCAAATTCCGGTAATTGTTGGGCGATGAGTGCACCAAGCGAACGGCCGACCGAAGCTACTTCTAAACTATGGGTGAGTCTGTTGTGTACAAAAATACTTCCCGGGAGTGGGAAAACCTGTGTTTTGTTTTGCAAACGACGAAATGGCGAAGAAAATATTATACGATCGTAATCTCGTTGAAATTCGGAACGAGCTGCATTTAATGGTTTTTCTTTTGATTCATCAATGCCTAAACGTGAATGTGATAAAAGTTGATTCCAATCTAACATAGTGAGTATTTTTATATACGCAAGGTATTATTTTTTTTGCATAAATTGGCTGTTTTCAGGCGAAAATGAATTTCAGGATTTTCGGTTTTTGCACTAAAATATGATACTGAAAATAAAGCACATGATTTATGTATGATATGTATGTGTATTGCTTGTTGAATGAGTATACACGAAAGGATTCTTGTGTATGATGAATAATTATTCGGTAAAATGATATACGTATATTTTAACCGAATATAGTGAGTAGTTTTTATAATATCTGAGATGCATATTGAACGTATATTTTACGTAAATAGCACTTTATTGCTAATTGTACATTAAACAAGTTGAATTTTTAAGGTGTGTTTGTGATAAATATAGTTATGTTTGTTTATACCCATTATATTAATGGTGGTAATGTTTGTTTTACGTAAAAATGTATGTAAAACATGATATTTATATTAAAAAATCTTAAAACATATTTCATTTTGAAATATAAATTTATATATTTGCTTTTAAATCGTTTGTATAAATTAAAAAAATATTAAAAATGAAAGTTAAACTTAAATTGTTGTTGGTGCTGTGTGCTCTGTGTATGTCAACAGGAGTTTTTGCACAAGATGGTATTGATACCGGTATTACGTCATGGATGTTGACATCTACGACATTAGTGTTGTTGATGGTTCCCGGATTGGCCATGTTTTACGGAGGGTTAGTTGGTTCTAAAAATGTATTGGGTACTATGATGCATAGTTTTGTGGCAATGGGTGTTATGACATTGTCATGGGTGTTTTTCGGGTATTCTATGAGTTTTGGCGATTCTGTATTAGGAGGATGGTTTGGTTGGAATTCCGATTATTTTTTATTGCAAGGCATAGATGAATCAATAGAAAGTGGTATACCCGAATATGTGTTTGCAATGTTTCAAGGAAAATTTGCAATTATAACTCCGGCAATATTGGCGGGAGCAATTGCTGAGCGTGTAAGTTTCAAAGGTTTTGTGATTTTCATATTAGTGTGGGGTATTTTTGTATATAACCCCTTGTGCCATTGGGTATGGTTTGGTGGTTCAGAAACATCTGCATCCGGGTTTTTGCATGCAATGGGGGCAATAGATTTTGCGGGAGGAACCGTTGTACATATTTCTGCAGGTGTGAGTGGTTTGGTTGCAGCCTTATATCTTGGGAAACGACGGGGATATAAACCCGGAAATGTGCATCCGAGTAATTTGGTAATGACAATGATGGGGGCAGGTTTATTATGGGTCGGTTGGTTTGGCTTTAATGCCGGTTCAAGTGTGCAAAGTGGATTGGCTACTGCTCAGGCATTAACAGTGACGCAAATAGCTGCTGCTGCGGGTGCTGTGGCGTGGATGATTGTTGAAGGTACTCATCAGGGAAAAGCGAGTGCACTTGGTTTTGCTTCGGGTATTTTGGCTGGGCTTGTTGCTATTACTCCTGCTGCCGGTGATGTTACACCTTTTGGTGCTGTAGTGTTGGGCACGTTGTCTTCGGTTATTTGTTATATTGGTCTTATGTTTAAAAATAAGAAAGGATATGATGATAGTCTTGATGCGTTTGGTATTCATGGCTTAGGTGGAATTGTTGGTGCTGTGTTTTTAGTATTCTTCATGCGTGGCGAACATTCGGTTTCGGAAATATTTTCACAATTTGGTGTGCAATTTTTTGCAGTTATTATTGCTGGATTATATGCTGCTCTGGTAACCATAGTGTTGCTTGTTGTAATTGAAAAAACTATTGGTATTCGGGCTTCAGAACAGGATGAAATGGCTGGACTTGATGATAGTTTTCATGGGGAACGTGGATATGGATTGGTGAATCCGCAATAATTGTATACAATGGTGCATTAATAGAGTTTAAGAGATAATCATCTATGATGCTGCCAAATTTTGTAATGATTGTAATTAGAATTAAAGTGATAAAGCTTTAACTCGCAGAAATTGCGGGATATTTATCACAATTAATCAGTAATAAAATAAACATATGAAATTAATAACTGCTATTATACGAGAGGTACAATTAAATCAGGTGCGTGAAGAGCTTCTTCATGCTAATATTGAAAGAATAACCGTGAGTAGAGTTTCCGGGCATGGACAGCAAAAACGTGTTGAAATTTATCGGGGAATGGTTATGGCTCCGTCTCTGATACCTAAAGTGAAAATAGAAATTGCCGTGAATGATGAGTTTGTTAAGTCAACTGTAGATGCTATTATTCATGGTGCTCAAACAAACTCTGTCGGGGATGGTAAAATATTTGTTACTAATCTTGAGGAGTGTATACGTATACGAACCGAAGAGAATGGGGAGAATGCTATTTAGCATGTGTAGTTTGCATTATTGGGTAGAGTTGTGATATGTTTATCTCAAAAATTATATCGAACTCACGTTAATAGTATGTGGGAAGATGTATTTGTAACTTTTGAGAACATAATTTCAACTAACGTATTATCGTTGGTTTGTGTCTTACAGTACATATAAAGAACGGGCAATCCAAAATAGGGTTGCTGTGCTTTGGTTTCGCATATTTTTATTCTCTTTTTGCTGTAGAAAATAGTGAATGTGAATTTTAAAAATATGAAGAGATGAGTGGCACAATTTTATTGTGAATAGATTTGTATTCTCATGTTATATTGTATCGCACAAAACCTTGAATGTGCCAAATTTATTATTAAAAAGTATCTGTTTTTTTTGCACCGATATACCATTCATGTTTTGCTACAAGCGGAATACGGCGACCAAAGCCAAATGATTTTGAAGAAATTCTTAAAATAGGAGGAAACTGAAAACGTTTATATTCATTGTTGTTTACTTTAGTAATAGTATCATAAACAATTTGTTTATCATATCCTTGAGCAATAATATCTTCCGGAGCTAATTTCTTTTCTATGTATTCAAACAAAATAGCATCGAGAGTTTCGTAATTGGGGAGCGAATCAGAATCTTTTTGGTCTGGACGGAGTTCAGCAGAAGGAGGTTTAGCAATAGAATTAAATGGAATAATTTCGGTATTTCTATTTATAAAATGAGCCAAAGCAAATACATCTTTTTTGTATACATCACCTAATATTGACAGCCCCCCGTTCATATCGCCGTACATAGTGCTGTATCCAACTGCTGCTTCGCTTTTGTTTGAAGTGTTCAATAAAATATTTCCAAATTTGTTGCTAATAGCCATAAGGAGCAGCCCCCGTAAACGAGCCTGGATATTTTCTTCGGCTACCGAAAAAGGCGAGTCTTTAAATACAGGTTCAAGTGTAGATAGTATACTCGAATAGCTTTTGTGTATAGGGATTATGTCATAATGAATATTTAGGTTAAGTGCTAATTGAACAGCATCATCAACCGAATGTTGGCTTGAAAATTCGGAAGGCATGAGAAGAACACGTATATTTTCCGGACCAATAGCATCGGCAACTAATGCTAAAACAACAGCAGAGTCTATACCACCGGAAAGACCGAGAGTAGCTGTTTTAAAATTATTTTTTGCAAAAAAATCGGTAATGCCAAGAATAAGTGCTTTGTATATTTTTTCAATTTTATTAAATGCAGGTAAGTCTGTTCCTTTTTGCTTACAGTCTGTTTCTGTGTTAATTATTGAAAAATCTTCTTCAAATTCAGATAATTCATGAACAATTTCTCCTTCGGCATTTATTAGTTTCGAACGACCATCAAATATTATTTCTGTGTTTGCACCAACTTGATTGACATACAGAATAGGAATAGAAAAATTGTATGCATTTTCTTGTAAAACAGTTGTTCGGGTGTATTCCTGATTATATGAAAAAGGAGATGCTGCTATATTTATAACCATTTCGGGTGAATGGTCAGACAATTTATGAAGAGGCGATTGTTTATATAATTTGTTTTTCGCAAAAGATTGTTCAAATAATTGATTGTCCCATAAATCTTCACAAATAGTTATAGCAAATGTGTGTCCTTTAAATGAAAGAACCGAAAAATCAGTGTTAGATTCAAAATAGCGATATTCATCAAAAATATCATAGGTTGGCAATAAGGTTTTATGAAAAACCTGAGTTATTTTTTTTTCAGAAAGGAACAAGGCTGAATTGAATAATTGTTTGCCTCGTTCGTTTTTGTTTATAGTAGGACAGCCAATAATAGCTGCTATAGAATCACAATGTTCTGCTATTTTTTCGGCGTGTATTAAACAATTTTCAATAAAATCTTTTTGTTCGAGTAAGTCTAGAGGAGGATATCCACATATACATAATTCAGAAAAAACAATAAGTTCTGCTTGTTCATGTTTCGCTTGTTCAATAGCAGAAATTATTTTTGTGGTATTAGCCGAAAAATTTCCTATGTGATAATTTAGTTGAGCATAAGCTATATTCATGGTACATTTATTTGTGAGATTGAGCAAAGTAAATATCTAAAAGTTTTTGAGCTGCTATGAATGAACTTATTTTTTGTTCAACAACTTCATGTTCAACATCCCGAACAACTTTTTTTATAGCTTCGTCTGTATAAAAACGTTGTTTTAGTTGTTCGTTAATGCTTTCATACATCCAGTATTTTGCCTGGTCGTTTCGTTTGGCATCGAAAAAACCAGACATTTTAGTGGTAGATATGTAGTTTTCAATGGTTTTCCAAACATCAAGGAGTCCGGTTTTTTCAATAGCAGAACAGGTTAACACCTTTTGTTTAACACCGGATGGGTGAGGAGGGAAAAGACTTAAAGCTGTTTGATACTCTTGTCTGGCCATTTTTGCTTGATTAATGTTTTGCGAATCAGCTTTCGTAATTGCTATTGTATCAGCCATTTCCATAATGCCTCGTTTAATTCCTTGCAATTCATCACCGGCACCTGCGAGCATGAGGAGTAAGAAAAAATCTACCATGGAATGTACCGCTGTTTCCGATTGGCCAACCCCCACAGTTTCAATAAAAATAACATCATATCCGGCTGCCTCGCATAAAATTACAGATTCGCGGGTTTTACGGGCAACACCACCTAAAGAGCCGGCAGAAGGTGATGGGCGGATGTATGCATTAGGGTCGGTAGAAAGCTCTTCCATACGGGTTTTGTCGCCCAAAATGCTGCCTTTTGTCCGTTCGCTTGTCGGATCTATGGTGAGTACAGCTAATTTATGTTTACGTTGAGTTATTAATGTACCAAATGATTCTATAAATGTACTTTTTCCAACACCCGGCACACCGGTAATTCCAATACGAATAGATTTTCCTGAATATGGTAAACAGGCATTGATAATTTCTTGTCCGAGTGTGTAGTGTTTTGGTAAATTGCTTTCTATAATCGTTATAGCTTTGCTGAGAATAGATATATTTCCTTCTAATATGCCATTAATGTAATCTGTGGCATGTAGAACTGATTTGTTTTTTTTATTTTTCTTGAATCGTGCTACTGCATCAGAATTAGATGTTGGGGGTTTGTCAACACCTTTTTTTTCGTGCATGTAGCTATTGAATGTTCCGTCTTGATGTTCCATATTTATGATACCTTATATTTATAACGAAGGTACGATTTTACTTGTAAATACGAATATCCTCAGATTAAAGAAACGAACATATTATAAACAAAAACCGAATTATTTGTGTGTGCAAATAATCCGGTTTTATGTGTGATGATAATAATTATTGAAATTTTTCTTTAAGTCCTTTGTCTAAAGCTGCAAGAAAATCCTCAGTAGTTACCCAGTGTGAGTCTCTCATTTTTGCACCGTGAATAGAAAGTGCAAGGTCTTTGGTCATTATACCCGATTCAACAGTTTCAATACAAACATTTTCTAATGCTGTACAGAAATCTATTAATTCGGTATTTTTATCGAGTTTTCCTCTAAATGCAAGTCCTCGTGTCCAAGCAAAAATTGATGCAATCGGATTTGTTGAGGTTTTTTCTCCTTTTTGATGCATACGATAATGTCTGGTAACAGTGCCATGTGCAGCTTCTGCTTCCATTGTTTTGCCATCAGGTGTAATAAGAGTAGAGGTCATTAACCCCAGAGAGCCAAATCCTTGAGCTAGAGTGTCGCTTTGAACGTCACCATCATAGTTTTTACATGCCCAAATAAATTCTCCGCTCCATTTTAACGAAGCTGCTACCATATCATCAATAAGTCTGTGTTCGTAAGTAATACCGTGTGTTTCAAATTCAGATTTGAACTCGTTTTGGTACACCTCTTCGAAAATATCTTTGAATCTGCCATCGTATTTTTTTAGGATGGTATTTTTTGTTGACATATATAAAGGCCATTTTTTTTGAAGAGCCATGTTGAAACATGCTCTGGCAAATCCGTAAATTGATTTGTCGGTATTGTACATTGCCATACCAATACCATCTCCTTCAAAATTGTGTACTTCGTATGTTTGTTTTTCACCTCCATTTTCTGGTGTAAAAGTTATAGTTAAGGTACCTTTTCCTTTGGTTACAAAATCTGTAGCTCTGTACTGGTCACCATATGCATGACGACCAATAATAATAGGTTTTTCCCAGTTTGAAATTAGACGGGGAATATTTTCAATAACTATAGGTTCTCGAAAAACTGTGCCGTCCAAAATGTTTCGTATAGTTCCGTTTGGTGAGCGCCACATTTCAGTAAGGTCAAACTCTTCCATCCGGTTTTCATCGGGTGTAATAGTTGCACATTTTATGCCGACATTGTATTTTTTTATAGCTTCTGCTGCTTCTACAGTAATGTTGTCCTGAGTTTTATCTCTGTGTTGAATGCTTAGGTCGTAGTATTTTATATCAAGATTCAGATATGGCAAAATAAGCTTTTCTTTTATAAAAGACCATATAACGCGAGTCATTTCATCGCCATCAATTTCAACTATTGGATTTTTAACAGTTATTTTATTCATATTGTATATTTTTAAGTTAATTATGATAAAAGTACAGCAAATCAAATAAAAAAAATCGGTTTATTTTGTTTTGTAACTATTAAACAATTCATGTTTCAACTTGACTGTTGTCAGTATTAATTTGATTTCTATGCAATTCCTTGTGTTTCTATGGCAATAGAATAGTACAATTATAATTGAAAATTATGTTGAACACGGTTTATTAATTTGAATAAGATATGTTCTTTTTATATATTAATAAAGCGATACCGCATGTTATACTGGAAATTATACCAATTGGATATGCAATGTGTTTGTTGAGTTCAAAACCTTCCGGAGCAACAAAAATATAACTTATAATAACGGCTGTTAAAAATAAAGCCGGAATGTATGTTATTAAAAAGTTTAGTACAGGCATACTTATGTATGGTAAGAAGGTGAATTATAAAGAATTGTGGAAATGGATCAGATACAATAATTAGTATGCTTTTTGCCAGCATCGATCTCGGTCAATCCCCTTTCTGAATCCCAATAATGTTCTTTACCAATAACCTGACCATTATTATTCATAGCTCTCGTTGAAAAACCTACATCTACTAAATCACCAGTGTCACTATTCCAATAATAAGTTCCACCAATTATATCTCCCTCATCATTAATGTCTGTAGCCTTATCAAGACCATGCTGATAGAGCTCTACTACATCAAATACGGGCCCGGTAACCGATAAACCATTTTCTTCACCTAACTCCTGTTTTTCATCTTTTACTTCCATCACGTCACAGCCTACTAACGTGAGAATGACGAAAACCAGCCAGAAATTACTTTTAATCTTTTTACTCATTTTATCTCTTTGTTTGCTAGTAACTAGCGATAAAGTAAGAAAATTTAGTACGTAAAAACTATTAGCTTAGTCTAATAAGGACGATAGGGCCCACAAATTCTTAATCAATAGACTATATGTAATAATAGAACTTGCCCACATAGTATAATTTATACGATCTATTTATTTCACATTTCAGTTATACTGATTTGCTCCAAATAAAATTCTTTCTCACCTGTTAATCTTGCCAGCTCTGATCTTGCGGTTAGTCTGTCCAAATATCTTTATTATAGACATACCGAAAGCAGACTAATCAAATTCTCCATACAAATTTGACATAACATAGCTTTAAAGACTTAAACCCAACTACAACCCAACTACTCAAAACAATCGGCCTTTTCAGT
>JAWOEL010000070.1:0-27705 GCA_046482735.1 Bacteroidales bacterium | reverse complement strand
TATTCAGACTCCGAAACAATGCTACCGTACTTGATTTTGCCTATGAGGTTCACTCAGATATAGGCAACGCCTGCACAGCGGGAAAAGTAAACGGCAAAATTGTACCTCTTAAACACACCTTGCATAATGGTGATAAAATAGAGATTATAACATCAAAACAACAAAAGCCAAAACAAGACTGGCTTTCGTTTGTAGTAACAACAAAAGCACGTCAGCGAATAAAAAAATACCTCTACGATTTAAAATATAAAAATGCAGAACAAGGCAAAGAAATTCTTGCACGCAAACTGCAAAATCTAAAAATAAAATTTGGCGACAACACAATTTATTCTATTTGCAAACATTTTGGATACAAACATGCAAACGACTTGTATATAGCAATATATGAAAACAGAATAGAGTTTTCTGAAATAAAAAAAATCTTTACAGCACCGCCCCAAAAAGAAACCGAAAAAAAACCAGTTTCTATAAATACCGAAGAAATACAAAAAAAATTACAGAAAAAAAACTATTCAGAACAACAAGAAGATCCCAATCTGTTAATTATTGACAATAACATTGACAATATAGATTATCAGTTTGCAAAATGCTGCAATCCAATAAAAGGAGATGATATTTTCGGCTTTATCAGTGCCGGAGGTGGTATAAAAATCCATCGGCTTTCGTGCCCCAATGCTGCACATATGATAAACAATTACCCCTATAGAATTATAAAAACACAATGGGCAAACACAGCACATGCTCATACATTTTCTGTTGGCATACGTGTTACCGGTATTGATGAAATTTCTATAGTAAATAGAATTACCCAAATACTTACTAAAGATTTTTCTATCTCAATCAGAAATTTTAATATATCATCACGAGACGGAAACTTCGAAGGTCTGCTCTCTTTTTATATTTCAAACAATGCAATTCTTGAAAAAATACTTGAACACATCAAATCAATAAAAGGCGTACATACTGCCGACCGGTTTGACTCGTACTCATAAGAATTCTACCCGATAAATATATGATATGTTTTGAACATCTAATTTTAATAGCAAAGTTTTATAAAATAAGAGACTTTATTGTATCCCAAAAACAGCAACCTGTATGATTATATTTTTGCTTTCATATATAATGCAAAAGCAATAATAGCATATACAATATTAGGAATCCAGACAGAGATAAAAGGGTCAAGATTCGCTTTAATAGTAAAGGTTGTAGATATTTGCATAAAAAGTATATACGTAAACATAAGTAACAAGCCAAGAACAACATTTACAACAGTACTCCCCCGCTTTTTCCTGTTTGACAGACTTACCCCCAATATAGTTAATATAAATGTAGAAAACGGATAGGCCCATCGCTGATATTTCTGCACAAGAAGCCTGTTTAAATTCCCGGACCCCTGCAATTTCTGAGTAGCTATATGCTCATTAAGTTCATCAATAGTCAGCCGTTCTACATAGACAGTACGTTGCTTAAAATCTTCGGGTGTTAAATAAAAAACTGTGTCTATCATCCGACCACGTTCTATAACCTCCTCTCCCTGTGGTGTAAAATCTCTGATATAATAATCATATACATTCCATTTTTCAGCATCTTCATCCCATTTGGCATAAGCACTATTTAATTTTGAAACCAATTTGCCATCCACAATTTTTTCCATAGAAAAACGGAATGCATGTTCAGTATCCACATTATAACTTTCTATATACACAAACACACCGGGACGCACCTGTTTATGCATGTCTCTGTCCCAATTTTGAAAACGACTAAAAACATATTTATCTTCAAAAGCCAACCTCACCTTATTTGCATCGGGAATAATATACATTATCAAAAACCATGACAACACAGTCAATATTGAAGCAGAAATCATATACGGACGTAAAAATCTGTTTAGACTTACGCCACTGGAATGTATAGCAATAATTTCAGAATTATTTGCCATATGCGACGTAAAATAAATAACCGCTATAAAAACGAATAAAGAAGAAAAAAGATTTACATAATAAGGAACAAAATTAACATAGTAGTCAAAAATTATTTCTTTTAAGGGAACACTATGCTCAATAAAATCATCAAATTTTTCCTGAATATCAAACACTATTGCTATACTCATTATAACAACAATAGAGAAAAAGAATGTCCCCAAAAAACCTTTAATAATATAAAAATCTAATTTTTTAAGCATTATTTATATACGTTGTGCTAATTGTTGTACCATTTTTTCTTTCCACAAAGCAAAATCACCTTCAACAATTCGTGCTCGTGCTTCTTTTACTAACGACAAATAAAAGGCTAAATTATGAATACTAATAATTTGAGAGCCCAACATTTCACCGGAATGTATTAAATGACGCACATATGCCTTTGTATAAGCAGAATCGACAAAAGACGTACCACATTCATCAAGACAAGAAAAATCTTGCTGCCACTTTTTATTTTTCAGGTTTACTATACCATTCCACGTAAACATCATACCATTGCGACCATTACGTGTCGGCATTACACAGTCAAACATATCTGTACCCAAAGCTATGGCTTCTAATATATTAACAGGCGTACCAACCCCCATCAAATACCGCGGTTTTTCCTTGGGTAAAATACCATTTACCACATCAAGCATTTCATACATATCATCAATGGGTTCACCAACACTTAATCCACCGATTGCATTGCCTTCCATATCCTGTTGAGCAATAAATTCGGCTGACTGAGCTCGCAAATCCTTATACACACTCCCCTGCACTATAGGAAAAAAAGTTTGGCTATATCCATACCTGCCCTTTGTTTGTTTAAAATGACGCACCCCACGCTCCAGCCATCGATGAGTCAAATTCATAGATGATTTTGCATATGAATAATCACACGGATACGGCGTACATTCATCCAAAGCCATACAAATATCAGACCCAATAATTCTTTGAAAATCCACAACATTTTCGGGCGTAAAAACATGCTTTGAACCATCAATATGTGATTTAAAAACAGCCCCTTCTTCTGTTAATTTACGCTGTGCCGTTAAAGAAAAAACCTGATATCCACCACTATCTGTCAATATAGGCTTATCCCATCCCATAAATGAATGCAGACCACCGGCATTTTTTATAACGTCTAAACCCGGTCGCAAATATAAATGATAGGTATTACCCAATATGATTTGAGCTTGTATATCAATATCTAATTCTCTGGTATGAACCCCCTTTACCGCTCCCAATGTTCCGACCGGCATAAATATAGGAGTTTGAATATCCCCATGCTCTGTTTCTACAACACCAGCACGTGCAGAAGATTGTGAATCATTATGCGAAATAGTAAACTTCATGAATACAAATTTTCAACAAAGATAGCATAAAACACAGTATTTTCGTTCATAAAGCATTATCAAAAATCATCGGCATATACATATCATTTTTATTTCAAAAGAAACAGTATATTTGCAACCGTAAAACAAACAAGAATGACTAACCCTTACACAAATTCTAAACTAAGCCACAAAAAACAAGTGGCGTTAATGTTTAATAACATTGCCGGTACATATGACTTGCTAAATCATGTTTTATCTTTTGGTATTGACAAAATTTGGAGAAAACAAGCAATCAAAGCTATACAAAAACATTCTCCTCTCACAATTCTTGATATTGCTACAGGCACCGGTGATTTTGCAATACTTGCTGCTCAAAAACTTTCACCGGAAAAAATTATTGGCATAGATATTTCGGAAAAAATGCTCGAAAAAGGAATAAAAAAAATTGCAAAAAAACACCTTTCATCCATAATCACTCTACAACTAAACGATTCGGAAAAAATGGAGTTTGCTGACAATAGTTTTGATGCAACACTTACGGGATTTGGCGTCAGGAATTTTGAAAATTTATCTGCCGGATTATCCGAAAATTATCGGGTACTCAAAAAAGATGGTGTAGCAGCTATTCTTGAATTTTCAAAACCCCAAAAGTTCCCCGTAAAACAATTATATTTTTTTTATTTTAAATATATACTCCCAACTATTGGAAAAGTAATTTCAAAAGATTATAATGCATACAAGTATTTACCCGAATCTGTAGATAATTTTCCGTATGGCAAGGCGTTTATTAAACATGCACAACAGGCTGGATTTAAAAACATTACTCACAAAAAACTCACATGTGGTATAGCAAGTTTATATATCTGTATAAAATAAACAACAAATAATTCGTTATATTTTCACATTCAATTATTATAATCTATTTTGAAACATATAATTACTTTTTTAATAATACTATTTTGTTGGTCTCACTACGGGTTTGCTCAAAAGAAAAAAGTACAGTACAATCCCGGATACGACAATAAACCATTTCATTTAGGTTTTTCCTTAGGTTTCAATAAACTTGATTACCGGATTACCCCTTCAAAACATTTACTATTCCCCGGCACTACCGATTCTGTTTATCGTATAGAACCACAAAACACAACGGGTATTCACTTAGCAATAATAAGCGACCTGCGTATGGGAAACCACCTGAATTTGAGATTTTTGCCGGGACTTATTTTTGGTCAAAGAAATTTGGAATACACTATGCGTGATCTTTCTTCTGATAATGAAGAAATGGATTTTTACACATATAAGATGAAATTACCCTCCATTCATATTGATATGCCTATAAGCCTCAAAATAAGAGCCACACGAATAAACAATTACCGGATTTATATTCTTGCCGGCATGGCAATGAAGTACGATCTGGAAACAAAACGAGTAGAAAAAGAAAACACAGACTACACTATACGACAAGAGCCATTAGATTTCTATTACGAATTCGGTTTCGGTATAGATTGGTATCTCGTATACTTTAAATTATCTACAGAAATCAAATTAAGTTTTGGGCTGAATAATTTATTAATTCATGAACCTATTGAATATTCAGCCGCTATAGAAAAACTCAAATCTCGAATGCTTATTTTTTCATTTCACTTTGAATAACATGATACAAACCATACACATTAGATTATCGCCCGAAGCTGCTCATAGTACTCATATTATAAAAAATACTATAGCCAACAAACGTGGTATTCCGTTGCACGACATACACGATATACAAATAAAACGCCGCTCTATCGATGCCCGTTCACGAAATATCAAATATAATTTAACTATAGAATATGCTTGTTATTCATTCACAAAAGTTCCGAAAAAGACAATTGCATACACACATCAAGATGTAAAAGCAGCAAAAGAGGTGCATATAATAGGTGCAGGTCCTGCCGGACTATTTGCAGCGTTATCTTTAATAGAACACGGGTTAAAACCTGTTATTTTAGAACGAGGCAAAACAATATCTGAACGAAAAAAAGATATTGCACAGTTACACCAAAATAAAGAGCTCAACGAAGAATCTAACTACAGTTTTGGCGAAGGCGGAGCAGGCACATTTTCTGACGGAAAGCTCTATACCCGATCAAAGAAGAAAGGCAACACACACCGAATTCTCGAATTACTTGTACTACACGGTGCTTCAGAAGATATTTTAATAGATGTTCACCCACATATAGGTACCGATAAGCTACCACAAATTATTGAAAACATACGCCATACAATTCTCGAATGTGGCGGCGAAATACATTTCTCAACACACATAACAGGTTTCACAACGCACAAAAACAAAATTACAGAACTAACTGTTAATAATGGTAATACAATTCCGGTTTCCACAGTCATATTAGCCAGTGGTCATTCCGCCAGAGATGTTTACTACGCACTCCACGATGCTCATATACATATTGAAGCTAAACCCACCGCTATGGGCGTACGTGTTGAACATCCACAAGAATTTATTAATAATAATCAATACAATGGCATACAATCGGCATATTTGCCACCTGCAGAATATAAACTCACGCACACATCAGACAAAGGCGTATATTCATTTTGCATGTGTCCGGGTGGAATTATTGTTCCCGCTTCGACACAACACAACCAATTAGTCGTTAATGGCATGTCAAACTCATTACGCAACTCACCCTTTGCAAATTCAGGAATAGTTGTTTCTCTCGACATAGAAGACTATAAAGATTTTGCCGAACACGGCGTTTTTGCTGGATTACAATTTCAAGAAAAACTAGAGGCATTAGCATACCAAAATGGTGGGAACAATTTAGTTGCACCCGCACAAAGAATTGATGATTTTATACAAAAGAGATTGTCGGAAAGCTTGCCCGAATGCTCGTATACACCGGGAATCATAAGTTCTCCCCTGCATTTTTGGCTTCCCGATATTATTGCAAAAAAATTACAAGAAGCATTTCGCATATTCAATAAAAAAATACATGGTTTTTCTCGCGAAGGAATACTCGTAGGTGTAGAATCTCGCACCTCATCACCCATACGAATTCCACGAGACAAAGACTTGCTCCATCACACCGATATTCACAACTTATATCCATGTGGCGAAGGAGCAGGATACGCCGGAGGAATAGTTTCATCTGCTATAGACGGAGTAAATTGCAGTAAAGCACTTGCAAATAACATATAACACAAGTGAGCACAATTAAAAAAATGATTGCCTGAAAAACTCAGAACAAACAATACCCGCCGCAACAGCAACATTTAATGATTCTGAACCTTCAGAAATAGAAGCTCCCGATGGAATACTAAGAGAGTTGGTTACATATTGTGCAACCTCTGGTGATATACCCGTCCCCTCATTACCCAAAACAACATATGCTTTCGATGGTAACGATTCGGTATAAATTGTGCTACCTTCCAAAAAAGTACCAAACACAGGTTGTGTTGATTTAGAAAGCACATCACACAAATCCAGATACATTACATGTGTACGCAAAACAGCACCCATAGACGCCTGAACCACTTTCGGATTATATACATCCACACAATCAGGTGAGCACATAACAGTTGAAAACCCAAACCAATCTACTATTCTAAGAATAGTGCCCATGTTTCCCGGATTTTGAATACCATCGAGCATAAGCGTTATAGATGAATGTGACGCATCTTGTTGCTCATTTTTTTTCTTAACCAAAGCCCAAACTTCTTGTGGAGTATGTAGTAATGATAGTTTTTTTAAATAATCAAGATTGGTAGTTACAACAAAATCCTCCTGCACAACAGAAGTGTGTTTTTGTATCCACGACTCCAAAGCTATCAACGACACTATTTCACAATTAGCTCGAAGCACCTCTAGAACTGACTTTGTGCCCTCAACTATAAATACCCCATCAGCATCACGATACTTTTTGTACCGATACCGACTCAATTCTTTTAATTTATTTTTAGTTAACATACATAAAACAAAAAAAACATCTTTAATATATCCACATGAAATCGTATTTTTGTCAAAAATACAATAATTTGACAAAAAACATATCACATATAAAAATAGCACACATATATCTATGGATGATTAGCCTCATGCTTATATCATATTCATGCAGTGTAACCAAACATCTGGAAAATGATGAAAAACTTTTAACCAAAAACAACGTATCAATAAAAAACTCAACAGATATTAATTCATCTGAACTGGAAAACTACATTCAACAAAATCCAAACAGAAAAACTCTCGGTGTTTTATTTCATCTGCGCATCTACAATTTATATAAACATAATGACAATAAAATAGGAAGCTGGATGCGAAAAACAATAGGAGAAAAACCTGTTATATACGACTCTGCTGCCACAAAAAAAACAATCAATCAATTTAATATTTACCTAAAAGAACAAGGATATTACAACTCAATAATAACATATCAGACCAAAGACAAAGGAATACACAACCAAAAAAAACACGTTACATACACAATTCACCCGGGAACTCCATATACTATAGATAGTATTCAATATGCTATACCCGACAGCAATATTGCACACATAATTCATAATCACTCAGACAATTCCCCCGTACAGATTGGTGAAAATTTTAAAATAAAATACTTACTCGACGAACGGAAAAGACTAAGTAAAATAATTAAAAATAAAGGCTATTACTCATTTAGCCCCCAACACATTTATTTTACCGCCGACACTTCTCATAAAAACCATACAGTACACCTTACACTTGGAGTGCAACCTTATAAAAAAAACACACAAGAAGCATATCCTTTATACAAAATCGACAAAACAATTATATACCCCGATTTTTCAGCACAAAAAACATACCCAAAGACACTCAAATTCAAAACAAATACACACTTTAAATATACAGACTCATTATATGTAAAACCACACGTAATAACCCAACACATTTATATACAAAACAATGCCTTATATAATATTTCAGACATAGAGAAAACTCAGAAACGACTCACTATCAATCCTTTATTTAGAACAGTAGACATTTCTTTCGAACCATCAGAAAAAACAGATTCAAGCTCATATATTTTTCTCAACTGCATAATAAAAATAACTCCTGTAACCCAACAAGCATTCACACTAGAATTGGAAGGGACAAATACAGCCGGAGATTGGGGTGCAGAAACAAATATTACATATAGCCACAAAAATATATTTCACGGAGCAGAAAGCTTTCATATTAAATTATCAGCTGCAGCAGAACGCAACATGTCTCTCGAAACAGATAATTCTCGCATACTATTCAACTCTCAAGAATATGGAATAGAAACCCGATTAAAATTCCCTCAATTTTTATCTCCCATAAAACCACAAAAATTTGATAAAAAATATAAACCAAACACATCATTTTTAATCCAATATAACTATAATAACACACAACATTTCATACGCCCGACCTCACATTTTTCTTACGGATACACCTGGTTTGGCAATAACTACCTGACCCATTATTTAAACCCTGTTGACATAAGTTACATTCGGTATGAGCCATTATCAAATGAATTTAAAGATTTCATTTCAAGCAACGATTACTATAAATATAGTTATGAAGATTACTTAATATACAGTTCGAATTATTCTTTGGTATTTTATAACAAAAGCACAAAAGAACTTCAAGACTATTATTACCTAAAATTATATTTTGAAAGCTCCGGAAATAGTGTATACGCTATGCACAGACTTTTAAATTCAGAAACAGACACCTACAAAACATTTAATGTTGCATTTGCCCAATACATAAAAACAGAAACAGATTTCAGATATTACTATCCATTAACAGCAAAAAACACATTGGTATATCGAATTTTTGGTGGTATAACTACGCCGTATCTTAATTCAGATTGGGTGCCAAGTATAAAAAAATATTATGCAGGTGGAGCTAACAGCATGAGAGGATGGACAGCACGCACACTTGGCCCCGGAGCACATAAAGATACACTAAACACACTTCAGTATAATTTAGGTGACATAAAAATAGAAACAAATTTTGAAGCACGATTTAAATTATTTTGGATTTTAGAAGGAGCAGCTTTTATAGATATAGGTAATATCTGGTCTTTTAACAATAACGACATGTATAATGCAAAATTCACATTTAATAATTTTATTAATGAATTAGCAATTTCAAGCGGAATAGGTTTACGTTTCGATTTATCATTTTTAATTTTCAGAACTGATGTCGGTGTAAAATTTCGCGAACCATACCCCGTAAACAATACAGATTCACATATAATATGGGGAAACAGAACACTAAACACAAACGACTTTAACATATCAATTGGAATAGGATATCCATTTTAATTTTTTTTTATTTATTTCATAAAATGTATTTTTGCAAAAAAACCACTATGAAACGATATAATAACTACCTACTATACAAAACAGTAACATTAGTTTTTATAAGTGTTTTTCTCTCCTTTACAGCACATGGCATAGAAAAACACAAACTATCATTTTCCGTAAAAACAACAAATAAAACCATAGAAAACCACGACGGCAAAGCATATATTCACGACATACAACACGGGCACCCACCATATGTATACCAATGGTCCAAAAAAGATATACCACTCACCTCCGACTCCGCAACCAACCTCCACGAAGGTAAAAAATATTCAGTAACCATTGTAGACAGAAAAGGAAACAAAAGCACCAAAACATTCAGAATAATGCCTCAAAATGCAACAGAAAAATTAAACCACTTTTTTGGCATCCTCACCAATGCATTCAGTAATATTTTAATGGCAGATATTTTTGCACTTCTCAACCTCTACGACCCCGTAATATATGACGAAAACGGCGAAGCACTTCAACACCCAAACGGAACACCACGAAAAACCAACATACCACTCATTGTACTTTGGTTACTTTTCGGAGCAGTATTTTTCACCATAAAATTTAGAGGAATCAACATAAAAGGAATTCCTCACGCAATCAACCTTATACGAGGTAAATACGACAACCCCAACGAACGCAACAAAAAAGGTCAGATATCACATTTCCAGGCCCTCACAACAGCACTTTCGGCAACAGTCGGACTAGGAAACATAGCAGGTGTAGCATTCGCAATAAGCATGGGCGGACCCGGAGCAACATTTTGGATGATTCTGATGGGACTTTTAGGAATGGCATCGAAATTTACCGAAGCAACCTTAGGAGTCAAATACAGACGAATAGACTCACGCGGAGAAATCTCAGGAGGACCTATGTATTATCTGAAATACACATTCGGACAAAAAGGAATTGGAAAAAAAATAGGAAAATCTCTGGCAGGATTATTTGCTATCCTACTTATTTTAACCTCCTTAGGAGGAGGAAATATGTTTCAATCAAATCAATCATTTCAAAACTTAAAAATGCTTGTACCCCAACTATCCGAATTCGGCATGGAATTCGGCATTCTCTTTTCTATACTCGTAGGAATTGTCATTATAGGAGGTATAACAAAAATAGCAAAAGTAACAAGCAAAATTGTGCCCTTTATGGCTAGTATATATCTTATTACCTCAATAACAATTATACTCATGAACATAAACTATGTAGATGATGTAGCACGATTGATTTTCAGAGGAGCATTTGAATCAAAAGCAATATACGGCGGATTTATTGGCGTATTAATAATGGGAATACAACGAGCAGCATTTAGCAACGAAGCAGGAATTGGATCTGCAGCAATAGCACACTCAACAGTAAACACAAAAGAACCAATAAGCGAAGGATTTGTTGCACTTCTCGAACCATTTATAGATACCGTTGTCATTTGCACCTTAACCGCATTTATTTTGCTGTTCACCGGATTTTACACCCCCGAATACACCTCACAATTTCAAGGAGCCCAACTTACATCAGCAGCATTTAGCAGTATTTTCCCATGGTTTAAATGGATACTTCTAGTTGCAATATTACTTTTTGCATTTTCAACACTCATATCATGGTCATATTACGGATTAAAAGGATTTGACTATTTATTTGGAAACATCTGCGAAAAGAAATTTGGCAGCAGGTATATATCAGACACTATATTCAAAGTAGTCTTTTTGCTTTTTATTATAGTAGGAGCCTCATCAACAGCAGGAAATGTAATAAACTTTACCGATATGGTACTATTGTTTATGGCCTTTCCAAATATAATCGGACTCGTAATATTTTCACCACGAATCAAAAAAGACTTACATCAATACTGGAAAAAACTAAAAACCGGAAAAATAACATCGTATAAATAAAAAAAGATTGATTAAACTAAAATCGCAACACCTCAATCAAACAATAAAAAACATACAAGCATGCATTATTTTAATATGCATAATACTATGTTTTACCGAAATTATTATACCATATTTCAATACACCAAACACACTTACAGAGTATACATATATACTAACAGATAGTAATACCCACAATCAATATAACAGCAAAAAACAAAACATAAAAAAACCAATTAAAGATACCATAATTAACATAAATTCAGCAGCATTTAATGATTTATGTGCAATAGGAATACCCGAAAAACAAGCACATATACTAATAAACTACAGAAACAAAGGCGGCGTTTTCTACACAAAACAAGATATATTAAAAATATACGGACTCCATACAAAAATATACAATACGATACAAGATAAAATTATAACAGGATACACATCAAAAAGAAACAAGAAAGAGCAAGTAGTAAAAAAGAAAACCGAAAAAAAACCGAAAAAAATCACAAAACATATCAATTTAAACACCTGCACAGCAAAAGAACTCACAGACATATACATGATAGCAGACAAAAGAGCAGAAGAAATCATCACATATAGAAAAAAACTCGGAGGATTCTACAATTACAATCAATTATTAGAAATATATTGTATTGACAGTATCGCAATGAATAATATACAAAAAACATGTTATATAGACACCTCACAAATAAAAAAAATAAACATTAATACTACAAAATTCAACACACTACTAAAACATCCATATTGCAACTATTATATTGCAAAAGATATATTTGGATATAAAAAAATTATACAAAAAATTAAGCATATTTCAGAATTAGAAAAAGAAAACATATTAAATAAAGAAGAATATGCAAAAATAAAAAAATACCTCACAACATTTTAACGAAATAATTTGCTCAAACAAAATGAAGTTCATAAATTTGCAGTCAATTTTAAAAAATCATTTAAAACGGAAATAATATGATTATTGTACCAATAAAAGAAGGCGAAAATATAGACAGAGCACTTAAAAAATTCAAAAGAAAATTTGAAAAAACGGGTGTAGTAAAAGAATTACGCAACAGACAAGCGTATACAAAACCCTCTATGCAAGAAAGAGAACAACGCATAAAAGCAGTGTACAAACAAAAAATGCGATTAGAAGATGAGCAATAATTCCGATGAAAATTTGGAATTATTAGCACTTTATGAGAACTATCTAAAATACGAAAAAAGAAGTTCGATACACACAATAACATCATACAAGAAGGATCTGCGAGATTTTATTTCGTTCATTGACACTTTACAAATAAAGGAATGTACTGACAAAATAATTCGTAATTGGATTATATCATTGTCCGAAAAAAATTTATCATCACGCACAATAAATCGGAAATTAACAGCAGTACGATCATTGTATATGTTTCTGCAAAAACAAGGAAAAACAGAAGGGAATCCAACAGTAAAACTAAAATCACTTAAAACTAAAAAAAGATTACCCTACTTTATAGAAAAAAAATCTATATCAACATTATTAGATGAGATAGATTTTGGAAATGACTTTGCAGCATTGCGGAATAAATTAATTATTGAGTTACTTTACACAACAGGGATGCGACGTTCAGAACTAATCAACCTCACAATACATACAGTTGATTTAAACGAAAAAAGCATAAAAGTAACAGGAAAGGGCAATAAAGAACGCAATATACCATTATTAAACAATACTATAGAAAAAATAGAAAAGTACATCAAAGAACGAAATAAGATAGCAAAAGACAATAATTATTTAATAATAACAGAGACAGGAAAAAAAGCATATGAAAATTTAATATATAGGATTGTAAAAAAATACACGTCATATATTACAACAATAGAAAAAAAGAGTCCGCACGTGTTGCGACATACATTTGCAACACACTTACTCAATGAAGGAGCAGATTTAAATGACATAAAGGAATTATTGGGTCATGCGAATTTATCTGCAACACAAATATATACACATAATTCATTTGAAAAATTAAAAGAAATTTACAAACAAACTCATCCGAGAAATTAATATATATTGAATCATGGAAGTAAAAATACAATCAGTCGGTTTTAAAGCAGACGATAAACTAAAAGATTTCACAACAAAGAAAATCAATAAATTAGATACATTTTCTGACATACTTATATCAGCAGAAGTATTCTTTAAAGTTGTGAATGCAGCAGACGATTTAAACAAAGAAGCGGAAGTTCGTATAGCAATTCCCGGAAACGATTTATTTGCAAAAAAACAAGGAAAATCATTCGAAGAAGCAATTGATAATGTAACCGAAGCACTTCGAAGACAAATTATTAAATTAAAAGGGAAACAAGAAAAATAATATGATAATTTTTGTTTTTCAAAAAAATAACATAAATTTGCAATCCAATTTTTCGGGGATTAGTATATCCTTGGGTTAATTTTAGCCGATGTAGCTCAGGGGTAGAGCGTTTCCTTGGTAAGGAAGAGGTCACGGGTTCAAATCCCGTCATTGGCTCGAAAAATTGAATGTAAAGAAGTTAAAATTTTATATGTTTAAATAAATAATAATTATTGAAATGGCTAAAGAAAAATTTGATAGGTCAAAAGAACACGTTAACATTGGAACAGTAGGTCACGTAGACCACGGTAAAACAACGTTAACTGCAGCAATTACAACAGTATTGGCAAAAAACGGTTTGTCAGAATTAAGAAGTTTTGATTCAATAGACAACGCACCAGAAGAAAAAGAAAGAGGTATTACAATTAATACTTCACACGTTGAGTATCAAACAGCAACGCGTCACTATGCACACGTTGACTGTCCTGGTCACGCTGACTATGTAAAAAACATGGTAACAGGTGCGGCTCAAATGGACGGTGCGATTTTGGTTGTAGCTTCTACAGACGGACCAATGCCACAAACACGTGAACACATCCTTCTTGCACGTCAGGTAAACGTACCGAAAATTGTAGTGTTTATGAACAAAGTTGACATGGTTGACGATGAGGAGATGTTGGAATTGGTAGAAATGGAAATAAGAGATTTATTAGGTTTCTACGAATTTGACGCAGACGAAACTCCAATCATTCAAGGTTCTGCACTAGGTGCATTAGACGGCGAGAAAAAATGGGAAGATAAAATCATGGAATTGATGGATGCAGTAGATACTTGGATTCCTGTACCGGAACGTGATACAGACAAACCATTCCTAATGCCGGTTGAAGATATATTCTCAATCACAGGTCGTGGAACAGTTGCAACTGGTAGAATCGAATCGGGTATTATAAAAACCGGTGAAGATATGTCTATCATCGGATTTGGAGCAAACTTAAAGTCAACATGTACTGGAGTTGAAATGTTCCGAAAAATACTTGATGAAGGACAAGCTGGTGACAACGTAGGTATTTTATTACGTGGTATCGACAAAAAAGATGTAAAAAGAGGAATGGTAATTTGTAAACCAGGATCTATAACCCCTCACAACAAATTTAAAGCAGAGATTTACGTGCTTAAAAAAGAAGAGGGCGGACGTCACACACCATTCCATAACAAATATCGTCCACAATTCTACATTAGAACAACAGACGTTACCGGAGAAATTCATTTACCAGACGGAGTAGAAATGGTAATGCCGGGAGATAATATAACAATAACTGTAGAATTAATTGCAAATGTAGCAATTAATCAAGGACTACGTTTTGCAATCCGTGAAGGTGGACGAACAGTAGGTGCCGGACAAGTTGTTGAAATTATAGAATAATATTCTATTAAAATAAACTAAAATGAATTGCAAATGTGTATATTTGCAATTCATTTGTATAGGGGTGTAGCTCAGTTGGCAGAGCACTGGTCTCCAAAACCAGGTGTCGGGAGTTCGAGTCTCTCCTCCCCTGCAAATAATAAGAATTACAATGGGATTAAAAACATACGTAAAAGAATCTTATCATGAATTGGCACATAAAGTATCATGGCCATCATGGCAAGAGTTACAATCAAGTGCTATTGTAGTATTAACTGCTACATTTATATTCGCATTAGTTGTTTTATTAATGGATACGACATTTTCATTAATATTAAAAGATTTTTTGTATAAGATTCTTGAATAAAAAATGCACACATGAGTGATATTGAAAAAAAATGGTATGTAATTAGGGCTATTAGCGGAAAAGAAAAAAAGGTTCGCGATTTAATGCAAGCTGAAATAGTACGTAATAACCTTAACGATTATGTATCACAAATATTAATTCCAACCGAAAGAGTAATACAAATAAGAAACGGAAAAAAAATAAGTAAAGAACGTAATTTTTTTCCGGGTTATATATTAATTGAAGCTGCATTAATAGGTGAAGTACCTCACGTAATAAAAAATGTAAATGGTGTAATAGGATTTTTAGGTACAGAGAAAAGTGGAAACCCTGTACCATTAAGAGTATCAGAAGTGAATCGAATTCTGGGTAAGGTTGATGAGTTAGCAGAACAAGACGAGGAAGTAACAGTACCTTTTATTGTCGGAGAAATTGTAAAAGTAACAGATGGACCATTTAATAGTTTCTCGGGAATTATAGAAGAGATAAATGAAGAGAAGAAAAAACTAAAAGTAATGGTAAAGATTTTCGGAAGAAAAACCCCTCTAGAACTCGGATTCATGCAAGTAGAAAAGGAATCATAATAATAAAGTAAAGCATTATGGCAAAAGAAGTACAAGGGCTAATTAAATTACAAATTAAAGGTGGAGCAGCAAACCCCTCTCCTCCGGTTGGTCCTGCATTAGGAGCAAAAGGGGTAAATATAATGGAGTTCTGCAAACAATATAATGCACGAACACAGGATCAGGCAGGAAAAGTACTACCGGTGATAATAACAGTGTTTTCTGATAAATCGTTTACATTTATTATTAAAACGCCACCAGTAGCTGTTCAGTTAATGGAAGTTGCTAAACTAAAAAAAGGTTCAGCAGAACCAAACAGAAAAAAAGTTGCATCTATTTCTTGGGAACAAGTTCAAGGTATAGCTGAAGATAAAATGCAAGATTTAAATTGCTTTACAGTTGATTCAGCAATGCGCATGGTAGCAGGAACTGCTCGAAGTATGGGAATAACAATTGAAGGTCAAATGCCAACAACAGTTTAAAACAAATAGAGAATGAAGCTTACAAAAAATAAAAAAAGTGTTATAGATAAAATTGATAGCACAAAAGCATATTCAATAGATGAGGCAAGTAATTTAGTTAAAGAGATTACTACTACTAAATTTGATGCATCTGTTGATATTGATATTCGATTAGGAGTAGATCCACGTAAAGCTAATCAAATGGTGCGTGGGGTTGTAACACTTCCTAATGGTACGGGTAAAGAGACAAAAGTATTAGTATTATGTACTCCGGACAAAGAAGACGAAGCTAAACAAGCCGGAGCAGATTATGTTGGTCTTGAAGAGTATATAGAAAAAATTAAAAATGGCTGGACAGATATTGATGTAATTATTACAATGCCGACTGTTATGGCCAAAATTGGTGCATTAGGTAGAATTTTAGGACCAAGAGGTCTTATGCCAAACCCAAAAAGTGGAACTGTAACAATGGATATTGGCAATGCAGTAGAAGAAATAAAAGCGGGTAAAATTGATTTCAAAGTAGATAAATATGGTATTGTTCATTCTACTATTGGAAAAGCATCATTTCCATCTGAAAAATTAGCAGAAAATGCACATGAATTTATTGATGTCATAAATAAATTAAAACCAACATCAGCTAAAGGTACATATATTAAAAGTATATATATATCTTCTACCATGAGTAAAGGTATAAAAATCGACACAAAACCTTTTGTTTAATTCAACACAACACTCTATATTAAGATATAAATTATGGATATAGCACAAAAAAGAGATATAGTTGAGGATATAGTACAAAAAATACACGAAAACCCTCATTTTTATATAACAGATATTGAAGCATTAAATGCAGTAGACACAAGCGAGTTACGCAGAAAATGTTTTGAAAAAGAAATTGAAATAGTAGTTGTTAAAAACACATTACTCAAAAAAGCTTTCGAACAAGTTGAGGGAGATTACGAAGAGTTATATGATGTATTAAAAGGCAATACTTCTGTTTTATTTTGTAAAACAGCAAACGTACCTGCAAAACTTATAAAAGAGTTCAGAAAATCAGGTAAAGCAAAACCTATCCTAAAAGGAGCTTTTGCTGAAGAATCAGTTTACATAGGTGACGAAATGTTAGATAGTCTCACATCTATCAAGTCACGCGAAGAATTACTTGGAGATATTATAACATTATTACAATCACCACTCCAAACTGTTATGAGCTCATTAGAGTCAGGTCAAAACACATTAACAGGTGTAATTCAAACATTATCCGAAAAGGAAAATTAATAATAAAGTAAGTACAGTAAAAATTAAATCAATCAAAACATGGCAGATTTAAAAAAATTAGCAGACGAATTAGTAAATCTTAGCGTTAAAGACGTTAAAGAATTAGCAGACATCTTAAAAGATGAGTATGGAATAGAGCCAGCTGCTGCACCAGCAGTTGCAGTTGCAGGACCAGCAGCCGGAGATGGCGGCGAAGACGGTGCTGCAGAACAAACAGAATTTGATGTTGTTTTAGTTTCTCCGGGTGGAGCAAAACTTCAAATCGTAAAAATAGTTAAAGATTTAACTGGTGTTGGTCTTAAAGATGCTAAAGACATTGTAGACAATACACCAAAAGCAGTTAAAGAAGGTGTATCTAAAGATGAAGCTGAAAAAGTAAAAGCACAATTAGAAGAAGCAGGAGCTGAAGTTGAACTTAAGTAAGAGCACATCTTCTTATAAATTATAGGTTTAAGTCATCAAAGAATGACTTAAACCTTTTCATGTTTTAAATATTAAAGTTCAATCATTTCATCCTTTTCGCAATGAAAACCAAGGAAAGAATTAGCTTCGCATCAATACAAAATAAACTGGATTATCCAGACTTTTTAGAAATTCAATTAAAGTCTTTTAGTGAATTTTTCAAAGTTGACTCTAATCCTGAAGAGAGAAAAAATGAAGGTCTTAGTGCTGTTTTCAATGAAAACTTCCCTATAGCTGACACTCGAAACAACTTTATATTAGAATTTCTCGATTATCAATTAGATTCTCCGCGATATTCTATAGAAGAGTGCTTGGATCGTGGTCTCACATTTAGTGTTCCTTTAAAGGCTCAATTAAAATTATATTGTACCGATCCGGAACATGAAGATTTTGATACCGTAGTTCAGGAAGTTTATCTGGGAACTATCCCATTTATGACTCCTCGGGGAACGTTCATTATAAATGGTTCGGAACGTGTTATTGTTTCGCAATTACACCGTTCACCGGGTGTGTTCTTTGGACAAAGTATGCACGCGAACGGCACAAAATTGTACTCAGCACGTGTTATCCCATTTCGAGGAGCATGGATAGAGTTTGCAACTGACATTAATAGTGTCATGTATGCATATATCGACAGAAAAAAGAAATTACCTGTTACAACTCTTTTTAGAGCAATTGGTTTTGAAAGTGATAGAGATATTTTAGAAATTTTTGAACTTGCTGAAGAGGTTAAAGTTACAAAAACAGGTCTCAAAAAGGTTTTAGGTCGCAAATTAGCTGCCAGAGTATTAAAATCCTGGATTGAGGATTTTGTTGATGAAGATACCGGCGAAGTAGTTTCTATTGAACGAAATGAGGTTATAATAGAACGAGAAGTTATAATTGAGAATGAGCATATAGAAATGATTATTGACTCTGGTCAAAAATCTATTCTTATTCATAAAGAGGATAAAAACTCTACTGATTACGATATTATATATAACACGCTTCAAAAAGACCCTTGTAATTCTGAAAAAGAAGCGGTTATTCATATATACAAACAATTACGTAATGCTGAGCCACCAGACGAAGCTACAGCACGAGACGTGATTGATAAACTTTTCTTCTCCGATAAACGATATGATTTAGGAGAAGTTGGTAGATTCCGTATTAATAGAAAATTATATGGTAAAGATGCTGCCAATCTTGAAAATGAGGAGATTAGAGTTTTAACGAAACAAGATATAATTCAAATTATTAAATATTTAATTCAGTTAATAAATGCAAAAGCTGAATTAGATGATATTGACCACTTAAGCAACAGACGAGTTCGTACAGTTGGTGAGCAACTCCATAATCAATTTGGTGTGGGATTAGCCCGCATGACTCGTACTATTCGTGAAAGAATGAATGTGAGAGATAACGAAGTGTTCACTCCTATTGATTTAATCAATTCGAAAACACTATCATCAGTTATTAATTCATTTTTCGGAACTAATCAATTGTCTCAATTTATGGATCAAACAAATCCATTAGGAGAGATGACTCATAAAAGACGTCTTTCTGCACTTGGTCCGGGAGGACTTTCGAGAGAACGTGCAGGTTTCGAAGTACGTGACGTACACTATACACATTATGGTCGTTTATGTCCTATTGAAACACCGGAAGGGCCAAATATTGGTCTTATTTCATCCTTATGTGTATATGCAAAAATTAACAAGCTTGGTTTTATTGAAACTCCTTACCGAAAGGTTTCTGATGGTACGGTAGATTTAGATAACAGAGGCGTTGTTTATTTAAGTGCTGAAGAAGAAGAAAAACAAACTATTGCACAAGCAAATGCACCATTAAATGAAGCAGGAAAATTCATAAACAACAGAATAAAAGCAAGATACGAAGCTGATTACCCATTAGCTAGTCCGGAAGAGATAAACTTAATGGATGTTGCTCCTAACCAGATAACATCTATTGCGGCATCATTAATTCCGTTCTTAGAACATGATGATGCAAACCGTGCATTAATGGGATCAAACATGATGCGTCAATCTGTTCCGTTATTAAAAGCTGATGCTCCTATTGTTGGAACAGGGCTCGAACGAGTTGTTATTAATGACTCAAGGGTTCAAATTACTGCTGAACATGACGGGGTTGTTGAATATGTGGATTCCAAAGAAATTCATGTCTTATACGATCAAACAGATGATGATAAATTCGCAAGTTTTGATGAAAATTTAAAGATATATCCTATCATTAAATTCAAAAAAACAAATCAAAACACATGTATCAATCTACGACCTATTGTTGCAAAAGGTGAAAGAATTACAAAAGGACAATCTTTAACTGAAGGATACTCAACAGAAAATGGCGAACTTGGAATTGGAAAAAATTTAAAAGTTGCCTTCATGCCTTGGAAAGGCTACAATTTCGAGGATGCTATTGTAATTTCTGAACGCTTAGTTCGTGATGATGTGCTCACATCAGTTCATATTGACGAACATATTTTAGAAGTACGCGATACAAAAAGAGGTTTAGAAGAATTTACAGCAGACATTCCAAATGTAAGTGAAGATGCAATTAAACATCTTGATGAAAACGGACTAATTAGAATTGGTGCAAATATAAAACCGGGAGATATTCTTATCGGTAAAATTACCCCTAAAGGTGAATCAGACCCATCTCCCGAAGAAAAACTGTTACGAGCAATATTTGGCGACAAAGCTGGTGATGTAAAAGATGCATCTTTAAAAGCACGGCCATCTTTATATGGAACAGTTATAGATAAAAAATTATTTAAACGTTCTTTAAAAGACCGAAAAACAAGAGCAAACGAAAAACCTCTTGTTGCAAAACTAGAAACAGACTTTAACCAGGAAGATCAAAAGCTAAAAGATGTTTTAATTGATAAATTATTTACCGTACTTAACGGAAAAACATCACAAGGAGTTAAAGATTATGCAAATAATGTAGTAATAGCAAAAGGTACTAAATTTACTCAAAAGGCACTAAATGAAATTAGAGATTATTCATTTATAGTTCCGGACAAATGGACAACAGATGCTGAAAAGAATGAATTGGTATCAAAAATACTGTCAAATTATAATAAGAAATTCAAAGAAATTGACGGTGAATATAAACGAAAAATCTTTAATATAACTGTAGGTGATGAACTCCCATCAGGCATAATGCAATTAGCAAAAATATACATTGCACAAAAAAGAAAAATTAAAGTAGGAGATAAAATGGCAGGTCGCCATGGTAATAAAGGTATTGTTTCACGAATTGTTCGTGATGAAGATATGCCATTTTTAGAAGATGGATCAACAGTAGATATTGTATTAAATCCATTAGGAGTACCATCACGGATGAACCTGGGACAGATTTACGAAACTGTGTTAGCATGGGCAGGAGAAAAATTAGGTGTTAATTTTGCCACGCCAGTATTTGATGGTGCCTCACTTGATGATATAACACATTATACTCAAAAAGCAGGATTACCTGACTTCGGAAAAACATACTTATATGACGGAGGAACAGGAGAACGTTTTGATCAGCCTGCAACTGTCGGTATAATATATATGTTAAAGCTAGGTCACCTTATCGATGATAAAATGCACGCTCGTTCTATAGGACCATATTCACTCATTACACAACAACCACTTGGCGGTAAAGCACAATTTGGAGGTCAAAGATTTGGTGAAATGGAGGTTTGGGCAGTTGAAGCATTTGGTGCAGCTAATATTCTTCAGGAAATTTTAACAATTAAATCTGACGATGTATATGGTCGTGCTAAAGCATATGAATCTATAGTTAAAGGTGAACCTCTTCCAACTCCGGGATTACCGGAATCTTTCAATGTATTATTACATGAATTAAGAGGACTATGCCTTAACATAAATTTTGAATAATAAACCAAAATATTAATTTAATAAGTTCTCGATATGGCTTTCAGAAAAGAAAACAGAATAAAAAATAACTTTTCACAAATCACTATAAGCCTAACTTCTCCTGAAGATATTTTGGAGCGTTCAAGTGGTGAAGTTTTAAAACCGGAAACAATAAATTACCGAACATATAAACCCGAAAGAGATGGGTTGTTTTGTGAAAGAATTTTTGGACCGGTAAAAGATTACGAGTGTCATTGTGGTAAATATAAACGTATACGATATAAAGGAATTATTTGTGACAGATGTGGTGTTGAAGTTACCGAAAAAAAGGTTCGTAGAGAACGTATCGGTCACATAAATTTAACCGTGCCTGTGGCTCATATATGGTACTTTAGATCATTGCCAAATAAAATAGGTTATTTGCTAGGGTTACCTACTAAAAAATTAGATGCAATAATTTACTATGAACGATATATTGTTGTACAACCGGGTATTAAAGAAGAAGATGGCATTCAAATAGGTGATTTTTTATCTGAAGAAGAATATTTAGATATAGTTGAAACATTACCTAAAGACAATGAATTATTAGAAAATACTGACCCTGAAAAATTCATTGCAAAAATGGGTGCTGAAGCACTCGAAGAGTTGCTTCAACGCATAGATTTGGATGATTTATCTTTTAAATTACGAGATCAGGCAAACAAAGAAACGTCTCAACAAAGAAAAAATGAAGCATTAAAACGCTTACAGGTAATTGAGGCTTTTCGTGCTTCTGAGGGAACAAATAAACCGGAATGGATGATTATAAAATGTGTTCCTGTTACCCCTCCTGAACTACGGCCGTTAGTGCCACTTGATGGTGGTCGGTTTGCTACTTCAGATTTAAATGATTTATACCGACGTGTTATTATTAGAAATAATCGATTAAAACGATTAATTGAAATAAAAGCTCCTGAAGTTATTTTACGAAATGAAAAACGTATGCTTCAGGAATCGGTTGATTCATTATTTGATAACTCACGTAAAGCAAATGCAGTAAAAACTGATGCTAACAGAGCTTTAAAATCATTAAGTGATAGTCTTAAAGGTAAGCAAGGACGTTTTAGACAAAATTTACTTGGTAAACGGGTCGACTATTCAGCTCGTTCTGTTATTGTTGTTGGTCCAAGTCTTGAGGTTCACGAATGTGGAATTCCTAAAGACATGGCTGCAGAACTATACAAACCATTTGTAATACGAAAATTAATAGAACGTGGCATTGTAAAAACGGTAAAATCTGCTAAAAAAATAGTAGACAAAAAAGATCCAATTGTATGGGATATACTCGAAAATGTATTGAAAGGACACCCTGTTTTACTGAACCGTGCTCCTACTCTACACCGACTGGGTATACAGGCATTTCAACCTAAAATGATTGAGGGAAAAGCTATTCAACTTCACCCTCTTGTTTGTACAGCATTTAACGCCGATTTTGATGGTGACCAAATGGCTGTTCATCTTCCATTGGGTAATGCTGCTATTCTTGAGGCTCAATTATTAATGCTTTCTTCTCATAATATTCTTAACCCTGCTAATGGTGCTCCTATCATGGTCCCATCACAAGATATGGTGTTAGGATTATATTATATTACAAAAGAACGGGAAGGTGCTAGAGGCGAAGGACTTACGTTCTACTCTAGTGAAGAGGCTATAATTGCATATAATGAAGGAAAAACTGAACTTCATACTATTGTTAATGTATTGTCTCAGGGTTTAAATGGTGAGAAATCAATTATTAAAACAACTATTGGACGTATAATTTTTAATGAAGTTGTTCCAAAAGAAGCAGGATTTATCAATGAAATTCTTACGAAAAAATCATTACGTGATATTATTTCAACGATTCTTCAAACCTCTGGTGTTGCTCGAACAACAAAATTCTTAGATGACATTAAAGATTTAGGATATACGATGGCCTTTAAAGGAGGACTCTCTTTTAATCTTGCGGATGTTATTATTCCAAAAGAAAAAGAGGCTATGGTAAAAGCCGGATACGAACAAGTTGAAGAAGTTCTCGCAAATTATAACATGGGATTCATTACAAATAATGAACGATATAATCAAATAATTGATATTTGGACTCATACAAATGCTAATTTGACTAATATTGTAATGAATCAATTATCATCAGATAAACAGGGATTTAACTCTGTATATATGATGTTGGATTCTGGTGCTCGTGGTTCGAAAGAACAAATACGTCAGTTAAGTGGAATGCGTGGTCTAATGGCAAAACCACAAAAATCCGGTGCTGCTGGAAACGAAATTATTGAAAACCCTATTCTTGCTAACTTTAAAGAAGGATTATCTGTACTTGAGTACTTTATTTCTACTCACGGTGCACGTAAGGGGCTTGCAGATACTGCACTAAAAACAGCAGATGCTGGGTATTTAACCAGAAGACTGGTTGATGTTTCGCAAGATGTAGTTATTTCTCAAGAAGACTGTGGTACTCTGAGAGGACTTATTGCTACAGCTATTAAAAATAATGATGATATTGTAGAATCACTATACGATAGAATTCTTGGTAGAACTTGCGTTCACGATATTGTTCATCCTAATACAGGTGAGTTAATTATAGAAGCTGGAAATGAAATAACTGAAGAAGTTGCTGAAATTATTGAAGAGTCGCCTATTGAAGAGGTTGAAATACGTTCAGTATTAACATGCGAATCGAAAAAAGGTGTATGTGCTAAATGCTACGGTAGAAATCTTACCACCTCTCGTATGGTTCAAATTGGTGAATCTGTTGGTGTTATTGCAGCACAATCTATTGGTGAACCTGGTACACAGTTAACTCTGCGTACATTCCACGTTGGTGGTACCGCATCGAATATTGCTGCCGAATCATCTATAATAGCTAAACATGAAGGTATTATAGAAATTGATGACTTACGCATGGTTTCCGGTACAGATGAAGATGGTGAAAAAGTAAATATAGTTATTGGTCGATTAGGAGAACTAAAGGTTGTGGATGAAAATACAGGTATTGTATTAACTTCACAAAATATACCATACGGTTCTAAATTATACACTAATCCTGGCGACAAAACTGAAAAAGGTCAAATACTTTGTAAATGGGATCCGTATAATGCTTCTATTATTTCAGAATCAGGTGGTGAAGTTGCATTTGAAAATGTAATTGAAGGTGTAACGTACAAAAAAGAGGCTGACGAACAAACCGGATTTGAAGAGAAGGTAATTATTGAAACTAAAAATAAATCTAAAAACCCAATAATTAAAGTTTTAGATAAAGCGGGTAATACTCTTCATACTTACAACATACCTGTGGGTTCTCACATTTCTGTTGATGATGGAGATGAAGTTAAATCGGGCGACACTTTAGTAAAAATTCCACGTGCAGTTGGTAAATCTGGTGATATTACCGGTGGTTTACCGAGGGTAACAGAATTATTCGAAGCTCGAAATCCATCTAACCCTGCTGTGGTTTCAGAAATTGACGGTGAGGTTTCGTTCGGTAAAATTAAAAGAGGTAACAGAGAAGTTATTGTGAAATCGAAAACCGGTGAAACAAAGAAATATTTAGTTCCGCTTTCAAAACAAATATTAGTTCAGGAAAACGACTACGTAAAAGCGGGTATGTCTCTTTCTGAAGGAGCAATAACTCCATCTGATATTCTTGCAATAAAAGGACCGACAAAAGTTCAGGAATATATTGTAAACGAAGTTCAGGAGGTATATAGATTACAAGGTGTGAAAATTAACGATAAACACTTTGAGGTAATCGTTCGTCAAATGATGCGTAAAATCGAAATAGTAGATCCGGGCGACAGTAAATTTCTGGAAAAACAAATTATCGATAAATGGGTATTTATGGAAGAAAACGACTGGATTTATGATAAAAAAGTTGTTGTAGATGCTGGTGATTCTGACAAATTTAAACCCGGACAAATTATCACCTTACGTAAATTACGTGATGAGAATTCTCAATTAAAACGTAAAGATTTAACTCTTGTTCAAGTACGAGATGCTCATCCTGCAACTGGTAGCCAAATCTTACAGGGAATTACACGTGCTGCTCTTCAAACGAAAAGCTTTATTTCTGCTGCTTCATTCCAGGAAACTACTAAAGTTCTTAACGAAGCTGCTATTAATGGCAAAGTTGATCGTCTTGAAGGACTTAAAGAAAATGTGATTGTAGGACACAAAATACCTGCTGGTACAGGTCTTAAAAAGTATAACAACATTATTGTTGGTTCGCAAAAAGAGTACGACCAATTTAATGAAAAGTAATAAATTCTATCATTTAGAGTTTTGGGATAAATAATAAAAAATAAGTCATAAAGTTTTCTTTGTGACTTATTTTTTTATCTTTACCTACGAATCTACTAAAAAATCATTACTATGGAAGATCAAAAGAAAAAACAACAATTAAATATTGAATTATCTGAAGAAACCGGTCAGGGTACGTATTCTAATTTAGCCATTATTACACATTCTGTATCAGAATTTGTGGTTGATTTTGTTCGTCTAATGCCGGGTATTAAAAAAGCTCAGGTAAAATCCCGTATTATTCTCACACCGGAACATGCAAAAAAGTTATTACATGCTCTTCAGGATAATGTTTCAAAATATGAATCTATGCATGGGAAAATTAAAAATATTGAAGGATTTGGCGGAAATAACGGAGGGTCTGTAAACAATCCACAAGGATTTGGCTCAAGCAATGCTGAAGCATAAGATAGCATATTCATTTTTTTTTATTACCTGCATTATTTGTATGCTATTATATACAAATAAAACAGTGTATTCCCAAAATTCAACACAGGGGGTTCACATTAATTACTCAATATCAAATGATACTCTTTTTTATATAATATTACAACATACCATACCTTCTGATATAGGACAAGACTATTTTTCTCATAAAATACGCATTACTTCACCTGATACTTCGCAAAGAGACAGTTACAATTTCACTTCAAAGCTAATGCATGCTCCCCTATTGAGTACAAAAAATATAGTATTCAATTTTATTACTCCAAAAAAGGACATATCAACATGTGATTCATTATTAATTACTCTTAGATATACCGGTAAATCTATAACGCAATCTGTTGCTATTACCACCAAAAAAAAGAAATCTCAAACATATCTATTGGTAAATAATAAAGCTTTTGCATGGAACGAGCCATTTGTAATACAAAACCAACAATATCTTATACCACAAGCAAATTACTTTCTACATACACATTCATCGCCTAGCCTGATAAAAGGTGATTTTTCTCCATCAGTATATTCATCTTCAGCTAAAGGTAATAATTTTTCAATAATTTCTTTGAAATAACTCGTGTTTTTTTGCAAAGATATTTGATGTCCATTATGGCCTTTGCTGACTTTTCCTTGACCCATTGTTTGGCCCTCCTTTTTTGTTGATTAGT
>JAWOEL010000052.1:0-4749 GCA_046482735.1 Bacteroidales bacterium | reverse complement strand
TACAAAAAATTTTACGAGAAGAAATCACTAATTTACTTGCAGAAAATGATAATGAATTTTCGGAAAATTTCATAAACGAGACTCAAGATAAGCCATACGTTATAATGGTAGTAGGCGTTAACGGCGTTGGCAAAACTACTACTATTGGTAAACTGGCTCACCTTTTCAAACAAGCTGGCAAATCAGTAGTTTTAGGAGCTGCTGACACGTTCAGAGCTGCTGCAGTTGAACAACTCAATATTTGGGCAGAAAGAGTTGATGTACCAATTATTAAACAAAAAATGGGCTCTGACCCTGCTGCTGTAGCGTACGATACTCTGGCTTCTGCTAAAAAATCAAATGCTGATGTTGTTATAATAGATACTGCCGGCAGATTACACAACAAAATTAATCTCATGAACGAGTTATCTAAAATAAAACGGGTTATGCAAAAAATTTCACCTAATGCTCCTCATGAAATATTACTGGTACTAGATGCTTCTACCGGACAAAATGCTTTTGAACAAGCAAAACAATTTACTAAAGCTACCGAAGTAAATGCTTTAGCTCTCACCAAACTTGACGGCACAGCAAAAGGAGGTGTTGTTATAGGTATTTCAGACCAATTTAAAATACCGGTTAAATATATTGGTATTGGTGAAAAAGTAGAAGATTTACAACTTTTCAGAAAAAAAGAATTTGTAGATTCCTTATTTGGTTAAATTCCGATACTTCTCCCCATATATCAAATTTCCAACTTCATATTTTTAACGAAATATAACGTGAGTTTATTTATTACTTATATAATATCAGAACACTAAACTCTCGTTATAAAACATACGCCCCTACAAAATAATGTCAAAAACTTATTATTTTTTCTTGTTTATCTTCTTGTAAAAGAAGTATCCCACGCCGGATTTGCATTATTTTCATTTCAGTTTATATAGAAATTATTTCTCTATCTTTTCCTTATTTTCGGTTTGTGTAGGAATCTCTATCATTTCTATTTCAAATATCAATGTACTATATGGCTCAATCTTCCCGGTTTGTCGAGAGCCATATGCCAATTCCTGCGGTATAAACACTTTATAATGTGCTCCCGGACTCATTAATTGTAAAGCTTCACTAAAACCTGGAATTACCTGTTCTACTCCAAATGTTGCCGGTTTACCACGTTTATAAGAAGAATCAAATGTTGTTCCATCCAATAACGTTCCTTTATAATTAACTGTCACTTGATCTGATGTAACAGGAGTATTTCCATTACCCTCTTTTATTACAGTATACTGTAACCCACTTGAGGTAACTTGTACATCTTTTTTCTTTTTATTTTCCTCTAAGAATTTCTCCCCTTGCTCTATGTTTGATTTATATTTTTTCTTGTTTTCTTCTTCCTGTTTTGTGTGTAAAAAAATCTGGGTTAAAATAGCTGCTTGCTCCTTTGATATAGCTAAATCAGCATCTAAAAGAGCATCCAACAACCCTTTACTTATCATTTCAGCATTCAGCACAGTATCTAAACCTCCCTTTTTAATATTTTTAGAAATATCTAATCCTAAACTATAGGAAACACTGTCTTTATAATTTTGTGGAACTTGTGCAAAAATATGTTGCACAGAAAAAAATAAAATTAAGAAAAGCACACTATTTTTCATATCATATTGTTTTTAAAATTTCTACCCAAATTTACATAAACTTCACAAAAGTCCTAATAAACCTACTATTCTTTTTTCACCAAATAAAACATAAAAACAAATTAACGGCAAAATAATTGTATTATAAAATCGTATTATAACATAATATTGAAAAGAACTTTGATTTATATAATAAGTTTGCAAACCAAGCAACAAAAGAAAAACGAGAATAATATATCCATCATTGTATAAAGAATAATACAAAACATGTTGTTTTGTATTATCTGGTGCAACATAATGAATCTTCTTTACCTGACTAAAAAGCTGTGTTTGCTCTATTAAGACTTTATCAACATATTGTAAAAGAAATGCATCAGAATACGGTATTTCCAAATCTCTATCACCTATTGTTACAAGTGCAGTATTAGAATCAGAAAATTGTACATTTTGTATGTGTTTTTGAATAATAACATTTGGTAATAAATTATCTGCTAATATGATACTTGCCAGAACTACTGAAAAAACAACAAAAAATTGAGAAACTTTATACCACACCGAAGTTTTGAATGTACGTATCGCATCTAATAATTGCTTTCTCTCCCTAGCTTTACGTTCTTTTTTTATTTTACGAGCTCGTTTTATTCTTTCTAAACGTTCATCTGTTACAGAAATATCTTCAGAAATAAAATTTTCTTTAAATTCAAAAAAAGCTTTAATAAGTTCATACGCTTCCTGAATTTGTTCAAATTTTGCACGTGAACTCATAGCAGAAGAAGTATCAGGATGATATTTTTTCACCAAATATCTATATCGTTTTTTTACTTCTTCTTTAGAAGCTGTATGAGGTAAAGAAAAAAGTGCAAAACAATCAGATATCCTCATACAAAATTTAAAATATTACTTTTCGTTATATAGTTTTTACTATTCATACATCTTGTTTAAATTAATTATCAAGCAAAAAATAATTAAAATACCATTAACTCATAACAAATAAACCAGTACAGATAACCAGTTATATACAAAACTATACATTTTTACGAATGAATAATCACATTATCAAAAAATTTAATTATTGTGCAAACATTTAGCATTTCAGGAAATTTAAAAAAACACTAAATTAACCCCTCATCAGCAAAACTAAAATATGTATCAACAGCAACTATTACATGATCGAGTACAGCACAATCAAATAACTGTGCAGTTTCTTTCATTTTACAAGTAATATTTTTATCAGCTTCACTCGGATTTTTATTTCCTGATGGATGATTATGTACTAAAATAAGTGCAGACGCCAGCAACTCAATTGCTCTTTTGGAAATAATTTTAACATCAATTACAGTACCGGAAACACCACCAATACTCACACGTTCAGTAGCAATAATAGTATTATTTCGTCTCAAATAAAGAACCCAAAACTCTTCATGTGGCAAATCTGCAACATACGGGAACATATGTTTATGGACATCAGAACTTGCCGTAATTTTAATTGTTTCTTTCTTTTTACCAACCGTGCGTCGTCTGCCAATTTCTAATGCGGCCATCAAAGAAATAGCTTTTGCAGGTCCGATACCTTTAATTTTTTTAAACTCTTCAAACGAAAATTGCCCCAGCGTAAACAAATCATTATCCGCGTTTTGCATAACGCGTTTTGCAACATCTACAGCAGACTCATCTCGTGTTCCGCTACCAATCAATATTGCACATAACTCAGCATTAGATAAGGCTGTAATACCTTTTAACTGCATTTTCTCACGTGGACGATCTTCCAAAGCCCACTTTTTGATAGTAAGGTGTTGGTGTTGCATAAAAGAATATAGTGTTGCGTAAAAAAAAATTAATCTTTAAAACAGCGAGTACTCAAACCCGATTTTTCATAATGTTTATATCTAATCACTCCGGTATAACTTGTATCAATTTGACGCACCCACACATATTCACCATTCTCATCAGAACCGACCGTAGAAGACCAATAAACTCCTGCCTCACCTAACTGAACATATGTGCCATTAACACTCATATACCCACTATATCCAAAACCATGATCATTAATCATTTTATGAACAACTTGTTCCTGAGCACCTCTGTCTGTTACAGTATTACCTGATTTTGTTAAATCAGATACAGACATACCTAAAGCTTTTTCAAAAAGCATCCATTCTACGTCAGAGGGAATATGATAACCATCGGGGCAAATACCTTGTACATGTTCAATTTGATTATTATTTGACGCAGTAACATATTCATTTAACACCTTTTCTGAGATATATTCACCCATTTGGTCTACTATATTCTGCGACAAATCTTCCGAAACAGAACTCGCAATACTATCTAATTGATTACCGGATATTTCTGTATCAAAACCATGCTCTATAGCTAAATTTTGTATAGCCTGATAAGAATCAATTAATAATTGTTGATACACATATTCAATATTAACCATATCATCATTTTCATATAAAGTTTTAGATAAAGAAAACGATAATTTCTTTTTTAAATCATCTCCGATTATAGTAGTACCAATCTGCTTAGAAGACAAACTTTCAAACGCATTTTTTATCTCCTGAGAAGCAGTGAGATAATTATCCTGTATTAATTTAGTTTGCTCCTCATCACGAAGATCTTCAACATAATCTAAAACCCCATCGTCATTTTCATCAATTTGCTGTGCATCTGAAATATTCTGTAATTCGGAAAATTCAGTATTCATTGAAGTTTCAAAAGCATATAAAGCACCATGTTCATCACAATTTCGTGAAAGTTGTTCATAACATAACTTTTCACCAGAAGGAACACTTTTAGAGTCAGAACCATCAGAAGAATGTAAAGAAGAGCCATCCGGATTTTGATTGACATTCAAATTTGTACCCAAAACTTCAATTACAGCATCGGGTTCTCCATCACCATTTGAATCATATTCAACTGGTACAGGTTCTTTATAATTGTTTCCTTTATAATCTATCCAACCTTCAGGAGGAGATGTTGGTTCGGGTTTACAAGCCGTAAAAACAAATAAAATTGATATAAAAAAGAAAAAAAATGTTTTCATAAGTTCTTATATTTTAAACAAATATATTAATTTTTTATAATAGTTCCAACATCCTCACCCATAACTATTTTTTGCAAATTATTTTTTTTA
>JAWOEL010000008.1:0-45984 GCA_046482735.1 Bacteroidales bacterium | reverse complement strand
AGTAATTGTTTGAGATGTGTTAAATTCACTATTGTTTGTTGGTGAGCTTATTGAAACTGTAGGACCGACAGAAATAGGTGTGAAAGTCATATAATTTAGATTAACATAATCCACATCTCCAATTGTTAAACGTAAGACTTGTTCACCAGCTTGTAATTCAATATTTTCAACTATAACATCAGTCCATGTTTGCCAGTCGCCGGTATTTGGAATTGCAATATTTTCGGCAAGCATAGTGTTGTCAGATTCTAAGGAGACCGTTCGGTCGTCGCCCTCGCATGCCACACGAAAGGTGATGTCGTACATACCGGTAGTTTGAACATCTACGGTGTATTCAAGCCATTCACCTGCCATGGCGTAGCCGATATTATATCCGCCGCCGTCATCGGTGCAGGTTTCAATATCAACATCTTCGTCTGTTCTAAAGTCAGGAGCGGGGTCTTCTACATTTGTGCCTGCATCTACATCGCTATATGCATAACCATTTCCTCCCACATCAAAATGTTCACATTCAATAGTTCCCGGAATTGAGTTGGGAGTTCCTTCGTATGGCGTTTGCGGCGGATGAACTAGTAAAGATATGGTTTTTTCAGAACTATTATTCTCATTATCTGTTGCAATTGCCTGTACCGTATATTCTCCGGCATTTTCCAGTGTGTACTCAAAACTATATGGCGGTGCTGATTTTTCTTCAATAAGTTCGTCGTTTATATAATATTGTATATGCGAAATTGTTCCATCTTCGTCTGAAGCATTTACATCGAAAGTGATGGTGGCAGGAGCAACAAAAGTTTGGGTGGTTGGTGAAGTGAAAGATAGTATTGGTTCACCAGAGTTAAGAGAGTATTTACGTACAAATTTCCATATTTCAGAACTGGTGTGTATGCTTCCGGCAAGATCTTCGGACCACCAATGTCCTTTTCCTTCAAGTGTCATAAGAACTATTTCGACACCATCATCTCCGGGTCCCCAATAGCTTTTTGTTGCAGAAGAATTTGGTTTTGAAGAAGGGTAGGGGTCGGTTACAACTGCCGGAGTCTGACAATTATTTCTGTCTACCCATGCATCAATACAGGTTTGAACACCATCATATGTAACGACATCATCAGTTGTTCCGTGAGTATGAATAATTGGAATCGGACGAGAACTGTTTGTGTTTGGCCCACCCATTAAGTATCCGCTGACCGGAGCAAAAGCAGCTATCTGATCGGCAATAATTGTTGCAGCATGATACGTCATCATACCGCCCATTGAGAAACCGGAAAGATAGACCCTGTTGCGGTCTATGCCATATTGATCTGCCATTGCATCAATAATCGCAAGTATAAAATCAGTATCTCTCGTACCTGAAATGTCCCATGAATTATCTATTCCTTGTGGATAAACTACAAGTAGTTTTGCGGTATCTGCCACTTCTTCCCATTCCGAGTTGCTAATATGATAGGGCACATCCTGATTCATACCGTGCATGGTAATCATTAATGGAGCATTTTCCGGTAATTCTCCCGGATCATATACGCTCATGCTTCTGTTTGTGCCATTTACTGTTATGTCTTGATTTGTTTGTGCTTGTATTTCAATCTGTGTCAGAAGTATCGAAACAACTAGTAGTATATATTTTTTCATAATTAATAGTGTTTTAATTATTGATTCCAGTTTAATTCACAATCGGCATTAACCTTTATGTAATATCCTTTTCCCCATGATAATTCAGTGAGAGAATTCAGCTCAGCCTGATTTGAGTTTACATAAAAACCGTCAAAATCTTTTACTGTTTCAACTTCTGTCCATATAGATTGAAGTGCCGTTTCAACCGTTTGTGTTTCGCTGAGGGGATAACCAACAAGATTCCAGCCTGTTTGTAATTGAATAGAAGTTGAGGTGCTATTTTGACGAGATAAGGTTATATAATTCAGGTTTACATAATCAGTGTCACCTATAGTAAGACGTAGCACTTGTTCTCCTGCTTGTAATTCAACATCTGCAATCGTTACATCTGTCCATGTTTGCCATCCGCCGGTATTTGGAATTGCAACATTTTCTGCAAGCATTGTGTTGTCAGATTCTAAGGAGACCGTTCGGTCGTCGCCATCGCATGCCACACGAAAGGTGATGTCGTACATACCGGTAGTTTCAACATCTACAGTGTATTCAAGCCATTCATCTGCCATTGCAAAGCCAATGTTATATCCGCCGCCGTCATCGGTGCAGGTTTCAATATCCACATCTTCGTCTGTTCTAAAGTCAGGAGCGGGGTCGATTTCTGTTCCCGGATTAGTATCGTAGTAGGCAAAGCCGTTTCCCCCGACGTCAAAATGTTCGCATTCGATTGTGCCGGGGATTGACTGTGCTGTTCCACCGTAAGCACCCTGAACATTAATACTTATTTCGTCAGTTCCCTCGTCATTTTGAGAGTCTGTCGCAACAGCTGAAATTGTTTGTACACCGGCTTGTGTAATTGTATATGTTGTGGAATAAGGAGCTGAATTATCTGTTCCGATAGATTGTCCGTCAACAAAAAATTCCACCTGAGTTATCGTTCCTGCTTGTGGTGTTGCATCTGCTGCAATTGTGATTTCGTCACCAATAGACAACTCTTCTGTTCCGGACGGTGAGGTGAGATTCACAATAGGTCCGCTGGAATAAAACATCCAATGATCAAAGTTGAAACCTCCGGTAGAAAACACAAAATACACGTTATGTACTCCTGTTATTTGGTCGAGTGTGGTAGTTTCAATTTCCCAATTTTGATAATCACCGGTATTTGGTACCTGTAAAGTACCGGCTAAGGTTCCGGTGGGGCTGCCTAAACGAATTTCAATTGTTCCTCCTGAGCTTGGACTGGCAAGGCTTGCCGAAAAGCTGCTTGCACCGGCAGAACCAAAATCAACACCTTCAACCATAATCCAGTCGTCATTTTCGATTTGTGCTACATTCATTCCTCCTGCACTGCATACTTCCACATCGATTCCGTTTTGGTCACTCATTGTTTCAGCTTCTTGTCGGACATAAGGATTGAGGTATTGCAATTGTTCTACTCCGTCAACTGTGTTTTCCATTTCTTGAATAGAACCATCAGCATTGTGATAAAATGCATCAATTGCAAGATTTCTGTGATATGCCATTTCATCGCCATTTTCCTGTGCAACTATTCGGTTATGGTATACTTGATACCATTGTCCGTTAATTTCCACAACAGCCTGATGGTTATTGTTGTTGTTACTTGGAGGTTGTAAAGACAGTATTCCTCCGTAGGTAAATCCGGACATTGGGTTATCACTGGTCATATAATCAATACGCATACCGTTATCCGGATTTGTAGAATAGGTAAAGTAATATGTTCCATCATATTTATGAACCCAGGCAGCTTCAAAAAAGTATGGAACTGTAAATTGTTCACACGAACCATCAATACTTATCATATCATTATTTAATCGTGCAACCCGTAAATTGTCTTCACCATTACCGCCAAAATACATATATGCTTGTCCGTCGTCATCAATAAAGGTCATCGGGTCAAACAACCAGCCGTCGAATGGTTGTACACCCGGTGTATTACCGTCTGCTATAGCATTTCCAACCGGATCAACAAATGGCCCCGTAGGGCTGTCTGAAACGGCAACGCCTATTGCACTCCCGCCATTGCCAAAATATAAATAAAATGTACCGTCTTTATATGCAGGAGAAGGAGCCCAGCTTAGATTTGTCCATGATGCATCTCGGGGAACATCGAAAACTATACCGTGATTCGTCCAGTTTTTTAAATCTGAACTCGAAACACATACAATAGAACTCATTTCATACGAGTCACCATTATCCGGATTTTCATTATCGTTTGAACAATAAACATATAAACGCCCATCATGCCATATTGCTCCCGGATCGGCAAGGTAGCTATAACTAACGATTGGATAATCGGCAAATGCCTTATGTATAAATCCTGTAAAAACTAAGGTAATGAGTAAAATCGCTGTTTTTTTCATAGTTGTATTTTTTTGTTGTACATTCTTATTTTGATAGTATATTTTACCACGTTAATGTGCAATCTTGTGAAACATAGATAAGATATCCTTTTCCCCATGATAGTTCACTCAGAGAATTCAGTTCAGTTTGATTTGACTTCAGATAAAAGCCATCCATATCTTTCACAATGTCAACATATTCCCAAATGCTTTGAAGAGAGGTCTCTATTTGTGTTTTTTCTTCAAGTGGACAGCCAATGAGATTCCATCCGCTTATTAGTTCAAAAGTTTGAATAGATTCTTCTTGCAGAGTAAATGTCATGTAATTGAGATTCACATAATCAACATCACCAATTGTTAGTCGTAATATCTGTTCTCCGGCTTGTAATTCCACATTTTCAATCGTTACATCTGTCCATGTTTGCCATCCTCCGGTATTCGGAATAGCAACATCTTCGGCAAGCATAGTACCGTCGGAATCTAAAGATATTGTTTTATTGTCGCCATTGCTGGCAGCACGAAAAGTAATATCGTATGTTCCTGCTGTTTCAACAGTAACGGTATATTCCAGCCATTCACCTGCCATTGCAAAACCAATATTGTATCCACCGCCATCGTCCGAACATGTTTCAATATCGACATCTTCATCGGTACGAAAATCAGGAGCAGGATCTACATTTGTTCCCGCATCTACATCGCTATATGCAAAACCATTACCACCAACATCAAAGTGTTCGAATTCAATTTTCCCCGGAATCTGTGTTACTGTTCCGGTATACGGACCTTGTGGAACATTTACGGTAATTGTAATAATATCCTCACTTGTATTTCCTTCATTATCGTAGGCTACAGCTCGTATTTGATAGGTTCCTGATTCTGAAAAAACATGTTCAAAATTATATGGTGCAGTCCATTCTTCATGAAAAGGCGTTGTTTCATCGTTTATATAGAAATCAATATGCGAAATTGAAGCAATTTCAGAAACTTCAACATCAAACGGTATTGTTGCCGGAGCAACAAAAAGGTCGTTTGTAGCGGGAGATGTAAAACTTATGTCTAAAGACGAGGTATACGGAAACAGGTTGTTTATATCATACCCGGTTTTAAAATAATCATAGTCGACATATCCACCTGCTGATTGTGTTGCATAATTAAATAGAGCAAATCGGTATCCACAAAAGTGAGTTAGCTGAAATGACATGTGCACCGTATTTCCTATAGAAGTCCAGCTATTACCATCTAGACTATAATGAAAGGTAGCATCATCTGCACCATTTTGAAAATTACAGTTTGCACGCAGATAAATAATATTTTGATTTAAAGGTACACTTGCCACTTCGGTACCATCATTATACATAATAATGCTTTTTGACCCACCCGTCATTTTTACACCAACAAATCCATACTCGTCCTGAAATGTAGAAAGTCCGGCAATATCACCATTTTGCATATTGGAGACATCCAGAGAAACAATACCGACACTGGTAGGACCAAATGTTCTTTGAGTAAGAGAATTTTTTGCACTATAAATATTAGCATCAGTTCTGCTAGTGGTAATTCTGAAATATCCGGGACGGTCAGTAAAGGAGTAATGATTCGGATCAGAATTGTGATTCCATTGCCATATGTTACTTAATTGTTCAGCAGAACTGTAATTGAAATCATCGGAACCGCACATACCCTGTAAGCCAATTTCGGAAGCAGGAATATCTAAGGTTTCAGGAAGTTGCATCATCGGCCATTCGTCTTCCCATGTAACATTTGTAAGGTAGGGTATTCGTCCAACACCGCCACTGTCTTTAAAGAGTAGTCCGTACCATTTTCCTTCGGGAGTTTCTACAATTTGTCCTTGAGCAACCCCATTATTATTTAAAATAACTCTACCTTCCCACGGTCCGTTCAGATTGCTTGCTCTCCATACAACTTGTGTACGTCCCGAACCTTGTGGCCACGTAATGATGAAGACATAATACATTCCGTTTATTTTTTGGATATGTGCACCTTCACCGGCAACAATAAAACTTGATCCTGCCGGAGAACCGGCATCTTGAATCAGTGTCCTGTTTGTTGTGCCCGGCATAAAAGCCATACCATCTGATGTTAATTCTCTTATTTGTACATCAGGACCGCCATAAACCGACCATACCTTCCCGTCATCGTCGAATAGCACTGATAAATCGTGCATTCCTCCCATAGTAGTGTGTTCCCATGTGCCGTTTTCTATATCTTGAGTTCTGTATGCATGGGCACTGTTTGTTGTGTAGGAATGAAAGTATACATAGAAATAGCCGTCATCATATCGTAAACAACTTGCCCATGAGCCATTTCCATACATGTCTTGATTATTTTCAAGATTAGTTGCTTCATTATCAGCCAATTCATTATATACATAGCCAATAGTTTCCCAAGTAACAAGATCATTCGATTTCATTATTGGTACTCCGGGATTAAAATGCATTGTTGTACTTGTCATATAATAAGTTTCGCCTACTCGAATTATATCCGGGTCGGGTACATCTGCCCATAATACCGGATTAGTAGCCATTTGTGCGTGTGAACACAGATGAATTGCTAAAACCGAGAAGGTAAGAAAAATTTTATATATTGAACGTACGTTCATGTATTTACCACGTTAATGTACAATCTTGTGAAACATAAATAAGATATCCTTTTCCCCATGATAATTCATTTAGAGAATTAAGTTCAGCTTGATTTGATTTTAGATAAAAGCCATCCATATCTTTTACCATATCAACATAAGTCCAAATGCTTTGAAGTGCTGTTTCAACATTTGTTGTTTCTTCGAGTGGACAGCCAATAAGATTCCACCCGCTGATTAATTCAAAAGTTTGAGATGGTTCTTCTTGCAGAGTATATGTCATATAATTGAGATTTATATAATCAGTTTCACCAATAGTAAAACGGAGTACTTGTTCTCCAGCTGATAATTCTACATCAGGTATAGTAATGTCAATCCATTCTTGCCAGCCTTCGGTATTGGGAACAGCTACAGCATCTGCAATTATTGTTTCGTCAGTAGATAATGAGAATGTTCGCCCGTCACCATTGCAAGCGGCACGAATTGTAATGTCGTATGTGCCGGAAGTTGTTACATTTACGGTGTATTCAAGCCATTCACCAGCCATTGCATAGCCGATATTATATCCGCCATCAGTGTCGGTACATGTCTCAATATCAACATCTTCATCAGTGCGAAAATCAGGAGCAGGGTCTACATTTGTGCCTGCATCTACATCGCTATATGCATAACCATTTCCTCCCACATCAAAATGTTCGAATTCGATTTTTCCCGGTATTTCTGCTGCAGTTCTATTGTATGGACCTTGGGGAACATTCACGGTAATTGTAATATTCTCTTCATCAGTGTTTCCGTCATTATCGTACGCAACGACCCGTATGTTATATGTTCCTGCTTCAGTTACTTCCCAATCCCAGGCATAAGGAGTAGTCCATTCTTCGTGAAAAGTTTCTGTTGCATTGTTAAGATAAAAATTTATGTTTGATATTTCACCATCACTATCAGTTGCACTTACATCAAAAGGTATTGTAGCCGGAGCAACAAAAACTGTTTCGGTAGGTGAGGTAATTGAGAGACTTGGACCAACACCGTTTTCGCAATTTGCAAATGGCCATGGGTCGGGGCAACATGCTAAATCGGGTTGAGACGCAAAATAGTTTTTTATCCACGTCATAGCAGGACGGTCTGTACCATCCTCATATTGAATACCTGTTTCATCTCTCCATGTTTGTCCAACAATATACCCCCAAAGAGTAATACCTGCAACATGCTCATGCTCCCATGCACTTGAAATAAAATTTGCAAATTGAGATCGTTGCAATTCTTCATTCGGATCAGCTGCTACATCAATTTCTGATATATGTATTGGTAGGTTTGTACTGTTCCACATTTCATCTAAACACCCTTCCCATGCTGACAGTGATAAGGTTTCAATTCCGTGAGCTTGTAAGCCAACACCATCTATAAGGTTGTTTTGTCCGTCACTTAAGTTTGGTGCTTCTTTTATGGCATTAATCATTGTAATATATTCAGCTCTGCAATTATTCCAGTTGTGTTCAATATTAAATTCATTAATTAGAAGAATTGCATCGGGGAAATGTTCGCGTGCTAACTGGAATGGCCAAATAGCCCAGCCATATGGGTTGTCTAAGTCGTTTTGATTTGCCGGTTCTGATTGATATCCCATAGTTAAAGCTGCTTTTAAATTAGATATTTCTTTATTAATTGGAGTATTGACCGGTTCATTCAATACATCAATCATATCAAGCCCACCCATTGGGGTATAATGATCGTCTACTGCCTGATACCAATCTCGTATTGCAGTTACAATTGTTGCTGCATCTGCATCAGATAAGTATCCCGGTGCTTGAGAGCCCCACATTAAAGCATGAAATTTAAACAGTCCATTATTGTTTTGTGCCCAATTGTACGAAAGATCAGAATTACCAAAATCGTAGTTTCCATTTCCACGGTCGCAAGTTCCCCATTTTGAACCGTTTTCTGACGTTACTTGATTCCATAAGTCAGAATAATTACTTGGAGTGTCGTATGCAATAATATTTCCAAAGTATTTTCCTTTACATTGTCCGATTTGTGCATGTACATGTGTAAAAATAAATGTAATAAAGCATAAAATTACTGTAACTTTTTTCATCTTTTTTTTATTTAGTGGGTTATTATTTTTTTACTGTTTTTTTTATATTGTATGTAAAAGTATGCTCTATTTCTTTGTTTGTATCACATAAAACAGTTCAATAATGTGTAAAATTCATTTCAAAGGTTTTGTAATAAACTGGTTTTCAGGTTTTTGTTAATATTTATGTTCCGCACAGTAAAGTGGCGGATAGTGTAATTTGTACGATATGTTCTTTATGACAGGCACAGCCTGTAAGGTTTAGAGAGTTATGCTTGTTTTGAAAAAAAAAATCTGTGTCGATAATTGAAAAATAGTATTTAGGAGAAGTAATAAGATCTATTGTTTTTTAAATTTTTTTGCATATTCACTTGGTGATATGCCATATTCTTTCATGAACACTCGCGAAAAATATCTTGAATCGGAAAAATTTATAAAATCAGATATTTCACCGATTCTGTATTTGCCTGACATAAGCATACCGGCAGCTTTTTGTAGTTTCTTTTCGCGAATAAAATTACCGATAGATTTATTCGTTTTTTTCTTAAACAATCGCCATATCTGTGATTTACTTATACCAATTTCTTCAGCTAAGAAATCTGTACTTAAATTTTGATTAGAAATATTATCTTCAATAAAATCAACAATTTTGGCAAACAAAACATCATCGTGTGCATTTGGTAACGAGCTTTCTGAATTGATACCGGCATTTTCAATAGACTTGTGTTTGTATTCAAGAAGAGCTTCAGCTTTTTTCTTGATAAACAGGGGGTTACATGGCTTTTCTATAAAATCGTTTGCACCATTTGTAAATGCCTGTTCTTTAATGAATTCATCTGAAAATGAAGTGATTATTATTATGGGAATATGACCGGTTGCAGAATCATTTTTTAGTTCAGCACAAAGCTCTATACCGTCTTTTTTCGGCATATTTATATCGGTAATTATTATGTCAGGAATTTTTTCTTTTGCAATTTGAGCGCCTTCTTCGCCATTGTGAGCTTCAAAAATTTCAAAATTTGAAATAAAAGTTTCTTTGATACTATCTATTGTTTCCTGGTTGTCTTCAATTATTAATAAAGAATATGATTTGTTTAAATATTCCGGGCTTGTGCTAAAAGACTCTTCCGGTTTGTTTTGTTGAATAGTTTGTTTATTTGCTATTGTTGTTCCTTTTGGTACCGATATGCGTATAATTGTTCCTTGTGGTTTGTTATGTACAATATTGAGTGTTCCGTTATTTTTATGAATAAAGTTCTTGCATAATTGTAATCCTAAACCGGTACCTTTCTCATTATTAGTATCATATTGGGGGTGTACTGTTTGATTTGTATATAAGATATATTGAGCTGTTTCTTCGGTAATTCCAATACCTGTATCAATAAACGATGTGGTAATTGTGTGCTCATCTTCTTGTATCGTAATATTTACCAAACTGCCTTTCTGAGAAAACTTGATAGCATTTGTCAGCAGGTTTCTGAAAACCGTATTTATCATGTGTGGGTCAACTAAGGCGTTGAATGTGTAATCTGATTCTACAGAAATAGTAATATTTTTTTGTGTGGCATTTCCTTTTTCGAGGTTAATAACGTCGTACAGTAGTAATTCTAAATTGATTTCAATTGGTGAAGCTTTCATATTCCTGTTAAGGCTTTTTACCCAATCTAACACATTAATCATTTGAGTGGATAATGAATTTATAGAGCTTGTTAACGAGGATATTAATTTTTTGACTTTGCTGTTTTTTATTGTTTCATTTTCGTTTTTCAGCAATTCTGCAATACCAATAATACCGTTTAGCGGATTTTTGAAATCATGGGCAAGAATGCTTATTAGCTGATTTTTGGAGGTGAGTGCTTCATTCAACTGGGTGTTCTTCATTCCAATTACCAATTGTTTTTCTTCAAGTATTTCATTTGTCAGACTTAATTCTTCGGTACGTTTTGTTACTGTATCTTCTAATTTTTTATTATATTTTTTAAGCGTACGAATTCGGGAGATAATAATGAGAGTTATTATAGAAATAATACTTATTACAATCAATATAATAAACCATGTTGTTTGCCAAAACGGAGGTGTGATGATTATGTCGATTGATTTAGTTTCGCTCCATTCGCCATCGCCGCTACGGGCTTTTACTTCGAACGTATAGTGTCCGGGTTTGATTTCTGAAAAACTTGCTATTTGATTTCCCGGAATTGCCGGAATCCAGTCTTGATTTTTGTTGAGTCTGTATGAGTAGATTATACTTTCGGGGTCTTGAAACTGAATACTCGAAAAGTGAATTGAGAATGAATTTAATGTATAGGGGAGTGAAAGTTCTTTTGCGTATGTGATTGATGTGGTGTATGGAACTTCACCCTTAATTGTATCTCCAACGTTTACGGAATTACCATGTATATATATATTTGTGAGTATTGGTACTGTTACTTTTTTTCGTTTTGGTAATTCATCGGGATTGAACGAAAGAAATCCTTGTGAATTTGTAAAAAACAAGAGTCCTTCTTTTGAAACAGCTCCTCCTTTGTTTATGAAACCGGAGCCAATTCCATCGTGTTTTGTGTAATGAGTAAATGTTTGTTTTTGTGTGTTATATTTTGTGATAATTGATGAAGAAAACCAGATGTCACCGTTTTTATCTGCTGTTATAAATTCAATAATATTTGATTTTAAACCATCTTTGGTTGTGATATTTTCTATTTCATTGGTTTGTTTGTTGAGTTTTATTATACCATCTCCGTTTGTTCCAATCCACAGGTTGTTTTGTGTGTCGGTGTATATACAATGAACTATATTTGATGGGATATGAGAAGCGTTTTTTTCTTTCATGTCGTATTGAATAAAACGTCGGTTTGGCTGTGTCGGGTTTATGATATGAATGAGACCTTCACCTACCGTTCCCACCCATATAGAACCGTCAGGATCGCCTTCTATAGCGAAAATTTGCACATGTGGATTTTGTAGTGAATTTATTTTAAATTCATATTGGGTATTTGTTTTCATATCATAGCCGACAATTAATCCAATCCAGGTTGTAATCCATACAACATTGTCGTAATTTTTGCATGCATTTGATATTGCAATGGCTTCAGTAATCTTTTTTAGTTTCTGATTTTCTGAGTTGTATATAAAAAGTGTATCAGTACATTTTACTAAACATTCGGTTCCATTAATTGCATACACATTTGTTGTTGCTTCATTGTATATTTTTTGTGCAGAATTAATATGTAAATTAGTATAATCATCACAACGATATATGCCACGATTGTCTGTATAGATAACAGATTTATTGTCAAATAAACAGAAAGAGGTGATTTCGGTTTTTTCAATTTCTTTTTTATAAAGCTTATTCGAAAGAGTAAAATAATTCGAAAAATTCTTTTTGAGATAGATACCGTTTTCATAAGTGCCAAGCCATGTGTTGTCATATTGGTCATTAAAAATACAGGATACTAAACCTCCGTCAAAATAATGTTCTTTGGAATAATGATCATAATAGGTCGTGTCTTTATCGCTAATAATCAAAAAACCCGGAGCTGTGCCAATCCATACAGAACCGTCGGAATCAATATTTGCATCATATATATTTGTCTTTAGATTAATAGTTTTTTCAATATCATTTTTGGAAATCCAATGACCTGATTCGGTGTTTGTGTTTAATATATAAACACCATCAAAAAGAAATGACATTATTACTGTGCTGTCGTTTATGTGTCTACTTGAGAAACAATGGAACAGTGGTTTTTTTTCGATATATGTTGTTTCCGAATTTTTTGTATTATATTTTATAATTCCTTTGGTAGTGGCAATCCATAAAAAATTTCCGGTCATTTCGAATAAAAAGATTTCATTTTTTGAAATTTCCGGAATAGTATCTATGCGACGAATTATTGAATCACCACTCGCATTTAATGCCAGAATATTGGTTTCATGGTTAAACAGCCAAATTGAACCGTCGGAGTCAATATGAACATTGTGGGTGAAGTTAATCCCCTGTATATCAGGAATTTTTGCACTATGGAATGATTCTGTTTTTTTATCAAAATATTCAATTCCTTTTTCTGTTGATATCCATAATTTACCGTCAATTCCTTCTTCTATCGCATGAATGCTTGTGCCGTGAAGTGAATGTTTGTTGTCGGAATTGTGTGTGAAATTATAAAACGAATTACCGTCAAAACGGCTTAACCCATTTGACGTTCCAATCCAGACAAATCCTTCCCTGTCCATAGTTATTGTGAACACAGTTTTGTGAAGTAAACCTTCGGGAACGGAAAAATTTTTGAATGAAATATTTCCCCACATAAAGAGGGTTTCACAAAAAAACAGTATAAACAAGAGTATCCGCATAGTGTAAAAAGTACAGTAAGCACCTTGATTTTTAATGTTGCATTTTTTATGTTTTTAATGCAATATACTAAAGTACGGATTTTTTTAATTGCAACAAAAAAGCTTTCGTCTTTTCTATTATTTATTTGATGTCATGGTATGAGAATTGACCTATATATATGAAAAATACTAGTTTTTTTTATGTCTTAAAATGGTCAGTGTGTAGTCTAAAATTGCCATACGTGGTATGTTATTTCCATCACCCGAAAAGCCATGAGCTAAATGTGGTGGTATTATAAGATGGGCTGTGTCGCCTTTATGCATACGTAAAAAAGCTTCTTCTAAACCGGATTCAACACCTGCTTGACCAACTTTTACGTTTTTTAGGCCGGTAGAGTCTGAGCTATAGCAAACATTTCCGTTAAGTAGCGAAACTGTATACTCATATTGTATAATGTCTCCGGGTACTATGCTGTCTGTATTTCCGGAACGTTTTATATTGTACCACATGCCAGTGGGGGTTCGTTGCATTTCTATGTTGTTTTTAGCAACATATGTTTCAATTGAATCTTGAATTTTACGAGTCATGTGTTTATTAACCTCTATGCTTTGCTCTTTAATACGTTTTTGAATATTTTTTTGTGTAAGTTGGTTTTTGTGTCCGTTTTGTGAGCATGAAATGAATAGTGTACTTACAAAAAAAAGTACAAAATAGAGTATGTGTCGTAAATAATTCATTGTATTGTAATTTTTTTAGTGATAGATTTTGTTTTGGAGTATATATCTTGTATCTGAAATGAAATAATATATTCACCTATAGAGTCTGTTGTTGTATAAGTGTATGGTATAGTTACTGTGTCTGTATTCATTTGCACAGGTGATGCGTATGTTGGGGTATTGTTTACTTTTATGTATAACGAATCGAGTTGAGCTTCTGTTTGTATGCATTGAATTACATAGTCTAATTTTGTGTCTTTGGATATTGTGGTATCTGTGTGTACACCTTCGGGTAATAATTGTATAGCCGGAGGTTGTATAGCTTTAACGTGTAATGTATGCTTTGACGAAGCCCGAAGATTTTCTGTATCATATGTAGAAATAGTGAGTGTTTGCGTGCCGGTATGATTAAAAAATGAAATGGGGCAGGTTATTTCTTTTTCCTGAGAATGCTTATACGTACTGTCAAGAATAAGTGAATGAGCAAAGTTAATATCTGTTTTATATAATGGTGCGTCTCCTGCTTTGCTTGTATATGTTATAAAAGTTGTGTCTGTTTCGTGAACAGAATCCGGAATAGATACATGTGTTATGTATGGACCTGTTATAGGGTCGTAATTGCAGGAAACAAAGAATATAACTGTACACAGAAAAATAATAGTTTTCATCTAAGACGTATAATAAATTAGTTATTAGTATGTAAAAATAAAAAAAGCCGGCTACATAATAACCGGCTTTTTAAATTATTTATTGTTGAATGAAAAATTATTGAACAATTTTAGTTTTAATGCCGATAGTAGCAGAACCGTCAGCACCTTCTTCAATAGCAACAACTTCAATTAAACCAAGTGTTCCGTCAGCAGTTTTAAATGCAATAACATCATCAGTAGCTAATCCTGTTAGTTTTGTGTCTGTGATGTTTTCTGCAGCAGGAACGTCAGATCCTGTTGCAGAATCAAATGTAATTCCAGATAATTTACTGAATCTAGTTTCAGTAGCTGTTGACCCGTCAAATGACAAACCACTACTTTCAGTTGGTGAGTATATTTGTGCACCATCTGTGTCGTCGTAATTATATACAAGAGTTACTTTTGCTGGAGATTCTGTTGTTTCTGTAGCGGCATCAAAATCCATTACAGCATTGTCTTCTAATGAATAGTAACTTCCATTATCATCATTACCACTAGCACCAAGAATTTTAGTTCCTTTGTCAGAAAGGTCACCTGCTTCAACTACTACTGTAATTTTTTCTTCAGTTTCTAACCCCTCTTTGTCTGTTGCAGTAATTGTAAGATTTTTTGTTCCTGCTTCATCCATTACGGTGTTTAACAGAATAGTCATTTTATCTTCAATTTTAATGTCTTCATCAGATGCTGTGTAAATAGTTCCTACACCTACTTTTACCACTACGTCTTCTAATTTGTTGTCTCCTTCGCGAACCATAAATTCAATATTAAGTTCATCACCAACATTTAGAACCGCTTCGCCGTTTTCAGCACCGCTTAAAATATCAATTTTTGGTTTTATAGGATCTCCTTCAGTGTCATCACAAGAAGTAAAAAATCCAATACTAGCAATTAAGCCGAGAATAAATAATACATTTAGTTTTTTCATACGTTTTAAATTTTAGTTATACAAATATAGTTTATTAATTTTTGTTCGTTTTTTGTACGGTATTTTTGAACAATTATTACATGCAAATATATAATTTTAATTGGAAATACAAAGTTATTTGCTGTTTATTGTTATTTGTTTGTTGAGTGTAAAATATGTATGCACTGTTAAGTGGTTAATGTCAGACTCTTGTTTTATTTTTTGAAAATAATTATTTATGTATATCATCTTATTAATCATTAATTATTGAAAGTTCTTGTATCAGAAATGCTGCAAATATGGTTTTGGAAGCACTATTTGTCGGTATTGATATGTATAGTATGGTACAAAATACTACCTCCGGGTACAATTTGCACACTATCCAAAGTTTCTATTATTGAATCTGTTTTGTGTCGCCATAATTTAAAGTGTGCTGTGTCTTTTGTGTCTCCATGTATTACAGAAGATACAAAACTTGTGTCGTTGTGCATAAACACTTTCGCGGTCATTCTACATTCATCGTTTACAAATGCTCCTAAAACATCACCTTCGCTGGCTGGTTTGTCGTTTATAAAAATTGCTGCGGAAAATATTGTTGATTGCATATAATTAACTCGTTGCCATCCATGTCCGGCAAACAACGTTGTGCCTATCAAAAGAGTGAATATAAGTATAATTTTTTTCATATGGTTAAGTATTAATTAATTGTATCAAATATAAAAAAAATTATAATTCTTGCGTATAAAATTGCATTATTTTTTTTAAACTTACTAATTTATGGAATCCGTACATATGATGTCCTTGCGACGGAAATTGGTGAGTTTCTATAGAAATTCCTTTGGTATTACAGGTTTCTATGAAATTAATGTTTTGAGCCGGAACTGTTATGTTGTCTTTGCCACCGTACAATAATAAAAGTTTTCCTTGTATGGAGTCTGCATGAGTAAAAAGGCTGCTTTGTGTATATCCTTCCGGATTTTCTTGTGGAGTATTCATATATCGCTCGCCGTACATTACTTCATAATATTTCCAGTCTGTAACGGGGCTGCCTGCGACTGATGCGTGTATGAGTTGGGGATATTGTTCGAGTAATGTTATGGACATAAATCCACCGAAACTCCAGCCGTATGTGCCTATTCTTTGTGTGTCGATGTATGGGAGGGAGTGGAGAAAATCAATACCTTTTTTTTGGTCAGTGGCTTCAATTTGTCCTAACCGTTCGTGTGTGATTTGCTCAAATGCTCGTCCTCGTCCGGAGCTTCCTCTGTTGTCGAGACTGAAAATTATGTACCCTTGTGATGCTAAAATATATGAACTTATATCATACCCGCACATCCAGGTATTCGTTACATGTTGATGATGGGGGCCGCCATATACATTTATTATAACGGGATAGTGTTCTGCAGATGAGAAATGTGGTGGTTTTATCATTCTATAATGTAATGTTGTAGAGTCATCTGCTGCGGTAATTGTACCGAATGTTACGTCTGGGGTGTTATATTGGGTGAGTGGATTTTTTGATGAGTATATGTCTTGGTGTGTATTACTTGGTGTGTGGATTAGTGAATAGTTTGCAGGACTATCTATATTTTGCATGTGTGTGAAAATATATGGTTCCTGTGGATGTGCTGAGCATGTGTGAAAGCCTTTTGTGGAATCGATTACAGAAAAAGAATTATGTGTTATACGATATATGTATGTGTTTGTGGGGTTTTCTTCGGACGTTCCTTCAACAAGTATTTGTGATGGGTTGATGTGTACATCTGAAATTTCCCACTTGCCATGGGTTATTTGTGTTTCGGTATGTGAATTTATGTTATAGGAATACATATGTTGATATCCGCTTTTTCTACTTATAAAATAACATAAAGAATCGGTATTTCTAAAAAATATAGGATGCAAGGGTTCTACATATTTCGGATGTGTTTCGGTAAAAAGTGTTTGAATGTATTGTCCGGTTTGTGTGTCATATTCTTCCAGATGACATGTATCTTGCGAACGATTAAGATGATATAGATAGATTTTGTTTTCGCGTATATTGTATGTGGGATTTGTATAATACCCTTTATCTGTTCGGAGTGATAAAAAAACACTTGTATCGTTTTGCAGAGAATATGTGCCAATAGTAATATCTTCATAATTTCCTCCGGCAAATGCATATTTGTAGGTCGAAACTTCAGGTGGCAGAGATTTTGTTGAAATGTATTGGTAATCGGGGATTGCCGTGTCGTTTTTGCAAATATACATAAGATTTTTTCCGCTTGGAGACCAAAATGTGCCCTGTGAGTAGCCGAATTCGTTGCGATATATTGAATCAGAAATATAATACCCTGCAGGTACTTTTGGTTTGTGTATCGTGTTTTGTGTGTGTATATATAGTTCCCGTTTATATATATATGAAAAATCCCCGTTTTGACTGTGTCGTGTGCCATATGATTGGGATGGTAATGAGAATTTTTGTGTTATTTTGTGTGTTGGTGTATGATAATCAAAAATTATATCTTTATACGTGCATCGTATTGTTTCCGGGCTTTGCCATTTGTATGTTGGAAAGGAGTGTTTTTTTTCTGCGAGCTGTTTGGTGAGTGTTGTAGTAGTGGTAATATACGTTTCCTGAGAATCAATACTGTTTGTAAACAGTGAGTCGTTTCGTATGTAACTACATATTGGTTCGGAAGGTTTCCATTGAATGTTTGATAGTGTTGTGGGATAAAAATCTGATGTGGTTAGTGATTGTATTGTTATGTTTTGTTGTGCATATGTTGATATATGAATGATTGTGTATATGATAACTAAAAATAGTTTAATATGTTGCGTAAAAATATAGTTCTTCATGTGTATGTTTGTGTAATATCAATATTTTTGTAATTGTTTGTCAAATATATATTCTTTTTTTGGTATAATGAAATTACATATTAAACTATTTCTACTGTTTAATTTTCTGATTTTGCTGCTGTTTTCATGCATAGAAAACAACACGAAAATATCAGTAACACATTGTGATACCGTTTATTACACGCATTACAATTCCTTATTGCAAACGCAGGCTGTAAGCAGGAAATACGATACCTTACCCAGATTTGAGCAGTTATTGTTGCACCATAATTTTATACCTATAGCAGTAGTAGATTCAACAATACAGATAGATTTAAAGTATGCAACAAACGATAATGAGTGGAACACAAAACTGTATGAACATAATAATTGTGCATATTTGGAATACAGGACTGCACAGATGTTATCTGAGGCACAACACACATTACGGAAACAGGATGCTGCATATTCTCTTGTTGTTTATGATGCTGTACGTCCGTTTTGTGTGCAAGAAAAGATGTGGAATACAACAACTTTAACTGGTATAACGAAGCGTAATTTTTTGGCTTCGCCAGCTCATAAATCGTTGCATAATTATGGTATAGCTGTGGATGTATCAATATATTATAATGGTAAAGAAATGGATATGGGTACGCGGTTTGATTTTCCGGGTATTACATCATATACGTATAATGAGGAAAAATTAATAGATAATGGTACCTTATCGAAACATCAGGTTTGCAACAGGCGTATATTACGTAAAGTAATGCAAGGAGCAGGATTTATTTCAAATAAATATGAGTGGTGGCATTTTTCATCTGTTCGCAGAAAAAATAGCAGAAACTATCCATTTGTATATTGTTTTGATTCTATAGTTGAACCACAAAATTAATTACATATATGAATTTTGACGTGTTTAATATATCACATAATGCCGAACCACCGGCAAAAGGGAGAGGACTTGTATCTGTTCCGTTTATAAGTGATGGTTTTTTTCATAAAACGGTTATTTATATTGTGGAGCATTCACAGGACCAAACAGTAGGATTTATTTTGAACCAACCGTTACCTATGAGTTTACATGAAATTGTAGAGGATGTGCCGGAGAGTGATTTCCCGATACATATAGGTGGCCCTATAGATCATTCACGTTTGCATATGCTTCATACAATAGGATCTGATATTCCCGGAAGTGTTTTGGTGAGTTCCGGTATATATTGGGGCGGAGATTTTGAGTATGTCAAAAGGTTAATACAAACCAATAAAATTACAACCAATCAGATACGCTTTTTCCTTGGTTATTCCGGCTGGGGAAACAATCAGCTTCAGCAAGAAATACTCGAAGATACGTGGATTATTACGTCAATTTTTCAACAGGATATTTTCTCTTTGGACACACAAAACGTGTTATGGAATCATGTATTGCAAAGAATGGGAGATAAATACAAAGCATGGACGCATTTTCCTCCTAATCCTTTATATAATTAATGATGAGCTAACTTAATGAATAATACATCTTTAATTATCAGGTGCATTAACAGCTTTTTCTTTTCTTTTCTTGCCAAATAACCCTGTTGAATTTGAAGATTTATTTCCGGGTGTTCGTCGTGGTTTAAACAACGGTAATTTCTTTCTTTTTGTCTTATCTTTATATCCTAATAAGAAATTACATCCCATTCGGAAAGATGCAGAACGCGTATTATATGGAAATAGAGCTGAACTAATTAAGTTATCGGTAATAAGATACCACTGAAAATTTGCTATATTAAATGCGTATCCAAAGCCAAGGTTATTGTAGTTACCGTTAAGCATAGAGTAACTTAGTGAGATATGACTTATTTTACCAAGATTAAAATTTGCAGTAGCAGTTACTGATGGTTTTATACGGTCAGGTAATTTTTGAAATTTCCCAACAGCACCTATATTAAATGATTTTGTAAATTTGTATTGAGCACCTGCATATATTTTCCATGGAAGCCAGGTGGTGTATGAATCTTGAGTATATTCAAAATCAAAGGAATCTACAATGGTGTCAAGTGAAACTATATCAGAAATGTTTTGGCTTGTATTGTCACCTGTTATTTCTGCACCGTTAAATTCAAATCCACTGCCATCGGCATCGCTACCTGCCATACTAAAATTATGCGTATGTGTGTTCCAGGTAATGTATCCCACATCAGTAATATTTACAAAATATGATAGTTCGCTGTTCCATTCTTTCGAAAATCCCACATCTATAGCAACACCGTTATTGCCGGTAAATAAAAGGTAATCTTTTACAATATCTGAATTTGAAGATGATTCAAAATCTATTAAATCAATGTTATCAACAAATCCTTTATCGTCAAGAGTAACCTCAAGAGGTGCATTTGTGTTTACTACATAATTTGCAGAACTGTGTATAATATATGTTTCTTCCTCTGTATGTAATGTTAATGAAGAAGGAGACGTGTATATGTTTGCTAAACCGGTTAATAATTTTATTTTACCGCCAAGACTAAAGTATCTTGTTATATCACGTTGAAAGCCAATGGCATATTCACGATGGTAAAGCATATTCATTGCAAGACCGGAAAAAGTAGCATCTTGTTCTACGCCATTACCGAGGAGTGAAAATGTGACTAATTTTTTGGGAATTCCGAAACTCGAAGACATTTTATCGGTAATACCGAAAGACCAAAAGTTTTTTTCTCCTTGTTTAAACCCAACATATAATAGGTTCAAATCCAGATTAGTTGTCGTATAATTCACTTTTTTTAATTTATCCAAAAACTCATCTAAATCTCCGTTCGGATGAAAAGGCGTAATGATAGAATCCTTATATTCCCACCGTCCATAGTGAAACAAGTCGTTGTAATCTATGGGAGTATTAATGCTTAACGAAATCGGTGGGGGTAATTGACCGACAACTGGAACAATAAGGCCACCTATAAAGAAATTGTAATCAGGAACTTGTGCCGGATTAATAGTGTGAGCCTGTGGTAAATTGTGCATAAAATAATGTGTATTGTTCGTTTGCGAATACACGTGCGATGTGCCTAAAGCACTGAGTAATATGAGTGTAAAAATTATTTTTTTCATGAGTATGTGAATTATTCAGAAAAACGACCTTTATATTTAAATTTTCCATCAACAGCCATACGGAAATTTAATCCGTAGTATGTATAAAAGATAACAGGAATGTCACCTTCCTGGTCTGTTTCCAGAAATACTTCTAATAATAATTTATTTGCTTGAATTAATTTTTTTAATTCAGTATCATGTTCAGCATCAAGCACCAATTCTTCGGTATGTTTGGTGATATGAGCATCGCGTGCAACTTTGCCACCTTGAGTTTTTGCCGAGCGAATTAAGTACATTGATAATTCACCTAAATTTTGTTCGCCTTCGTTTAAGGTTGTATCCAGCATGCTCACACGCACATTGGCATCGAGCGGAAACATGTTTTCTGTATATAAATAAATCCGGAGTCTTTCAATTTGTTCAATATTTTCAATATTATCCATATTAGATAAATTGATTTCTTGTTGTAAAACCAGATCTTTTATGGATAATTTCATGGGGAGTTCAGCTTCTACCTTTAGTTCAGCTTTTCCTTTGTTAGAAACACAATTAAGTATAGCATCTTCATCTTCTGCATTATGATTAAGTGCAAATTCTCCGGAATATTCTATCTCTGACGGTAAAATTTTCACAAAGTCTACAATATTTGAGGTGTGTTTGTTGAGTTCTATTGTTGAAACCAGATGTTCTCCGTTATGAACTTCGTCGCAGCTTGGAGCTAAAATATCAAAAGAATTATCGTGTCCTTCAAATACATCAACACTTTCATTGTCAGAGTTTGTGCCTTTTAAGTTCAGTTTTAGTTGTCCCGGTATGCCAAAAGGATTGGTGTATTGTATGCGTAATTTAGGGTCATAGAACGTTATTTCGCCGGATAAAAAATTTGAAATAAAATCTTCTATATTGAAAGATAGCGTGTCTTTAAATATATCTTCGTTTACTTTACCAAGATTTGCTTCTATAAATGCAAATGCAATACTATCGGGGTTGGTAAATTCTATGTTTATATGTTGGTCTGGACCAAAAGTCATCATGCCTGCTTCTGTATTAACCCTGTATCCCAAATGTATTGGCATAGAGTTATATGCTTGTTCGGGATTGGTTGTTAAATCTACTTCCAGATTAGATAAATCCCATGATGAATGTTGTGTGGGCGAACTTGAATTTAACGTAGCTTCTCTGGAGATATCGGTAGGACCATTTTGATTCATTGAAGGGAATTCGGCTATAAAATGCGTTGCAGCATCAATAGTTGATTGTATTGTGTAATTAATGCGTCCCTCTTCTATAAGAACTTTATATAATTTTTTGTCGCTATCTATATCCCGAATGGTTACATATATTAAGGAATCCATTCTGAGTGTTTGTTCGGGTATAAAAGCTCGTCCTTCACTCGCGATAGTATTTGTAATTTCTATATTATGCCCCAAAACCTGATTTTGTAAATCTATGCTTACTTGTGTTGCAGCATCTAATTGTACGTTTCTATATTCATATTTGATAGTTGAACTTATATATGTAGAGTCAAATAATATGGTAGCAGATTGTGATTCCCCGGGTTGTAGCCAATTGTTACTAAAGTCAAATGTTCCGATTTGTACATCTGCTCCTGCAGAGTCTGTGTATACTATTAATTCATATTTTATCGGTACAGCAAAACCATTTGTTGCAGTTACTGCCATTGTTCCCTCTGTAAATAGCGCATAGTCAATAAACGAAGAGGGTAAATTTTCGGTATATGTTGTGTGTGTGATTGCTGTATGTTGTGCAACATTGGTTGGAGAATTTGCTTCGTAGGTTTGATATTGAGTATAGTCGGCAGACGAAAAATTATCTGAAAGCAAGTCATCCATTCTAATTATAAGAGGAAACTGAGCATCGTTGAGTTCTACCGGTTCCATTTTTATTGTTGTGTCAAATGGTTCCATAATAGGTAAACGCATAATATCAACCGAGCGACCGGTGTCTATGCCATATCGAAGTTGAATAACTAAATCATCATCATTGGTTCCGTATCCTAAATCAGTTTCACTAATATATTGAATGGTGTCTTTTTTTTCTTTAACTAAATCTTCCAGTGTTAAGTTGCCATATGCTACCGGTAGTGCAATTTCAGGATTCCAGACAAATTCGTCAGAAAAATTTTCGCGTAAATCGAATTTATCGCCAACGCAAGAATATATACCAGCCATTAACAATCCTGACATAATGATTATGACGGTTTTATGTATTTTTTTCATGTTGGTTTTTTTTTTTGAGTATTTATGTGTACAACAAAAAGTAAATTATGTGTAAAAGTACGTATTTATTATTTAACTTCATAATTGTATAAAAAATAATTATCACCTCCGATTATTAAATTAAAGGTTTGTTTGTTTGTATAGAGATAACCTATACTGAATAATGTTTTTCCTTTAAGAGGAAAACCTTTATGGAGAGAGCCGTTACCGTTTATTAAATAAATTTTGGAATTTTCTGAATCTACTACACCTATTTTGTAATTGCCATTCCCAAAATGATATATAGATAAAGGGTGTGTTATATGAGAATCAAAATTGTATGAAAACAATTCAGACCCGTCTTGTGAGTATACTTCGAGTTCGTTTTTATCGAGAAAAATATAATCAGCTGAACCATCTTTATTTATATCCCTATATTCAAAAAAGTGATTTTCGGAATATTCGCTAATTTTTTTCTTCTGTATATTTCCGTTAAAGTCAATAATGACAACTTCTCCTTTTTTATTTGTTGAAACGAGTCTGTTTGGAAAATTTCTGTGTGCTGGTTCAAAAATAAATTTATTATTTTTTGATTTTTGCACCAATTCAGAAACAGGAACTCTGGTTTGTCCTCTTCGGTTAAGAATGTATACATTGTTTTGGTCGCTTAGCACAATATAGTCTTTGCTTTTTATGCGAAAGTGCTGAGGTGATGTTGTTACAATAGTTTCGGTTCTGCCAAATTCCCATCCCTGTATTTTGTCTCCTTCAATAGAAAAGAGATATACCCTTTTGTTTTTGCACGGTATGCACATACGATAGTTACGAGAATTATCATAATCAAATACTGATAACCCTGCTGTTGCTTCAGATTCTAGTTTAATAGGATATCGTTCAACGAAATTACCTATGCGGTCAACTATATAGATGTAATTTTTTGTGTTAAACAGGTATTGAGTTTTATTATTTTTATAAAAATCTATTTCATAGATTCTACTTATAATAGGTTCCTTTATTTGTTTTTTCCATTGAATAACACCGAGATTATTTAAAAAATAAATATTATTAAAAGCATCTTGTACGAGTATGTTTTTTTTGCCGGTATGGAAGTTGTCAATAATTTTTGGTTTTGTTATTACTACTGTGTCTAAATAGCTTTCCCATACCGTTCGTGGTTCATTTTTTGATCCGGGGTTGTAATTGATGAGAATATTGTTGTACAGTGTTTTGTATTCTGCAGTAATTTGAATTGCAAGCCCCTCAAATTTCTGCATTTTTTTAGCATTTGATTGGAGTGTTTTGGTTAAATCTGAATTTAAATATTCGGAATATATTTCATATGATTTGCTAATGTTAGAATAAAAATACCACGAATATCTGCTAAGTAGTTTATCTGAAAAATGCGAGAAATCAACATCATTATTGAGTGTCTTTTTTAATTCGTAGGCATGAATAAGTTTTGAGAGAGAAGATGTACTGTTTCCAAATATTACATAATTGTCAACAAAACAAACATACTCTGCTTGAGTATGAGAAAATACGTTTCCCCATAATTTTTTGGGTAATTGAGAAATTGGAAATGTATAAATCGGATATTGAATATCTTCGTCAATTTTATAGGTTGTTTTGAATGTATTAAATTCTTTGTCGTTTTTATGGGCATAACTATCAATAATACCAAGTATTTTTTCGCGTGCAACAGACTGGTTTTTTACTTTGAGAATGGCAAATGTATTTTCGTATATCTTGAGCGTGTTTACATACCCCAATACCATAGCTATTTCATCATCAATAAGAGAATAAAACATTTTTTTTATGTCTACAGGATCCGAATCTGCCGATGAAAGAGCTGTGTTTATTTCTTCGATATCCGATGCGTATGAATTGTATTCATTTATATTACGTAAATATTCTTCGTATCGTTTTCTGAATATTTCTTTGTTTTGTATACCGAGGGATAAGAATGACGATGTGCCCGATGGCATAATTTCTTGTATTTCAAACGAAACAGGTGACTGGTCTTGAAATATACTAAAATAGTCGGAAGCATCAGAAATAGTGGTAAATCCGTTCAATAATACGTAATTCGGGTATATGTTAAGGTCATACTCACTCCAGGCTCCTAAATGGGGGGCTTTTAATAATGATCCTTTGTGTGTAGGGTCTGCATATAAATAACCAACATTTGCTATTTGTTTTAAATTCAAATATATGTTTGCATCAACTTTGTTGCCAGCTGTTTTTTTAACTTCTACAAATAATGAATCACGGGTTAAATTATTATTTGAATACAGGTTTTTTATAGCATTTTCTACTAATATGCGTGATTCACTTACGATAAGTGTTTCTTTTGCTATACTGTATGATAGGGTGGATTTGTTGTGTTTTTTTGAAATAAAACTTGTAATAGGAATTGTGTTATCGTACATGAATGTTGTACTGCTGTCTGATGCACGAAATTTTTTTAAAAAAGAGTGAGTTATATCAATTTCTTGTTCATTTTTTATAGGCATTAAAAATAAAAATTCAAGTTTGTTTTTCCCTATTTGCTGAACAGAAATTACAAAGTTGTTATGTTCTATGTGTGTGAACGATTCATCGAGAGCTAACGTAGAGTCTATGGATTTTATGAGTGAATTATATTGCTGCGTTACGTTAAAGGATGAAAGTGTATTCCATATTTCATTATCTTCGTGTGTGTGTGATATAAATGATTTGAAATCTTTGATTTCCAGAAAAAGTGCACTGTTTGTGGGTATAGCTTGATATATTGATTTATCATATACCTGTGACTCTTTTTTTAGGAATAAAAAAATAAATAAAATTATTCCGAGTAAACATGCTAGTATTATTGATGTAAGTATTTTTCTTTGCATAGAGTTGAAATTTTAGACAAAAATATAAAAACTCTTGTTAATTTATATGTATACCTATTATTTAATGTGAAATAAATAAAAAAATAATTATTTCTATGTGGTTTTCTGAAAAATGTGTAGCTTTGCAGCTCATTTATAATAATTAAAATTAAATAATACAATGGCTGTTAAAATTAGATTAACAAGACACGGACGAAAGGCGAGACCTTTTTATCACATTGTAACTGCTGATAGCAGAGCACCACGTGATGGTAAGTATATTGAAAAATTAGGAACGTACAATCCTATGGAAGCAACAAATCAAATAGTCATGGACTTTGATCGTGCTTTGCATTGGGTGCAGGTAGGGGCAGAACCAACTCCTACAGTTCGGAATATTCTTCAGCGAGAGGGAGTATTGTATATGAAGCATCTTTTAGGAGGTGTGAAAAAAGGTGCTTTTGGTGAAGATGAAGTCGAAAAACGTTTTCAAAAATGGTTAGATGAAAAGCAGAAAAAAGAGGAAGAGATTCAATCGCAATTGTCTTCTGAAAAGCAGGCTGCTTTGAATAAACGACTTGAAGAAGAAAAAGCAATAAACGCTAAGCGTGAAGAGGAAATTGCTAAAAGAAATTCTGATTTAGCTGCTGAGGCGGAAGCTGCTGCAAAAGAAAAAGAAGAGGCTGAGGCTCCTGCACAAGAAGAGGCGGCTCCTGAAGCTCCTGAAGAACAAGCAGAAGAACCGAAAGCTGAGGCTGAGGAGTCTAAAGCAGAGGAACCAAAAGCAGAGGAAGAATCAGATAAAAAAGAGTAATTTTTTTTATTGAGATATACTAAAAATATATAAAAGGTGTTGTTTGTAGCAGCACCTTTTTTTTATATGCCTATGTGATATGTATGTTAATGGTTATGTGTTATTATGAAAACAATTCCTACTAAAACAGAGTGTGAGGCTATTGGTACAATAAGCCGGAATTATGGAAATAATGGTGAATTAGTGTTGCAGTTGTTTCCGCGTATCACTATTAATTTATCTGATGTGCCGTATGTTTTTATTGAAAAAGATTCTATGTTAGTTCCCTTTTTTTTTACTATCATTTCTCGTAAAAAGAATAAATATATTATTCATATTGAGGATGTTGATACAGAAAAACATTCACAGGAATTTGTGGAATCTCTGGTGTTTGTGGAATCTCATAATACTGATGTTGTATACGGAGATAAAGATTTTGTTGATGTGCGTGGTTTTACTGTTTACGACCATGACGAGTGCTTGGGTATAGTAAATGATGTACATCATTATTTTATGCACAGTGTATTGCAGGTAGTGTTGCATGCCGGTTCTCATGAAGTGCAGATACCTTTTTCTCAGGAACTAATTAGTCGTCTTGATGAGGAAAAGAAAGATATTTATATGTCTCTACCCGAAGGTTTGCTGGATATGTAGTGGTATGTATAAATTGGTATGTACATCCGAAACGTTTCAAAAATGAGTTCGACGTGTTTCTATACAGGTTGTACAAAAGAAATTAACCGGAAAATACATGTGAAACCTATTGGTTTTGCGTAATTCTGTTTATTGTTCTACGCTCTTCTGTGAATAATTCATAGTATCTTAATACAATTGTTTTATACCGTATCTTTTGGTGATAGAAAATGCGTGCATTTGTATTTTAGGTTTTAGATTTTTTTCTTTTCTTATTCCAACACAGTAAAAAATGCCGGTGTAACAGTTGTTTTTGTGTGTCATCGGTGATGGTATATCTGCGTTGTTTTTTGGAGAAAATTACAAAAAGAATACTCAGAAAGTATTAACGTGAGTTCGACGTAATTTTTCAATATTTTACACAAAGCAATCAATGAAACGCTTATAAACAGCAATCTTCTTCTTAAAAATAATTCGCTTTATCCCGATAATACTCATTATTTTTAATCGAATCGTACTATTTCTAAGCGTTCTGAACTCAAAAATTATATCGAACTCACGTTATTACAAACATGTGTCATTGAGACAGGCAGAGCAAAAAAATGATTCTGTGTATGCATATACACGTTTGTAGGGGGCTGTATTGGTTACTATTCATACACACCGGATGTAACCTCATTTTGTATTATCTTCGGGTTTTTTATTGTGTCAGAAGAGTCCCGTACTTTTGTTTCGGATTGGTTACTAAGTAGTTTCTGCGCGAAAACTCCAAATACATCCCCGAAGTATGTTCGGGGTAGACTGTTATTCTCATCTTGAAAACAACCATCCCGAGAATCGGGACTTATTGATTTTCAGGATTTCGAAAGCCTCGTCTTTGAAGCTTTCGCATCAGAAACACAGAAAAAAAGCAGTTTTCTTGCAAGCACTAAGTAAGATAGTTTGATCTTGTATACTGAATCTGTTTTTTTGTCTGGTTATGAAATTTTTATATGTAATTTTGTGTAAAATCATAAAACAACACAGATATATGAAAACTATTAAATGGGGGATAATAGGTCCGGGTAATATAGCACATAAATTTGCACAGGGAATATTATCGGTACCGCATGCTGAATTATATGCAATTGCTTCACGTTCTCATACACGAGCTCAGGATTTTGCCCATAAGTACGGAGCCACAAAAGTGTATGATTCATATGAAGATTTAGTTACCGATGATGCAGTGGATGTTGTATATGTTGCTACAACAAATAATCTTCATTTTGAACATACCAAAATGTGTATAGAAAATAATAAAGCATGTTTGTGTGAGAAACCTTTTACGTGTAATTATGAAGAATTAATAGAACTTATTGAATTGGCACATGCCAAGCAGGTTTTTTTAATGGAAGCCATGTGGACGCGATTTTTGCCATCAATTCTTGCAATAGAAAAACACATACAGAATGATGAGTTAGGTGCTATTACTCATATAGAATCTACTTTTGGATTCACAACAGAATACAATCCCGATTCGCGTTTGTATAATCCGGATTTAGGCGGTGGTGCATTGTTGGATATAGGTATTTATCCAGTGTTTTTGGCACAACATTTTTTAGGCAAACCACAGAAAATAGAGGCAGATGTTTTATTAACAGATGCAGGTGTTGATAAAGAAGAGAGCATAAGGTTTTATTATGAAAATTCGGTATATGCAGAATTGCAATCATCATTTATACGTGATTTGCCTTGTACATCTACTATATATGGCACAAAAGGATATATAACCTTGGAAAAAATGTGGCACTGTCCGACTACTGTTATTAAAAAAACAGGTACTAAAACCGAAGATATAACCCCGACATATATTGGGAATGGTTATAATTATGAAATAGAGGAGGTTGTCTGTTGTCTTAATTCGAATCAGCTAGAAAGCTTGCGTATGTCACATTCAAATAGTTTGGAAAGAATGAAATTACTTGATGAGATACAGTTTTTGTGGAAAAGAAAATAGCAAAAAATGGTGTAATTTTATCCACGAAATTTAATATTAATATAGTAATAGATTATACAATGGAACAAAAAAAGCGAGTATATACATTCGGGAACAAACAAGCCGAAGGTAAAGGAAACATGAAAAACTTGTTGGGAGGAAAAGGTGCAAACTTAGCTGATATGAATTTAATAGGCATTCCGGTACCTCCGGGTTTTACTATTACCACAGAAGTTTGTACAGAGTATTATGAATTAGGCGAGCAAAAGTTAATTGATACTTTATATAAAGAAGTAGCTGCGGCAATGGAGAAAGTAGAGGATATTATGGGAATGAAATTTGGTGACAAAGAAAATCCTTTGCTTATGTCTGTTCGTTCCGGAGCTCGTGTTTCTATGCCCGGTATGATGGATACCGTGTTGAATCTTGGTTTGAATGATGAGGCTGTTCAAGGAATTGCTAAAAAAACCGGAAATGAACGCTTTGCCTGGGATTCATATCGTCGGTTTATTCAAATGTATGGCGACGTTGTTATGGATATGAAGCCTGAATCTAAAGAAGATATTGATCCATTTGAGTTGATAATGGAAGAAATGAAAGATGCAAAAGGCATAGAAAACGATACAGATTTTTCAATTGATGATTTAAAAGAATTGGTAGCACAATTTAAAGCAGTTGTAAAAAAACGTACCGGAAAAGAATTTCCTACTGACGCCTGGGAACAATTATGGGGAGCTGTGTGTGCGGTGTTTAACAGTTGGATGAATCCTCGTGCTAAGTATTATCGTTCTATGCATAAAATACCGGCAGAATGGGGAACAGCCGTAAATGTTCAAGCTATGGTATTTGGTAATATGGGCGATAATTCAGCAACAGGTGTGGCTTTTACGCGTGATTCTGCTACCGGCGAAAATGTGTTTAATGGTGAGTATCTTGTTGATGCACAGGGAGAAGATGTGGTTGCCGGGGTGCGTACACCACAACAAATTACCAAAAGTGGTTCTCAAAAATGGGCTCAGCTGCAAGGTATTACTGAAGATGAGCGTATAGCAAAATATCCTTCTCTGGAGGAAGTTATGCCACAAGCATATAGTGAACTTTTTGATATTCAGGTGCAGTTAGAAAAGCATTATAAAGATATGCAAGATGTCGAGTTTACTATTCAAAATGGTAAGTTGTGGATGTTGCAAACCAGAAATGGTAAGCGTACTGGTGCAGCGATGGTTCGTATTGCTATGGAACAGTTGCGTGAGGGAGAGGTTGATGAAAAAACAGCTTTACTGAAGGTAGAACCAAATAAATTAGATGAGTTATTGCATCCGATTTTTGATGCAAAATCTATAAAAACAGCTCAGGTTGTTGCGAAAGGACTTCCTGCTTCACCGGGAGCTGCTACCGGTAAAATTGTGTTTTTTGCTGATGAAGCTAAAAAATTTAAAAAGAGTATTCTTGTGCGTATAGAAACTTCACCCGAAGATTTAGAGGGGATGGATGTGGCAAAAGGTATTTTAACTGCTAAAGGTGGTATGACTTCTCATGCTGCTGTTGTTGCACGTGGTATGGGTAAATGTTGTGTGTCCGGTGCCGGAGAAATAAAAATAGATTATAAAAACAGAACAATGACCTGTCGTGGACATGTGTTTCAGGAAGGGGATTGGATTTCTATTAATGGAACTACCGGTGAAGTGTATGAGGGACAGGTAGAGACTTCTGAGGCACAATTGAGTGGAGATTTTGCTGATTTAATGAAATTGGCTGATTCTTATAGAACTATGAACATACGGACGAATGCCGAAACTGAACGTGACGCAAAACAGGCAATTGATTTTGGTGCAGAGGGGATAGGTTTGTGTCGTACTGAACATATGTTTTTTGAGGGCGAACGTATAAAAGCTATGCGCGAAATGATTCTTGCTGATGATTTGACTGGACGAAAAAAGGCTTTGAAAAAATTATTGCCTATTCAGCGTGAAGATTTTAAATCGGTTTTTAAAGCTATGGCTGATAAACCGGTTACTGTTCGTTTGCTTGATCCTCCGTTGCATGAATTTGTTCCGCATCAATTGGCTACACAAAAGGAATTGGCTGATGAAATGGGGATTTCTTTGGAGTCAGTTAAGATGAAAGTGGCAGATTTAGAGGAGTTTAATCCTATGCTTGGTCACAGGGGCTGCCGATTGGGAATTGTGTATCCTGAAATTACTGAAATGCAGGCTCGTGCTATTATAGAGGCGTGTTTGGATCTCAAGACTGATGGCTCAACAGCTATTCCTGAAATTATGATTCCTTTGGTTGGTACTGTAGAGGAGTTACGTCAACAGGAGCAGTTGGTGCGTAAAACTATTCAAACTGTTTTTGATGAACGTGGTGATTCTGTTCCGTATCTTGTTGGTACTATGATTGAAGTGCCGCGGGCAACTGTGATTGCTGATGAAATTGCTGAAATTGCTGATTTCTTTTCGTTTGGTACTAATGATTTAACGCAAATGACTTTTGGGTATTCGCGTGATGATGCGGGTAAATTTTTACCAGAATATATTGAACAGGGAATTTTGAAAGATGATCCTTTCCAGGTGCTTGATCAGAAAGGTGTTGGGAAATTGATTAATCTTGGGGTTGAAAAAGGTCGTTCTACGAATAAAAATCTTAAAATTGGTATTTGTGGTGAACATGGTGGTGAGCCAAGTTCGGTAGATTTTTGTTATAATGCGGGAATGAATTATGTGAGTTGTTCTCCTTTCCGTGTGCCTATAGCTCGTTTGTCTGCTGCACAAGCTGTTCTGAACAAATAAGCATACTGTGCATTTTTTTTAATGAGAATGCCAATGTAATTTTGATATATATATAAAGGTCGTCATTTTTGACGACCTTTTTTTTGTTTGCAACTTGGTGGTTTCCCTTTGGTGGTAGTTACTTTTTTTTAGGAATTTCGCGTTTTTTTGTTGTTGATTTCTAAATAAATTGTATTTTTATTGCAAACAAAATGCATATGATTGTGTGTTTTGCAATAACGGATATATGAATTTATTTGATACCACTAGTTTTAAAATTTCTCAAGTAGTTACGCAACAATATAGCACGTCTTTTTTTCATGCGACTCAAATGTTGGATTCCGAATCTCGTATGGCAATACATGCTTTATATGGCTTTGTGCGTTTTGCCGATGAGATTGTTGATACTCTTCATAATACAAATCAAAAGCTATTATTGGAAACCTTCGAATACGATTTGCAACAAGCTTTAGATCAAGGAATAAGTTTAAATCCTATTTTACATTCATTTGCACTCGTGGTTCAGCAATATAATATTCCATATTCTCTTATTCAGTCATTTTTGGAAAGCATGAAAATGGATTTATATAAACAACAGTATACGACTGAATGTGAGTTAAACGACTATATATATGGTTCTGCTGATGTTGTTGGACTTATGTGTTTACTTATTTTTGTAAAAGGAGATGAACAGGCATATGAAGATTTAAAATTTCCTGCTCAAAAACTTGGTTCAGCTTTTCAAAAAGTTAATTTTTTGCGTGATTTAAAGGCTGATGTGGAAATACTTGGACGAAGTTATTTTTATGAGTTTTCCTATGATCGGTTCGATGAAAAAATGAAGCATAAAATATTATCTGATATTGAACGCGATTTTTTAGAAGCTAAAAAAGGAATAAATACATTACCCGGTCGTTCTAAGTTGGCTGTAAGCATAGCGTATGCATATTATACTGCACTGGTGAAAAAAATACACAAAACGCCTTCTTCTGTATTACTTCATAAAAGAATCAGGATATCTAATGTGCATAAAATAGTTTTATTTATAAGAACGTACGTAGTGTCGTTGTTTTAAAAAAAGTGAGTATGAAAATGTTTTTAACTGATTCGGGAGAAGTACGTAAATCTATCATCATATTTTATATTGTTGGGTGTATAGGTATGGTTATTCCTGCTTTATTGCCATATTTTATTATGCTTATACCGTATGTATTGTTATTTCATTTTGCATTGGTTGTATATTTTCATCAGACCTATTCGATTTCCAAAACTATTCAAACTATTGTATTGTTTTTATTTATTTTTGTGAGTAGTATGGCTGTTGAGATTATTGGTGTGCATACCGGAACTTTATTTGGTACGTATAGTTATGGTAGTGGTTTGGGGATTAAGTTTATGTCTGTTCCATTGCTTATAGGTGTTAATTGGATGTTTATGGTGTATGCCTCTGCTTCTGTGGTTGATGTGTTGCCCGTTCCGGATTGGTTGAAAACTCTGAGTGGAGCAGGGCTTATGGTGCTTTATGATTTAGTACTTGAGCACGTTGCTCCCATAATGGATATGTGGGAATTTGCTCACAATTCGGTTCCGATACAAAATTATATTATGTGGTTTATGTGTGCATTGGTGTTTCATGCTCTGTTGAGAATAATGAAGATTCGTATTCAAAATAGTATTGTGAAAACAGTCTTTGTGAGTCAGTTTTTCTTTTTTATTTCTATTATGCTTATTTACAGATATATAATATGATTATCCGAGCCCGACATAATTGTATATTGTATCCGTTTTTTACCTGGTATAGTAAACGTATGATAGGTCGTCATTTTCATTCGGTACATTTTATGAGTGATTCAATAGATGTCTCTTCTTCATCTGTTCTTGTGTTGGCAAATCATATTAGTTGGTGGGATGGTTTTTGGATACAATATTTGAATACGCACATGTTTCATAAAAAAATGTTTTTTATGATGATGTATGCTCAGTTACAGCGATTTTGGTTTTTTAAATATACGGGTGGTTTTTCAGTTCAAAAGGGTAAAAAATCTTTGTTAGAAACACTATCATATGCTTCTTCAATTTTACAGAATAGAGATAATATGCTCTTGTTGTTTCCTCAAGGCTATATTCAGTCTATGCATACCAATTTTTTTGAGTTTAATCGAGGAGTGGAAAAAATTATTTCTCAACAGTGTCCTGATTCCTGTAAAATTGTCTTTGTTGCCAATTTTATAGATTATTTATCAGTAGCAAAACCTTCGGTATATATATATACATCAATCTATACTGATACTGATTTTTCGTATACGTCTATTGAAAAAGCATATACTGATTTTTATAATCAATCTCTACGTACGCAACAGAATTTAAAGGATGTATAATGGAATGGACTAATTTTTTGTTATACGGAATATATTTTTTTATGGCATATCAATGTTGTGTTGTGTTGTGCAATGTGCTTTTGAAAAAAAACTGGAAATCATTGTCTGTTACTGGTACACAAAAAGTGTCTGTATTGATTCCTGCACGAAATGAAGAAGCGGTAATTTCGCATATTTTGGACGATATTGTTCGTCAGTCATATCCATACATTGAGGTGTTTGTGTATGATGATTGTTCGACAGACGATACAGCTAAAATTGTGAATTCATATGTGCGGAGGTATTCATATATTCATTTAATATCTGGAGAAGATTTGCCCCGAGGATGGGTGGGTAAAAATTTTGCGTGTTATAATTTGGCTAAACAGGCTTTGGGAGATGTGTACCTTTTTTTAGATGCAGATGTTCGTATTGCTCCCGGTTTTATACAAAAAATGCTTGCGTATTATGAAAAAAATCCAGCTGATTTAATATCAGTATTTCCTCGTCAAATTATGTGCACAAAAGGTGAAAGAATGGTGGTTCCGATTATGAATTATGTTTTGGTGTCATTATTACCATTATATATAGTGAGGAAATCCGGTTTTTCGTCGGTTTCTGCTGCAAACGGACAATGTATGTTTTTTGAAGCACAAAAATATATCTTAGAACAACCTCATAAAGTGTGGAAGCAAAGTAGGGTGGAAGATATAAATATAGCAAAATATTATAAACAAAAATCATATACAGTTGATTGTTTAGCGTCGATTCCCGATATATCGTGTAGGATGTATTCCGGTGGAAAAGAGGCGTTAATAGGTTTTTCTAAAAATTATCTTGCCTTTTTTGGTAATAGTTATATTTGGGCTATTGTGTTTTGGATGCTTACAATTGTTGGTTCTGTACCTGTTTTATTGTTGGAGCCTTTTCCGGTTTTTTTGCTGTATGTGTGTTGTGGTATAGCTTTAAAAATAGGTGTTGCCTATGTGAGTAATCAGTCGGTTATGGTGCATATTCGGTATGCTTTTTTTCATCATTGTATAATGGGGATATTAATATGTTTAAGTGTTTGGTTTACCTGTAATAAAAAATTGGTATGGAAAGGTCGAAATATTTAGTAATTTTGTTTATGGTGTGTGCGGTTATCGCACATGCGTCGTATAAAGAACGTATATACAATGCATATATATCCGGAAATATGACGGAGTGGAAGCGTATTATTGATAGTATGGAAGTACGAAATATCAATAATGCCGATTTTATAGCTGATTTATTAAATTATCAATATGGGTATATTGGTTATTGTATTGGAATTGAGGATTATGATGAGGCTGAAGTGTATTTGGATAAAGCATATGAAAATGTGCATATACTGCAAAAAAAATCGTATAAACCAGCTTATGTGTATGCATATAGTTCTGCTTTTTATGGTTTTGAAATTGGAATTAATACTTATAAAGCACCGGTTTTGGGACCGCGAAGCATTGAAATGTCTAAAAAAGCAATGAGTTCTGATGATTTCTTTTATTTGGGATTTGAACAATATGCTCATTCTTTGTTTTATATGCCGGAAATTTTCGGGGGTTCAAAAACGAAAGCAATTGAATATTATAAAAAAGCCGAACATCGTATTGAATATCAATCACTATATAAAAATTGGAATTATTTAAGTTTGCTTGTGTCGATAGCACAGGCTTATGAAGATATAGGAGAACTGGAACTGGCTCAGAAATACTATAAAAAAATTTTACAAACAGAACCCGGTTTTGTATGGGTTTCTGAAGAGTTATATCCAGAATTATTACAACGCATAAAAAAACAAAACCATGATGATTAGCAATAGGAAAAATATATGTTGTGATTCTTGTTGTTGATTTGTACTGTTTTATGTGGTTAGGTGTTGAGAATAATTCTTTAGAAACAACAAAATAAAATATGATAATTTTAAATTAATTACAATAAATACATGAAACACACACAAGTACTTATAGTTGGTGCCGGATTAGGAGGTTTAGCCACGGCATTGCGATTAGCCAAAAAAGGATATAATGTTCGTATTGTAGAAAAAAACAGTAAAGCAGGTGGACGATTAAATCAAATACAAAAAGATGGTTTTACCTTTGATATGGGGCCTAGTTTCTTTAGCATGTCGTATGAGTTTGAGGAGTTTGCACGCGATTGCAATATTTCTTTACCGTTTTCATATGTTGCCTTAGATCCGCTCTATTCTGTACATTTTCGTGATAATGATTCTGCTTTTCATATGTATAAAGATATAGAAAAATTCGCGGCACAATTTAAAGATATAGAACCCGATTTTGCTGAAAAATTCGAGCGATATATAACCAAAGCACAATCAATATTTGATGATACAGTTGATGTGGTAATAAAGCAAAATGTGGATTCCTTAGCTCATTATATGCGTAATCTGATGACAGTTAATCCTCGTCAATTACTCATGATATACCGTGATTTTTATTCGCATGTGTCTCGGTATTTCACTTCTCTTGAGGCTCGCGAAATTATATCTCTTGTTGCATTTTTCCTCGGACGCACACCTTTTGATACAATGGCAATATACTCTTTGTTGTCGTATACTGAATTTAAACATGACGGATATTATAATGTGAAAGGGGGAATGTATAGTATCGTAACTGGCTTACTCAAAGAATTAGAGAAAGAGGGTGTTGAGTGTGTGTATAATACAGAAATTGTCGATTATGCTGCAACAGATGATTCTTTGGACTATTTGATTGATTCTGACGGAAAAAAATGGCAGGCAGACAGGTATGTGATAAATGGTGATGCAGCTGTTTTTAGAGGACGGGTTTTTAACCGAAAAAAGTATTCTCAACGTAAGTTAGATAAAATGAACTGGACATTGGGGTATGTAACTATGTATGTTGGCATTTCTACAAAGTTGCCGGATGTTAATCATCATAATTATTTTATTGGAACTAATTTTAAGGATTATGCGAAACAATTAACAATTCAGCCCGACGAATTTGAAAAACCATATTATTATGTAAATGTTTTATCGAAGCATAACGAAGAGGCTGCACCTGAAGGTTGTGAGAGCTTGTTTTTCGTGTGTCCTGTCCCCACACTACTCGATAAACCGGACTGGAGTGATAAAGATGTTATAGCTCAGTCTATTTTAGATGATTTTTCAGAAAGAATAGGAATAGATATATCTTCGAAAATAGTAACCAAAACAGTTTACACACCCGAGGATTGGGGTGAAATGCTTAATCTGCACAGAGGTAGTGGTTTAGGTTTGTCTCATACAATCGGACAAATAGGTGCTCTTCGACCGTCAAATGTTGATGAACAATTTTCTAATGTTGCCTATGTCGGGGCTTCAACAGTTCCCGGTGCTGGTTTGCCAATGGCTGTTATCAGTTCAAAATTAGCTGTGGAGCGCATTGAAAACATGAAAAAAAATTGTTAATTGAATGTATATATCTCCCAATAAAAAAATGTAGTTTTGTTCTATAATTAGTGTGCAAAGAACTTATATACATAATATGAGGTGTATATATAAACAATTATTAAGGCATACGTAATGTAATGATGGTGTTTGAAGTACCAATGAGTTGTCTTATGAAGATGAAGGTATGATGAAAACGATTCCGTAAAAATTACGGAATAATTGAAAATTAGTTAAATAAACATATGAAATTTGAAGAATTATTAATTCATGAACAATTGCAGGAAGCAATATATTACATGAATTTCGAAAAATTATCTCCTATACAAGAGCAGGCTATTCCAAGAGCATTGGAAGGACGAGATTTGCTGGCTTGTGCCCAAACAGGTACCGGCAAAACAGCATCGTTTGTTATACCGATTTTGGATGACTTAATACGTAATGGAAATAAAGGAACAACATCTCTTATTATTGTGCCTACCAGGGAATTAGCTGTGCAGATAGATCAGGAAATACAAGGTTTTTCTTATTTTACCGAAGCATCAAGTAAAGCAGTTTTTGGTGGAGATAAAGGACAGGACTGGGATGAGCAAAAACGTGCTATAACCCAGGGAACAAACATTATTGTTGCAACACCGGGGCGTCTTATGCAACACTTGGCTTTGGGATACGTGAATTTCAAATCGGTTCGTCATGTTGTTCTTGATGAGGCAGATCGCATGCTCGATATGGGTTTTTATGATGATATACAAGCGATTTTGAAACATGTGCCTGCCAAACGTCAAACATTACTTTTTAGTGCAACAATGCCGCCTAATATCCGAAAATTGGCACATCAAATATTGCACAATCCTGAGACAATAACTATTTCTATTTCAAAACCGGCATCAGGAATTACCCAAAGTGCATATATGGCATATCCGCATCAAAAAAATAGTATTATTTCTTATATTCTTTCGCATCAGAAAGAATTTGAAAGTGTGTTGATTTTTTCATCAACAAAACGCAATGTTCATGCAATTGTTCGTGAGTTAACGCGTGTTTTGCCCAAAATTTCGGTAGAAGGTATTTCCTCTGATTTTGAACAACAGGAGCGAGCCGATGTGCTTATGCGGTTTAAATCGCAAAAAACACAGATTTTGGTTGCAACGGATGTGTTGAGTCGTGGTATTGATATTAAAGGGATAGATTTGGTTATTAATTACGATGTGCCATCAGATCCTGCTGATTATGTGCATCGTGTAGGTCGAACAGCTCGGGCAGATGCCAAAGGTGAGGCTATTACACTTATTAGTCCTGATGATATTCCAAAAGTTAAACGAATAGAATCATTGATAGGTAAAGAGGTAGAGAAAAAACAAATATCGAAAGATATTGGTGAGCTTCCGCAGTGGAAAAATGCTGCAAAATTTCAGAATAAAAAGAAAAAAAACTTTCACAAAAAGAAAAAACCATTTAAACCCTCTCATAAAAAAGGAGATACAAATCGTACGTAATTATGAAGGATACAGAATCTATAGACATACGATTATTACAGTCTGATGACTATGAACAATTAAAAAAATCAATGATAGCTGCCTATGCAAATTGGGCAGATGATTATTGGGAAGAACGCCAGATACAAAAGTTGATTCGTATTTTTCCGGAGGGGCAAATTGCAATTTTGGTGGACAATATAGTTGTTGGCTGTGCTTTATCTTTGATAGTTAAATATGAACATTTTGGCGATAAACATACATATGAAAAAATAACGGGAAATGTAACGTTCAATACGCATAATCCTACCGGAAATGTGTTGTATGGCATAGAAGTTTTTGTAGTGCCGGAGTACAGAGGTATGCGGTTGGGCAGACGATTGTATGATGCACGAAAAGAATTGTGCGAAAAATTAAATCTTCAGGCAATAGTTTTTGGTGGTAGAATTCCTAATTATCATAAATATGCTGAAACATTGTCGCCCAAAGATTATATACAAAAGGTAAAAAACAGGGAATTGGACGATCCGACTTTAGCATTTCAACTGGCTAATGATTTTCATGTAAAAAAAATATTGAATAATTATTTTGATGGTGATAAAGAATCTCATGACTTTGCGGTGTTGTTGCAGTGGGATAATGTTTTTTATGAACCTCAGCCTTCACAATTGTTAACCAGTAAAAGTGTCGTTCGTTTAGGTTTGGTGCAATGGCAAATGCGACATTATGCAACACTTGACGAAATGTTTGAGCAAGCAGAATTTTTTGTTGATGCTGTTGCAAGCTACAAAAGTGATTTTGCTTTGTTTCCGGAATTTTTTAATGCACCGCTTATGGCAAAATATAATCATTTGTCAGAATCAGAGGCCATTAGAGAGTTGTCAAAGTATACAATTGAGACTCGTGATCGGTTTTTGCAGTTAGCTATGCAGTATAATGTAAATATTATTACCGGTAGTATGCCGTTTCTTGATGAAGAACATGATTTATATAATGTTGGTTATTTATGCCGACGAAATGGTACATTTGAGACGTATACCAAAAATCATGTTTCTCCGGATGAAGCAAAATGTTGGGGATTGCAAGGCGGTAAGCATTTATCTGTGTTTGAAACAGATTGTGGTCCTATTGGTATTTTAATTTGTTATGATGTCGAATTTCCTGAATTGTCTCGTTTGTTGGCAGAACAGGAAATGAATATTTTATTTGTTCCGTTTCTTACAGATACGCAAAATGCATATTCTCGTGTTCGCTATTGTGCTCGGGCTCGGGCTATTGAAAATGAATGTTATGTTGCTATTGCAGGTTGTGTCGGGAATTTACCGAAAGTGGAAAATATGGATATGCAATATGCTCAGTCTGTCGTGTTTACTCCGTGCGATTTTGCTTTTCCGGCAAATGGAATAAAGGCCGAAGCGACACCTAATACAGAAATGATTTTGGTGGCTGATGTTGATATAGACTTGTTGCGAGAGTTGCATACATATGGTAGTGTGCGTAATTTGCGAGATAGAAGGACGGATGTATATCAGATAAAACGAATGTAAGTATGGCACGTTTTCTTAAAAATCGAGAACCAAGTAAAGGTGCGGCTCCGGGTAGTGTTATTTTTCTTGGACGAAAAAAAGCTGCTGAAACAACGGTGCGATATATGTATTATAATCAGGAACATGTTTCTGATGTACAAAACGTATCTATAGGCGATATAGAACATGTACACTCTGATGCCGTAAACTGGATAAATATTTATGGATTGCATGATGTTGAAAAAATAACATCTATTGGTTCATTGTTTCATATTCCCAGTCTTATATTAGAGGATATTGTAAATACAGATCATCGACCAAAAATTGTTGAGTTCGATGGTGGGGTATTGGTTATTGTGAAGTCTTTTATATATAATAAAGAAGATGAGAAGATTCATACGGATCAAATTTCTTTTATTCTGGGAAGTAATTATGTACTTTGTTTTCAGGAAAAATATGCTGATTTTTTTGATTCTGTACGTCGAAGAATTCACGAACGTGTTGGTAAGGTAAGACAATTCGGGCACGATTATTTGCTCTATGCTCTTATAGATACATTGGTTGATAATACATTAGTATTGCTCGAAAAAATTGGAACCAAAATTGAACAAACAGAACATTATATACCTCAGGCACATAAAAATTTGGCTCTTGAAATTTATCAATATAAAAATGAAATATCTTATATACGTAAAAATGTTCGTCCGTATAAAGAGATTGTGTATGCTTTACGCCATGGCAAAGTTGCCGGTATTTCGTCTTCTATAGCACCGTATACTGATGATTTGTATGAATTAGTTAATCAAACATTGGATTCCGTAGAGCTTTATTATTCTATGGTGAACGATCAGCTGAATTTGTACAATACATATGTGAGTAATAAGGCGAATGATATTATGAAGTTTTTAACCATTTTTGCCTCAATATTTATTCCTCTTACATTTATAGCAGGTATATATGGAACCAATTTTGAATATGTACCGGAATTAAAATATAAGTACAGCTATTTTATTATGTTGGCAGGTATGTTTTTACTTGCGGTAGGTATGTTAGTATATTTTAAAATAAAAAAATGGCTGTAAATTTCTTTTCCGTATATATATGCTTTTTTAAAAACCATAGAAGATGAAGAATACATATTTTAATTTAATAGAGCAAAGTTTTTATTTTCCACAAGAGGGCTTCGATTTAATTGATGGTAGTTTATCTTTTCAAGGTGTATCTATTAAATATCTTATAGAAAAATATGGTACGCCGTTTCGGTTTATGTATTTACCCAAAATAGGTGATCAAATAAAAAAATCACGTAATTTATTTAAAAAATCTTTTAAATATTATAATTATAAAGGAGATTATCATTATTGTTATTGTACTAAATGCAATCATTTTTATCATGTTATAAATGCTGCTCTTAAACATAATGTTAATTTAGAAACATCATCGTCTTTTGATATTGATTTAATTTTAAAATTATATAAAGAAAAAAAGGTCGATAAAAAATTAATTGTTGTACATAACGGTTATAAAACAGATGATTATTTACATAAAATAATCTTATTGCGTGATTTAGGTTTCCGGAATACCATTACTATACTCGATAGCACTGAAGAGTTGTCACGTTTAGAAAAATATTTGGGTCGTAAAAAACTGAAAATTGGTATTCGAATGGCAATAAATGAGGAATCCCAGTCTGCATATTATACCTCTCGTTTAGGAATTCGGTATAATGAAATTGTGCATTTTTATAATAAACGATTAAAAACAAAACGTAATCTTGAGCTTAAAATGCTGCATTTTTTTGTAGATTCCGGTATTCGAGATAGCATATATTATTGGGGGGAATTTCAAAAAGCATTAAAACTATTTATTGATTTAAAAAAACAATGTGATTCTCTCGATTCTTTTAATCTTGGTGGTGGATTTCCTATTCGTAATCATTTAGGTTTTGAGTATGATTATGAGTATATGATAGGTGAAATTGTGAAAAATATTAAGGAAGCATGCGAGAAGGAAAATATTAATGAGCCGCATATTTTTACTGAATTTGGCAAATATACAGTAGGAGAGAGTGGGGCAATTATTTTTCAGGTGTTAGATCAAAAACAACAGAATGATACGGAGAGTTGGTATATTATAAATAATAGTTTGATGAATACCATTCCCGATGCATGGTCTATTCATGAACGTTTTATTCTTTTGCCGATAAATAAATGGAATAATGAATATAAGCGCGTAAATATTGGTGGTATAAGTTGCGATCATTCAGATTATTATAATTCAGAAGATTTAAATCAGGAAGTATTGTTGCCGGCATATTCTAAAAAGGAAAAAGAACCTTTGTATTTGGGTTTTTTCCATACAGGTGCTTACCAGGATTCTATAAGTGGGTATGGGGGAATTAAACATTGTTTAATTCCATCACCCAAGCATATAATAATTGACCGTGATGATGCGGGTAATATTGTTGATTTTGTGTATCGCGAAGAGCAGTCTGCCGATGAAATGTTTAAAATTCTTGGGTATTCGTGTACAGAATAAAAGTTGTGTTTTCAATCCATAAAAAAGCCTCGACATGGTATGTGTCGAGGCTTTTTTGCTATAGATAACCTGAGATTGAGGTAATTTTTTGTGTCTGAACCAAAAAATATTCAGAACTTTACCTTACCAGTTAATTGTAGTAGAATCGGTAGCATATATATAATAGCCATTATGTGGAATAAATTCAGTGATACTATTCGTATCTGATGATACATCATAAAAGCCATCAAAATTTTTCACTGTTTGTATGTGCGTTCCACTTATCTGCGTACTAATTGTTTGTGCAGTTGTTGCTGGCACACCAATAAGATTCCATCCTTGCTGTAAGTTTTGTGTGAAGGAATCAACAGAGGTTCCTTCAACAGTAAGAGATGTGGCAGAGTTTGCATACACAAAATAGGCATTGCCAATTTCAATAGTGTGCAAACTGTTTAGTTGTTCTATCTGTGTTGGCATCCAAAATCCGTTGCTGTTTTTTATAATGTGTACATCAGTATTTGCAAATATTGACGAAACAGAATTGTCTGCAGGTAACACATTAAAAGAAACAAGATTCCAGCCAGGTTCAAGATTAATTTCAGATGTTTGAGTTTCAATTGAAAAATCCATAAAATTCACATTCCAATCACCCTGATTAGCTTTAAGACGAAGTATGTGTAAGCCAGCTGTAAGTTCAATATCTTCTTCAATAGTTATCCAACTATCCCATCCATTCGTGTTGGGGATAGATAAAGTAGAAACTACCGGTTGTCCGTCTACATTAAGCCCAAGAGATGCAACGCCGGTGTTTGAACCTGATGCTACTCTAAAGCCAACTGTATATGTGCCGGAATATTCTACCATTACAGAGTACTCCATCCATTCATCAGCATTGATGTATCCTACAGCATGTCCGGTTCCTTCATCAGTAGTGACTTCAGTATCTACACCTTCATCACGGTAAAAATGTGCTTGGTCGCCGGTATTTTCAATGGCCTCATTTTCCGGTGAAGTATCGTGGTATGCAACACCTTCGCCGCCTTCATCGAAATTTTTAGCTAACACTCTGCCGGGGAGCGAGACAGGGGTGCCACCATATGCCGCCGAATTATTTATGGTTAATGTTGCCGTAGAACTGGTAATTGTTCCCAAATGATTTGTTATTACAACATGATAATCACCGGCATCACTTTCTTCTGCAATTGCAATTGAATATATATCATCTGTAGCATCAGGAATAGCTACATCATCTTTGTACCATTGATATGAAAGAGGATCAGCACCGGTAGCTGATACATACAATGAAGTTGATTTTCCTAAAGTACTCGTTGTATTTTTTGGTTGTGCAGTAATAATAGGTTCTGTTTCCGGTGGTGTGGTTGATTTGAATTCCATATAATTCAGGTTATATCCGGATTCTTCAATATTAAATTTAAGTATATGTTCACCTTCTGTAAGTTGAGCCGTAACAGTTATTTTGTTGTATGTAAACCAATCGTTTGTACTTGGTAAATTGGTTGATGGAACAATTTCTTGATTGTCTACCTCCATGCTAAAATGTCCATTACCCTCGAGAGATGCATAATAAATATCAATTTCATATTCATCTGTCCATCCTACATTTACAGTATATGCAAGCCATTCACCATCATCGGTAAAACCAACAGCATATTCTCCTTGCATACCCTCAATTCCTTCTATATCTACATCATCATTTCTGTATTCGCCGCCTGTGTTTCCATAGCTGGCGTCAAAATAACCAATATTTTGTCCGCCTTTGTCATAATCTTCAAATTCTATAACAGCCGGAATAGCAAGTGGTTCTGAGTAAAAAGTAGAACGATACCGAACAGCTAACGAAACTGTTTTTGATGTCGTGGTACCATATGAGTTTTCTAATATGCAATAATAATCACCTGTTTGATTTTCTGTAACTTCTGTAATAGTGTATGTTGCAGAATTAGCACCGGAAATAGCTTGATTATTAAAATACCATTGATATGTTATAGGTTCCGGACCAACTGCTTCTACAGTGAAAGATGCAGTTGATTCAAATGGAACAGATTGAGCTCGTGGGTTAGATGTTATGTATGGCGGAATATCGTTTGGAATAGGATCGGTTTCATACGATTGTAGTTTGTCGCGAACAAGTGTGCCGGATTCAGTTAAATCATTTGATGACCAATTTCCGTATATTGAGGAACCCGGTTTTACAATAGAAGCAGCTTCATCAACATCAGATACTGCCCAGTTACACCAGCTTACTCCATATTGATCAAGAA